>CADBEA010000006.1 GCA_902793635.1 uncultured Erysipelotrichaceae bacterium | reverse complement strand
GTTCGTGCTGACAATACAAATGTAGCGCCGTATACGAGAACCGTACGTACGGTGCAACGGGAGGGACGGGAGCTAAAGCTCCCTCTCTACCCTATTATTCCGGATAAAAGAAAAAAGCCCGCCGGGCTTTTCAGGATGACAGTCACACTTAGGGGACTGTCCGTTAGAAACGTGGGGATGACGGGACTTGAACCCGTACGGTGTTTCCACCAACGGATTTTAAGTCCGTTGCGTCTGCCGATTCCGCCACATCCCCAAAAAAAATGGAGGTTCCTGCCGGAATCGAACCGGCGATCACAGAGTTGCAGTCTGATGCCTTACCGCTTGGCTAAGGAACCGTATTTTTTCAGTGCTCATTTATTATAAGGTTTTGTTTTCAGTTTTGCAATATCAATTTCCTGTACGTCATCCGGCATTTGACCATAGAAAAAGACAACGGTATGATGGATGTGTTCAGACATGCCCGAAAGGGAATAATAAATGTAAGGAGATGAGTTTATATGCTGAAGGAATACCTGCTGCAGGAACTGCAGAAAGACTATACGCTGCAGAAAAGAGATCTCGGTGATTATGCGAAGATCAACAAGTTTATTCTTGGTTTCGAAAATGAAGCATGGCACGTGGAAGGGGTCGGCAACCTGTTTGCCATGAAAATGAAGGCAATGTTCGGACTGATGGAGATGGAGACAATGGTTCTCAGTCCGGAAGACAAAGATCTTTCCTTCCTGAGCTGCGACGCCATCCACGCGGTCGACACGGATACCGTGATCATGGAAATGGACCGTTCGGCCCTGCATGAAGAGGATCTTTCGGCGTTTGAGCCGCTGAAGGAAAAATACGCATATCTGCCGGACTATCAGGCGGAGCCGCGCTGGTATGACAGTTTCCATCTTTCCTCGACGATATGCAAGAAGGGCAAGAAGATGACGGCAGACATAGAGAAGTTCGGCCGTGAATACATCGACACCTATCTCAAGGCACTGAAGGAAGCAGCACCGTGCGATCCGCAGGCCAAGCGGGAAGCCACGGCAGTCTATGCCCAGCGGCTGATCAAAGAGGGCGGTGTGGCAGTCGATGGCATGACAAAGATGATCGGCGCCAACCGGACCGAGAAACTGGTCGCTGAATACATGTTCCATATCCGCTGATCAGGACACCGCAGATGCGGTGTTTTTTCTTTGCATGCTATAATCAGAACATGAAATTACTTCTCAGCAATGATGATGGCATTGATGCCGAAGGACTGCAGATCCTCGCCGATGCCCTGAAAGACGAACATGATGTATATATTGCCGCGCCAAGAAGCCAGCGCAGTGCCTACAGTCACTCCGTGACATATTTTTATTCGGTGAATCACGCCTACCGGAAAAAACTTCCCGGTATCCGCGAAGCATACGCGATCGACGGAACACCGGCAGACTGTGTCTACTACGGACTGTGCGGTCTGTTTGATGTCACCTTTGACGCGGTGATCTCCGGCATCAACAACGGCCGCAACCTGAGCAGTGACTGTGTCTATTCCGGTACGGTAGGCGCGGCGGCTGAGGGAACGCTGTCCTTTGTGCCCTCAATTGCCGTATCGCTCTGCGGCCGTGATCTGGTCCATTACGATACAGCCGCCCGGGTACTGAAGATGATCCTGCCTGCCTTTCTCGAGGATCCCCGCCGGCTTGACTATATGCTGAATGTCAACGTGCCCGATCTGCCGTATGAAGAACTGAAGGGATTCCGGGCGTCTGTCTTTGACACACCGGTGGATTACCGGCGGCCGATTACCAAGGAAACAGTCGACGCCGATACGCTGCGGCTGTCGATGGAAACACCGGCACCGAAGAAATATGACGCGGCAAGACTGCCGGATGGTGACAGCGGGGCGGTCAGTGAAGGCTATGTATCTATGACACCGCTGTGGTTTGACATGGTCAGAAATGACTGTCTGGACAATGTCCGGAAACTGGAGATGCTTTTCTGAGAAGCATCTTTTTTCTTTTGGAAAGAAAGCGGGCATGCTATGATAAACGTAGTGAGGGAGTAACAGCCTGCCGGAAACTCCGGCAGGGGCAGATCGTCATCACGATAGAAATATCCGGTCTGTCTTAATTTGTAAGACTCATGCACTCATTTGTCTGGCTGTGCATGGGAAAAACCGGAATCGGGTTATGCGCAGCCGGAAGACTGCGTTTTTTAACGCATTACTAGGGAGGAAAGAAATGTCAATCGCATCATTGAATTGGGGGATGATCCTGGGCGGATTCGGACTGTTCATGTTCGGAATCAAGTTCATGGGAGACGGCCTGAAAGCAGTTGCCGGCGACAAGCTGCGCGACTACATCAACCGCTATACTTCCAATCCGCTTTCGGCGCTTCTGATCGGTATTGTCATTACCATCATCATGCAGTCGTCCTCAGCCACATCGGCAATTACCATCGGTCTGGTCCGTGCCGGACTGATGACACTGGAACAGGCGGCAGGCATCATCATGGGTGCCACCATCGGTACGACCGTCACCTCGTTCCTGATTTCCATCAATATTGAAAAATATGCGATGTTTATCATCTTTGCAGGAACACTGCTGATCTGTTTCTTCAAAAAGCAGAAGACGATCTATATGGGCGAAGTCATTCTCGGCTTCGGTCTGATCTTCTTTGGCATGTCCAGCATGGGCGATGCCCTGGCTGCCCTGAAGGAACTTCCGCAGTTTGAAGCGTTCGCTCTCAGCATGAGCAAAAATCCGATTCTGGCAATGCTGGCAGGTGTCGGTCTGACGGCTCTGGTACAGTCATCTGCCGCTACCATCGGTGTTGCCCAGAAGCTGTATCAGGCAGGAGCCATCACATTCTCGGCTTCGCTGCCGTTCATGTTCGGTGCCAATATCGGTACGACAATGACCGGTATTCTGGCCGCCATCGGCGGTACGACAGCCGGCAAGAGAACAGCCTGCCTGCACACCACGCTGAATGTCATTTCCACGATCTTCGGCATGCTGCTGCTGGGACCGTTTGCGGCTTTCATCCAGAATGTCTTCGGCGGCCTCAATCCGATGATGCAGATCGCCGTTGCCAATATCATCTTCAAGACCGTCACGACACTGTGCTTCGTGCCGTTTACGAAGCAGCTTGTCGGTCTGGCCAGAAAGATCATTCCCGGCGAGGAACCGAGCAATGCCGAAGTCGATATCGAAGAAATGGACGGCGAGATCGCCAATGTCCTGCCTTCGGCTGCCGTTGAGGCTTCCCGTCAGGCAATTCTCAAGCTGGTTGACGTTGTCCGCATGAATCTTGTGAATACCCAGGACTTCTTCAATGCCAAGGGCAATGCCGAGGCCAAAGAAGAACTGGACAAGACGGAAGCCATTGCCAACCGCTTCGATCAGAAGATCACCGATTATCTGATCCGTCTTTCCAAGAAGCCGAACCTGACCCGCGACGATACCGACGATGTCCGCTATCAGCTCGATGCCGTCAAGAACTTCGAGCGTGTCGGTGACCTGGATATCAACCTCGGCGAATTCTTCCTGATGGTCTTTGAACGGAAGGAGAAATTCTCCGAACAGGCAGAAAAGGATATCAACGCCATGTTCACACTGCTTGTCGACATGTTTGACCTGGCAGCGGAAGTATTCATGACCCGTGATGAAGGCCAGTACAAGCGCCTGCAGGATATGGAAACAGAACTCGACAGGATGGAAATCCAGTTCCGTCATTCCCACTTTGAACGCATGAAGAACGGCGAATGCGATTCCCAGATTGCCGAATCCGTCTTCAGTGACATCCTCGGTACACTCGAACGTATGGGTGACCATTGCTGCAACGTCGGCAAGGGCGCCGTTACCGGCAAGACCAGTGATCTCTCGGATGATGAGGTGATTGCCTGATCTATGACAACTGCACTCATCCTCTTTGCAGTCATGTATGTGCTGCTGCTGACACTGCCGCAGCACCGCTGGAAGATTGCATTGTCCGCTGCATTGCTGTTCGTCGTTCTCGGAATCCTGCCGATCGGCAAGGTGGCGGAAACGGTGAACTGGAATGTCATCCTGATGATTGCCGGCACAATGGCAGTGGTTGAACTGTTCATTGAATCAAAAATGCCGGCACTGATGGCTGAAAAGCTGATGAAGCTGGTCCCGGATGTAAGATGGGCAGTTGTGGCACTGAGCCTGTTTGCCGGTCTCATCTCCGCTTTTGTCGACAATGTTGCCACCGTTCTGATGGTGGCACCGCTCGGACTTGCTGTTTCAAAACAGATCAGAACCGATCCCGTACCGGTTCTGATTTCTATTGCCGTTTCGTCCAATCTGCAGGGTGCTGCCACACTGGTAGGGGATACCACCAGCATCCTGCTCGGCTCCTATGCCAATATGAGCTTCAATGACTTCTTCTGGTTTCACGGCCGTCCCGGACTGTTCTTCGTGGTGGAAGCCGGAGCACTTCTGACCGTGCCGGTGCTGCTGTATCTGTTCCGAAAGGAAACCGGAAAGATACAGTCTGATCAGAAAACGGAAGTGAAGGATTATATTCCGACGGCACTGCTTGCCGGCGTCATTCTTTCGCTGATCGCCGCTTCCCAGTTTGAAAACAAGCCGGAACTGACCAACGGCATGATCTGCATGGCATTTGCGGTTCTGGGAACGGCAGCGGCCATGATCCGTGAAAAAAGCACCGATCCGCTCATGCGGGTTCTGAAGTCGGTGGACTATGAAACGCTTCTGCTTCTGACCGGCCTGTTCATTGTCATCGGCGGCATCACCGAAGCCGGTGTCATTGACGCCGTTGCCGGACTGTTTGTCAGGATCGGCGGCGGTTCCCGGCTGCTGATGTATGTGCTGATCGTCACTGTATCGGTGGCTGTCTCGGCATTTGTCGACAACATTCCCTATGTTGCGACAATGCTGCCGGTCGTCAAGGGCATCTCGGCTGCCATGGGCATGGAACCGTATCTGTTCTATTTCGGTCTGCTGATCGGTGCCACACTCGGCGGCAATATCACGCCGGTCGGCGCCAGTGCCAACATCACGGCCATCGGCATTCTGCAGAAGGAAGGCCACACGGTGTCGACAAAGGATTTCCTGCGCATCGGCATTCCGTTTACACTGACAGCCGTGCTGAGCGGAAGTATTCTGGTCTGGCTGTTATATGCATGACTGAGCGGCTCTCTGAAGCCGCTTTTTTTACGGCATTATCACCGCATTGTCCGTGTCTGATGTTACAATGGATGCTGCTGAGGAAAACAATATGGAAAGTAAGTATACAAAATGGGTTGCCTGCTGGGGCAATGCCACATCGATCCGCGAACAGACCGAACTGCGCTATACGAAGGATGTAACCTTCCGCTATCCGCTGTTCATGTGCTTTGACGGAAATGCCCTCCGTTTCCGTTTCTCCAATCTGACCGGAAACGATCCGGTTTCCTTCCGGGCCTGCTTTGCCAGGGGCGGGGGAAGACGCTCGGTCGATACCGGCAGCATCATTGATATCACAAAGGACGGAAACAGAACGATCACGATTCAGCCGGGCGAGGAAATCGAAAGCGATGTCATTCATGCCGATATCGCTGCCGGCAGCTGGATCAGTGTCTCCCTGTATCTGGAAGACTATACCGACATGAATTCGGGAGTTCTGATCACCGGACCGCTCTCACGCGGCTATTATGCCTACGGAAACGCGATGTACGAAGAAGACTTTGATGATGATCTGTCCCGTCATACCAACTGGTTTTATTTCCTCAATACCGTCGATATCCTGACCGAAGAAAAGAATCATGCCCTGATCTGCTACGGCGATTCCATTACCGCCCAGTCCTGGCCGGACTGGCTGACAAAAAGATGCCGGGAGAACGGCTGGCATGATGTTTCGATCATCCGCCGGGCTGTCAGCGGCACCAGGATTCTGAGGGAATACAGCTGCATCACCTACAAGGCCTACGGCATCAAGGGCGAAACCCGCTTCCCTCTGGAAATCAATACGGCCGGCGCCGATACGGTGCTGATCCAGCACGGCATCAATGACATCATTCATCCGGTCGGAACCGATGTGAACATCTTCCGCCCCTGGAGTGATCTGCCCACAGCTGAAGATATAAGCAGGGGCTTTTCCGATTACTATATTAAGGTCGCAAGAGACAGAGGCATGTCGGTCTGGGGTGGCACCCTGATTCCGATTTACGGCTGGCGCACCTATGAACCGTTCCGTGAAGATCTCAAGAACGAGTTCAATGACTGGCTCAGAACCACCGAGCTTCTTGACGGATGCGTCGATTTCGACCTGGCCGTCAGGGATCCGGAACATCCTGCCGCTTTCCGCAGCGAATATGACAGCGGCGACCATCTGCATCCTTCGGAAGAAGGATACAAGGCCATGGCATATGCCGTTCCCGAGGAACTTCTGAAGTGAAGACACTGTTTGATACAGATCGTCTGACAGTGCGGCACTTCTGCAGCTTCGATACGGCAGCGTGTGAATCATGGCTGTCCGATCCGGAGGTCATGCGCTGGATCGAAGAACCGTTTGACCATAATCAGATCGAGGAATTTCTGAATACCAATGCCTTTCTCAGACAGCCGCGCATCTATGCCATACAGGAAAAGGAAAGCGGAAACCTTGCCGGCCATCTGATCTTCCATCCCTGGGACGAAAACGGATATGAACTGGGATGGATCCTGAAAAAGGATGTCTGGCACCGGGGATATGCGTCGGAACTGACACAGGCCGCAGTATCCTTTGCGGCAGAAAAGGGAATCAGGAAGCTGATCATCGAATGCGACCGCTGTCAGCAGGCAACTGTCAGACTGGCGGAACACAGCGGATTTGTCCTCAGCGGAACAGACGGAAAGCTGCTCTGTTACCGCCGGGAGATCGGATAAGGAGAGATCATGACAGAAAAGAAAACCGTTCTGCAGCTGGCACAGGAAAGAAGAAGTGTCAGAACATACAAAAACGAACCGCTGGGCAAAGAAATGCTGGACAGCATCCGCAGCCGCGTGGCTTCCATTCACGAGCCGTTCGGAGGCAGGGTATCTTTCCGGCTTCTGAATGCAGGTGCCTCGCATCTTTCTTCACCGGTCATCAGAGGCGCATCACAGTATCTTGCAATCTGTGCGAAAAAGGGAGAGAATGCCGACCTTGCGGCCGGATATGCCGGTGAGGATCTGATCCTGTATCTTACGGGCATCGGCGTCGGAACGGTATGGATCGGCGGCACCATGGACCGTGACGCCTTTGAAAAGGCTGCCGGCATCAAGGTTGACGAAGTGATGATCGCCGTCACTCCCGTCGGCTTTCCGGCTGACAAAATGAGTCTGCGCGAAAGTCTGATGCGCAAAGGCATCAAGGCCGATGAACGCCTGAAAACGGAAGAGATCTACAGCGAGCGTTCCGTCAGGAATATAGCCCTCGATCATGAAACATACTGCGATGCCGTGGAGGCAGTGCGGCTGGCACCTTCGGCAGTCAATCATCAGCCATGGCGTATCATTCATGACGATGCCGGTTTCCATTTCTTCCTGAAACGGTCATTAAAGGCCTCCGGAAGCCCGGACATGCAGAAGACGGACATGGGCATTGCCCTGTGTCATTTCTGTGCCGTCCTGGATGAGAAGGGACAGGAATACAGAACCGAAAAGCTTCCTGACAGACAGGAAGCAGATATGGAATACATCATCAGCGTCATTCCCGCCTGAACAGAAGAGGAGGTAGTTCAAAATGCAGAGAGTAGATTGTCTCGGCGGCCGGTCCATTGAAATGACATGGGAAGAATATGCCAAAAATGAACTGAGTGAAGTGGAAGAACTGCTGGAATATACGGTAAAGATCGGCCAGAAGAAAAAACTGCTGATCTATACTGACTGCGAAGACCGGGATGCCATTCTTCGGAAATATGAAGAGAGGAACATGCGGACCCGCACTGCTCTGAAAGAGGCCGGGATACTGTTTCAGGAAAAGAAGAAACATGAATACGATACTGACTGGCGGCACGTAAGAAGAGGATTTGACCGGGAAGACATCTATAACCATACGTTTCATTTCACCGCTGCCCTGGACAGGATTCCTGCATATGTCAGTGCAGCATGCCGGGAATCTGCGGATGACCTCAGTATCTCTGCCGCTGACAATGAAGCATTTGCGGCAATCTCCGGATCAGCTCCGGCCAATGAATTTGCCGTAGCAATTGCCGAAAAGGCAGCTGAAGAAGTCCGCAATGCAAAACAGAAGAATCCTTCCAGGACATGGGATCGGCTTGAATGCCGTACAACAGATTCTTCCATCAGTCTGTACCCGTACAGCGGCGCCTACAGACCGCTGTTTTCCATCAGCTTTGCAGCAAACGGACTGAAAAAGCTGGATGATGCACAGCAAAGGGCAATGAATGATCTGGCCATGACGGAAATATACAGGAATCTGAATGCACTGACTGAAACGGAATCTGTATTTGTATTCCCTTCACGGCTGGTTCATGAAAGCGGCGATGATTATTATAGTGCGGATGTAAAAGCCCTCTTTGTCCTGAATGAGAAAAACCGGCCTGAACAGCTGCAGGAATGGTAGCTGTCATAATTGTTTTAACTTCATAAGTCTGCAGAACTGCAGGCTTTTTCAATGATTCCGAAAAAAAAAAGACACAGCCCGCAGACTGTGTCTGAATGATCAATGATCAGCCTTTTTCCGTTTCTTCGATACTTCCGGTCAGGGTGACATCGAAGCTCATCTCTTCGCCGTCACGTTCAACGGTGACCTTGACGCTGTCACCGACTTTCTTGTTGCGCAGAACAATGGAGAGGTCGGAATAGCTTGAGATGTTTTCACCGTCGACAGAGACGATGCGGTCAAGAGGCTTCAGGCCTGCCTGTTCGGCCCCGCCGCCGGTCATGACGTCCTGGATATAGACACCGGCCTTGTATTTCTGCGTATCCTGCTGCAGGGTCTGGATATAGACACCGAGCATCGGCCGGTTGGTGACCTTGCCGTAAGTCATCAGTTCGGTTGCGACATCCATGGCAGAGTTGATCGGGATGGCAAAGCCGATGCCTTCGATCAGGGCACCGGAACTGGTTGTGCCGGAGTCCTTGGCATTGACAATGCCGATCAGATTGCCGTTGCCGTCAAACAGACCGCCGCCGGAGTTGCCGGAGTTGATGGTCGCATCGGTCTGGATCAGTTCCATTGATTCGTTGGAAATGATCATTTCACGGCTTGCCGATGAGATGATGCCATGGGTAATGGATCCGCCCAGCGTACCGAGCGGGTTGCCGACAACGATGGCTGTATCGCCGGCCTTGATCAGTGAGGAATCACCGATGACGGCCGGGGTCAGATTATCGGCTTCGATCTTGATGACACCGATATCGGATTTGCTGTCGGTGCCGATGACGGATGCTTCGTATTCGGTTCCGTCATATGTCTTGACGGTAATTGAATCGGCACTTTCAAGAACATGGTTGTTGGTGATGATATAGCCGTCGGCACTGATAATGACGCCGGAACCGGCTGCCTGCGACGTATAGGTTCCGCCGAAGAAGCCGTAGCTGTTCATCGTGACTTCCGTGAAGATTTCAACAACGGAAGGGGAGATTGCTTCGGCAACCTCTGATATGGTCTTGTTCGTCTGCTGCGACTGCACGGTGGTTGCCGGTGATGTGCCGGTTTCCTGGGACTGTACAATGACCGGGGAAGAACTGCCGAGCCTTGTGACGGCAAGCCAGCCTCCCAGTGCGCCTGCCAGCAGTGAAGTGACGGCGCAGATCAGCACCATCAGCATGGGACGGGATCTGTTTTCTCTATTCGGTGTTCCATACTGAGTGTTGTAAGAATTGTTTTCATTAAACTCAGACATGTCATAGCCTCCTTTGATTTACAATGTGATTTTAGAATGTGAATGTGAACAATCAGTGAAGAAACTGTAAATTGTTCATGGATTATTTTACTTCTGTTTTCCGTGATTGTTAAGGGATATGAAAAGCGGCGAAGAATACGCCGCAGACACTTCCGTTTTTCTGTATATCAGCGTCCCTTGCCGCGGATCATCATGCCGTAGACGGCACCGATCGTGCCGCCGATGATGTGTGTCAGCTGGGAAATGCTGTCAAGGCTTGTGACGCCTTCGTAGACCTGCTGGGATATATAGATCAGAGCCACGATGATCATGGTCAGCGGAATGCCTCTGCCGCTGCCGGTCACCGAGGACAGCAGGATGAAGGCAAAGACGACACCCGAGGCACCGAGCAGGGCGGTATTGCCGGCGATGAAGACATGGAAGAGGCCGGTGATCAGCGCCACCGCCACGATGATCGAGAGTAGCTGCTTACTGCCGTATTTTTCTTCCAGCAGCGGTCCCACCAGCAGAAACAGCATCATGTTGTTGGCATAGTGGCTGATGCTGGCATGGCCGAGGACATGGCACAGCAGTCTTACATAGAACAGCGGATCGGTAAAGGATCCTTTATAAACTGAGAACAGATATGTGTTCGCCCAGCCGGCGGTGACGTAATTCAGCAGCAGTGCGAGAGCACTGAGAATCGCGAAGGACAGCACGACCGGCGCATTGAATACGATCTTTTTCATATGGCAGAATCTCCTGACCATCATTATATAGCAGAGTTTTATTTGTGCAAACGGAGCGGAAACTATATAATGATGCAGATGAAGAGGTGAACATGGCAAAAGGAAAAAAGAAAAAGAAAGTGCAGAATCCAGCGTCTCAGCAGGTGAAGACGGCCCCGGTTTCCAACCCGGTCCTCAAATCTGCCATTGAAGCGCTGAAGAGCGGCAATTCACCGGAAAAACAGCTGGCGCTGCAGAACGGCCTGAAAAAGGCGAGACTGCTCGCACCGGTCGGCTTTGATGTTGAGCTCAAGCCGGGTCCGGACGGAAGAATTGCCAATATCAAACCAAATCAGATCCGTTTTTATCTGATCAACACCAATGACGGCAAGACCTTCTTCCCGGCCTTTACCGATCTCGAGGAAGCCAGCAAGTTCAAGGTGTCCGGTGACAACGATCCGAAAGTACAGAATATTATCCGCACCGTCATTGACTATGACAACATGCTGAAAGATGCGAACAACAATGCCGAAGGCATCGTGATCAATCCGGGTACTGACAATATCGTCATTCCCAAACAGCTGCTCGGTATTCTCTCCGGCCGCATCAAGCCGGTTCAGCAGACAGCGGCGCCGATCCAGAACCTGGCTGCCGCCAATGCGACATTCAGTGAACCGGCCATTTATCCGACCCGCATGGTCAACGCTGTATATGATCACTGTGCCGGCGTGAAGGAAATCAGCCGTGTCTGGCTCAAGCAGAAGCTGATGGCCGGCGCCGTCTCCTTCTTCCTGGCAGTGGAAGCTGACAGGAACGATCAGGCATTGCTTGACGGCATTCTGGAAACAGCTCTGCCGCTTGCCAAGGACGTGCCGGTCGAAGCCGCCTTTGTCAATGATGAACTGATGAAGAAAGTGATCGGCGAAGCAGTTGCTCTGTATGACAGAGAACTGGAGCTGTAATGGAAATCCGTAATCTGACAAAAGATGAGCGCAGCGATGCGCTCATTCTTGCCGGTAAAGTCCTTTTTGAAGAAAACGGCAGCTGGAGTGAAGAAGGGGCGAAGAAGATCCTGTCCTTCCTGCAGGAATACACTGAAGACTTCGATATGCTGGGTGTCTTTGAAGACAGGCTGAGGGGGGTTCTGATTTATGAGCCGGAAAGCCTCAGGATCGTTTTTCTCGCCACGGCAGAAGATGCCAGGCATGAGAAGCACGCCGTTTCACTGCTGGATGAGATCATGGAGCGGGGCAGAAAGATGCATCTGCCGCGCATCCGTCTGAACGCGGCGCTTTCCGCCAGGGCATTTTATGAAGCCTATGGTTTTGAAGTGTGCGGCGAGGCGAGCGAAAGTGAAGGACTGCGGTTTGTGCCGATGGAATATCTGCTGCAGAAAGAATGGCTGGGCCGCACGGTGACAGTGATCACCGACCGTCCCTATGGCAGCTTCCATCCGCATCTGCCCGACGTTCTCTACCCGGTCAACTACGGATACATCAGAGAACTGGCCGTGCAGGAAGGCATGTTCCAGGATGCCTACATCATCGGACCGACCGAGCCGGTCGAAGAGTTTACCGGCATCGTGACCGGTATCGTATACCGGAAGGATGATGAGGTCTCAAGGTGGATCGTCACGCCGGCCGCGGCGGTTTATTCCCACGAAGCGATCATTTCCCTGATCGGTTTTGAAGAACAGTATTACGACTGCCGCATTCTCTGGGCGGACGAAAACCGGATGCGTTCCTGACCCTCCCGGGGGCTTCAGGAACGTTTTGTTTTCCGCTAAACTGATGCCAGCGACAAGGGGAAACATAATGAAAACAGAAAATGAATTATGGGAAGCGTGCAAAGCATTTCATGGTCATGAATGCGGTGGTCTGGCAATCGGCTTCAAAGCCGCTCTGTATGCGAAAGAACTGCTGCAGGAGGACAAGGCCGCCGATGAAGAAATCGTATGTGTCAGTGAAAACGATGCCTGCGGTGTAGACGCTGTTCAGGTCATACTCAGCTGTACCGCCGGCAAAGGAAATCTGATTTTCCATATGACCGGCAAACAGGCTTTCTCTTTCTACAGCCGGAAAAACGGAAAATCGTTCCGTCTGTTGCTGCGGCCGCATCAGAGCAGCAGCCGGGAAGAGTCTCTGAATTATTACCGGTATACTGACTATCACGAACTCTTTGACGTAATGGAGACAAAGATCACGCTGCCGGACGAAGCAAGGATCTTTCAGTCGGTGGTTTGTGATCAGTGCCATGAGAAGACGGCAGAAAACTACATCCACCTGGAAAACGGCCGCCGGCTTTGTCCCGACTGCTACAGAAAATATACAAGGCCGTTATTGTAGAAAATGAAAAACAGCAGACGCTGATCATCCTGTTGGGGAGATCAATGTCCGCTGTTCTTTTTTATTTCTGTTTTTATACACCAAGACGCATGCGGCGGATGGTCGGCCACAGAGCCTTATCCAGAGCCGGAACAATGATGGCTGCGGCAATCGTCTCAAACAGTCCGTTGGAAGTGATGACGCCGAGAATCACGGCCCCGATGCCTTCCGGTGCGATATTCAGCGCCTGTGCGTAGGCTGGTGCGAAGAACAGCCAGATCATGCCCATGACCAGCAGGGTATGGGTAATCGTGCTGACGGCGGCGCTGATACTGCAGGAAAGCAGGTCATGGACGCCGCTGCGGCGCAGCAGGCGGAAGAGATAACCGCTGATGACGCCGAGCAGGATACGCGGTACAAAGCAGATGACAAGGCTCCAGAAGTTGCCGGAGATACCGCCGACGGTGATGAACGGCGAGAAGATAAACGATGTGACACCGGGCACGAATGTCGCTCTCAGCATGGATGTCAGTCCGAATACGAAACCGACGATGCCGCCGTATTTCACACCGAGAAAGATGCCGGCCAGGATGACCGGAATATGCATGGTTGTGACATTGATCGGACCGATCGGGATATAACCGATCTGGGTCATCGTCATGACGACCTGCAGGGCGATGAAGAAGCCGGTCAGTGCCAGTTCTCTGATATGTTTGCTTTTGTTCATAGTGTTTCCTCACTTTTGATGTAGCGTGCGCCTTTGATTTCCGCTTCCATGACGCGTCTTCGTTCTGATTCGGAAAAAAGCGAAGCGTACAGAAGACTGGTACGGTATTCCAGCTGCCGCCACGGATAGGGGATATCCGAGAATTTGCTGACGATTCGGACATCCGTTTTGCGCATGTCATGGAGCCAGAGGCGGCCTTTTTCATTGAAGGCGAGGATACGCAGGGTATCCAGTTCCGGCAGCCGGCTCACCTCGTACGAAGTGATCTGGCAGGCGGCCTGCAGACAGCAGCGGCGGATCCGGCCGGCCGTATAACGGTAGGTCGTGCAGGCATGCAGGAAACTGTTCCAGCTGTCCGCTTCAGCCGCGTTTTTCTTCAGGTGGTTTTCAATTCCTTCGGAAAAGAGGAAGAATTCCGCCAGCCGTTCTTTCGGTGTCGTCAGCAGCAGGGTGCGCAGATACGGATAGAGCTGTTCCATCGCCGCGGTTTCCGCTTCCTGAAGGGTCTTTGCCATGATTGTCGCTTCACTCACGTCACGCTTTTCCCGGATGGCGGTGCGGATGGCCAGGGCGCTGGCGTTCTCACTCAGTTCCGTGCTCTGGTAATTGGATGTGCGGGGAATGACGATCGGCTGTATGCCGGTATTCTTCAGTGCTTTCAGATAAGATACCGCCAGAATGTCATTCGGCTGCATCTGGGAAGTCAGAAGGCTATAAGCTTTCGGAAAAGACATGCCGGTGTCCATGGAGACATGCAGATGATCGGGATTGACCGGTGTATCGGCGATATCCTGAAGGTTCTCCAGATTGCCGCATTCACTGCCGAAGGAAATATAATCGACGCCGGCCATCTGCAGAAGCTTCACACCCGCTTCCGCAAAGCGCGAGGCGCTCTGGGTGGCATAAATATAAGGAAGCTCGATCACGACGTCAGCACCGTTGGCAGCCGCGGCCGATGCCCGTGTCCATTTGTCAATCAGAGCCGGTTCGCCGCGCTGGACGAAGTTTCCCGACATGACGGCGATGATCAGGTCACAGCCGGTGATTTCCCGTGTCTTCCGTATCTGATACATATGACCGTTATGGAAGGGGTTGTATTCAGCGATAATTCCGCAAGTTTTCATTTTCTGTGCCGTCCTTTCCGGTGTAATGATACAATGAAATACGGAATAACAGGAGTGAAAAAATAAAATGAGTGAAACACTGGCTACACGTATTTACCGTCCGACAACGGAAGTGAAGGCCGTGATGTTTGTCGTACACGGCATGCAGGAACATCAGCGGCGTTATGAAAAGTTTGCGGAATATATGGCTTCCCGCGGCATTGCCGTCATTACCTATGATCTGCCGGGACACGGCGAGACATCATCCAAAGAAGACCGCGGCTGGTTCGGTGAAAAGAACGGCTGGCGGATCCTGTCAGCGACTCTGACGGAAGTCTGCCTGATGGCCAAAAAGGAATTCCCGAACGTACCGGTCGTCTGCTTCGGCCATTCGATGGGTGCGATGCTGGCAAGAACGTTCATCCAGCTTCATGACGCGATGATCCAGGGCCTGATCCTCAGCGGTGCACCGAATTATAATCCAGGCGCCAAACTGGGCCGTGTGATCGCCAAACAGCGGGTCAGCAGGCGCGGCGGCCGCAGCCATTCGACACTGCTCGACTCTCTGGCAACCGGATCTTTCAACAGTTCCATCAAGGAGCCGCGCACCAAGCTTGACTGGCTGAGCTACAACGAGGAAAACGTCGACAGATATATCGCCGATGAAGACTGTGGCTTCCCGTTCACCGCCCAGGGCTATTATGACCTGTTCGACGGCATGGAAATGATGGCTGACGTCAAACAGTACCACTGTAGCAACCCGTATCTGCCGATTCGCTTCATCGCCGGCGAAGACGACCCCTGCACCGGCGGTCAGAAGGGTCTTGAAGACAGCATCAGCCGTCTTGATAAAGCCGGCTACCGCAGCATTACCTGCAAGGTATATCCGGGCATGCGCCATGAGATGCTGCAGGAGAAGGCAGGCGATGCAGTGGCATCGGATGTAGCTGACTGGATCCTTGAGAAGGTCGTAAAGGTTTACGGCTGATCGTATTCAGTACAACAGCAAAGCTGAAGGGGTCCGCCCAGCGGATCATTCAGCTTTTTCGTTGCCAAAATCCCCGTCAGAATGCGGTATTTCGTTGACTTTGAAAAACGGTTTGCTATAATTTATAAGCGTTAACGAGCGAGGTGGCTTTCTTGAAGTGGACGAGATCTGAACTTCTGCATGGTGCGCAGAGTGTAACATTTGACGAGGACATCGTTCTGGACGATTCCGTATTTGCGGGAAACAGCGGTATTCTCGGTGTCACTGACGTACATGCGGACGGATCCGGAAGCCTGGATGCGGACGGCAATGTCTTCTGGTGCGATCTGCACGTGGAAGGAATCATGATCTGTCCGGATTCGATTACCGGTGAAGAGATCGAAGTTCCGTTCGACACGGAAAGCCAGGAAGTCTATTCCTTTATCAACAGCGATGAGGACGGCGTTCGTATCGTTACGGACGAAGTCATCGATTTACTTCCTGCAGTCATTGATGACATTCTGCTGGAAGTACCGTTACAGGTGACGGTTGCGGCTGAAGATGAGTATCCCGAAGGCGACGGCTGGAAGGTATACAGCGAAGCCGAGTATCAGGAAAGCCGGAAAGACCGCTTAGATCCGCGTCTGGCGAAACTGAAGCAATTCAATGAAAATGAATAACAGGAGGTGGCAGATACATGGCTGTACAGCAGAGAAGAAATTCCAGCACAAGAAGAGATAAGAGAAGAACGCATTACAAGCTGACTGCTCCGACACTGGTAAAGTGCCCGGTATGCGGTGAAATGAAGCGTCCTCATCATGCCTGCCCGAACTGCGGCAACGTTGGTCCGGTCAAAGCAAAAGCTGAATAAGACGATTTTAACAAGCGGTAAAAAACGGAAGACTGAAAAAGTCTTCTTTTTTTGTCTTTTTTGACGTTTTTTCTTGTAAAATCACTGTGAAGTAGTAGAATTGTGGTAGAAAGTGGGGAGAAGTGGAGGATAGATGACAATGTTTATCGGTCAGTACAGACATAATCTGGATGCCAAAAACAGAATCATCGTTCCTGCCAGGTTCCGCGATGGGTTAGGCGAAGAATTCGTCGTAACGAAAGGCCTTGATGGATGCCTTTCGATCTTCACCGCTGACAAATGGACCGAGATGATCGGCAGGCTGGAAAGAATTCCGGCTACGAAGCGTGAAGCCCGTCAATATCTGAGAAGTCTGACATCAAAAGCTGTCGAATGTTCTTTGGATAACCAGGGACGTATACAGCTCCCGCAGTTTCTGATTGCCACAGCAAATATCAAAAAGAGCTGTGTGATCGTCGGTGTCGCCGACCATGTCGAGATCTGGCCGGAAGAAACATGGGATACCTATGATGAGGAAGCATCCGAATCATTCGAGACCGTGGCTGAATCACTGACGGAGTTTCTGCAGTAATGCAGCATACCAGCGTTCTGCTCCATGAAACGATCGATCTGCTTAACGTCAGGCCGCAAGGAACCTACGTTGACGGAACCCTCGGAAGGGGCGGTCATGCCGGTGCTCTGATCTCGAAGCTTACAACAGGACACCTGTATGCATTCGATAAGGATGAGCAGGCATTAAAGGAATCCGCTGTAAACCTGGCGGACTGCCTGGACAGGATCACCATGATCCATAACGACTTTCGGTCTATGAAGGAGGAACTTCATAAACGCGGGATCGAAAGGGTCGATGGAATCATGCTGGATCTTGGTGTCAGTTCTCCGCAGTTTGATGATCCTTCCCGCGGCTTCAGCTACCGTTTCGACGCCAGGCTGGACATGCGCATGGATCTTCAGCAGGAAAAGGACGCATACCAGATCGTGAACAGCTATGACCTGGCGGATCTGATCCGCATCCTCAAAGACTATGGCGAAGAGCGTTATGCGGCAAGCATCGCTAGGGCCATAGTCAGAGAGAGGGAAGCTGCTCCGATCGAAACGACCTTTCAGTTGGTGGACGTCATCCGTTCCGCCATGCCGGAAAAGGAACTCCGCAAGAAAGGTCACCCAGCAAAACAGACATTTCAGGCTCTGCGCATCGAAGTAAACGATGAACTCGGAGCCCTTGAGAAGGGTCTTGACGATGCCTTGCATCTGCTCGCACCGGGCGGCAGATGTGCCGTTATTACGTTCCATTCACTGGAGGACAGGATCGTCAAGAATATGTTTAAAAGTTATTCCACTGCTCCGTTTGTTGAGCCGCGACTGCCGATCAAAGCTGAACAAATGGAGCAGGCCTCCTTCCATCTGGTAACAAAAAAACCGGTGGCAGCTCAGGCGGAAGAACTTGCAGAGAACAACCGGTCCCACAGCGCGAAGCTGCGGGTAATAGAAAGAGTATAAGGGACGTAGATATGGCAAAGATCGTTAAGCGTAAAAAGGGCAAGAAATCTTTAAGAATTCTGACATTTTCCGTAACACTGTTTTTATTTTCAGCTTTACTGTACCTTGCCAGCTCATTGTTCCTGCGCTCATACAACAATGAACTGAGTGCCAGAAAACAGGAGATCACATCACAGATCGCCGTTCTCGAGACTCAGAACGATGCCATTGAAGTGGAAATCTCCCAGCTTGCCTCGGCTGAGCGTGTCGATGACATCGCAGCCAACAACGGCATGAGCAGAAATCAGGACGCAATTATCACCATCACCAGCGACAGTTCTGAAGACGGAGAATAACCATGGTACGCAGAAAGCGTAACCATTCATTAAGAGAGATCGCTTTCGTAACATTGGCGGCATTCGTATTACTTGCCTCCGATGTTTTTGTCGTTTCTATAGGACGCCGTCATATGCGTTCCGGTTCCGACCTGACGCCTTACGTTGACAATTCCAATACGGTAACGGAAGTCATGAAGGCGATGCGCGGCACCATTTATGACCGCGGCGGCAACGTCATTGCCCAGGACAGCAAGACTTACAACATCTACTGCATTCTCGATCCCAACCGGGTCGCCCTGGAAGGTGAGATCGCCTATGTAAAGGACAAGGAAAAGACCGCGAAGATCCTCGCACCGCTGCTTCATATGGAATATGAGGAAGTTCTTGATTATCTGAAACTGTATGAAGTGGACGGCCGCTTCCAGACCGAACTCGGCAACAACGGCCGCCGTCTTTCCAAATCTATTAAGGATGAAATTGAAAGCTACAACCTGCCGGGTATCGGCTTTACCGATTCGATTCAGCGCATGTATCCGAATTCCGTCTTCGCCAGCAACCTGATCGGTTATGCCCAGACGGACGAAAACGGCAGCACCGTCGGACAGATGGGACTGGAACTCTATCTTGATAACTATCTGGCCGGCAAGGACGGCACCCGTACCTATCAGGTAGATAAAAACGGCTATGTACTGCCGGGCATGAAGGAAACGATCGTTTCAGCCACCAACGGCAACAATGTCACGCTGACCCTCGATGCCGGCATTCAGACGAGTCTGGAAGAGGCGATGAGCGCCGCTGCCGACCAGTTCGGTTCGACCCGTGTCTGGGGCGGGGCGATGGAAATCGCCACCGGCAATATCATTGCCTGGGGCCAGTCACCGACCTTTGATCCGAACACGCTTGAAAACATTACCGAATACAACAATATCGGCGCCCAGCTGGCCTACGAGCCGGGTTCGACATTGAAATCCTTTACCTACGCTGCCGCCATCAATGAAGGCAATTACGATCCTTCGATGACCGCTGACGGCAACCAGTACTGCTTTACCGCCGACGAAAACAACAATCCGGTGCGCACCTACAGCGGTGACAACTACGGATGCGTATACAACGCGAATGAGCGCATGTGGGGCGAGATCGACGTCGACCACGGTCTGATCTTCTCGCTGAACACGGTAACCGCCATTGTCCAGAACGAAGTCATCAATCCGGACATTCATCTTGAATATATGAAGAAATTCCATTTCTTTGAACCGGTCGAAACCGACGGCCTGCCGGAAGCATGGGGAACATTGAACTTCACATGGCCGGCTGAAAAAGTCGCGCTTTCCTTCGGTCAGGGTTCAACCGTGACGATGCTGCAGATGATGCAGGCTTACAGTGCCATCTTCGGCAACGGCCAGATGATCAAGCCGCATTTCGTCGATTCCATCCGCGATGCCTATGACAATACCGTCATTTACAAAGCAAAGACGGAAGTGGTAGGGGAACCGATCACGGAAGAAACCGCCAGACAGGTGCAGGGCCTTCTTTACCGCAGCGTCAATGACGACGACGGTGTGGCCCGCTGGTACCGCATCCCCGAGTGCCGGATCATCGCCAAGACAGGTACCGCGGAAATGGCCGAGAACGGTCACTATACGGAAAGCAAGTACCTCTATTCCGTCATGGCGGCATTGCCGGCAGACAATCCCCAGGTGCTTGTCTACTTCGCATTTGACGCGGCTTACAACAGTGACGCGCATTACAATACCGACGCGGCAACATCCTTTATCCGCAAAGTCGCGATGACCTACGGCTTCAGCGACGATTCCACCGGCACCGGCGATTCACCGCTGGCACCGGTCGACGAAGTGAAGACCTTCAGCATGCCTTCACTTCTCAATCACAGCGTATCCTTCGCAGAGAACCGGCTGGCCGGAACCGAGACGGAAATCATCGTCCTCGGGGAAGGAAACAACGTAATCGACCAGTATCCGCGGGAGGAAGGCATCCTCACCAGCGGCCAGAAAGTTTTCCTGCTGACGGATACCGGCGGCTTCATCCTGCCGGACATGACCGGCTGGACCAGAAAGGACGTCAGCGCCCTCTGGGCAGTCACCGGATTCGGCTTCAAACTGAGCGGTGACGGCAAAGTTGTATCGCAGAATATACCAGGCGGAACCGCCGTTTCCAGAGGAACACAGATAGAAGTTGTTTTTCAGTAGAAAAATAATGTGTTATTGTAGTACGCGGAGGGTTCCATGCCAGTTAAACTTTTATTGGGCTTTCTTGTCAGCATGATCATGGTGCTGATCGTCATGCCCGCCTTTATAAAATTTTTAAAACAGCAGAGCCTCAGGCAGTCAGTCAGTGAATACGCGCTGCCGGAAGATCAGAAGAAAGCCGGCACCCCGATCATGGGCGGTATCCTCTTCATTATCGTTCCGGTCATCGTAACGCTGCTGGCATCCCGTGAGGCCCGCGGTGATCTTGATATATGGATCGTCATTCTCGCCTTTGTCGGCTACGGCATCATCGGCTTCATCGATGACTACCTGATTGCCATCAAGAAGAACAATGACGGTCTGAAGGCTTCCCACAAGCTGGGTCTGCAGATCCTGCTGGCGGTCGTATTCTTCTTCCTGTACCGCTCACACGCGAAACTGGAAGTGATCATTCCGTTCACCGGCCACGTGATTCATCTCGGCTGGTGGTACTTCCTGCTGATCCTGTTCATGTTTGCCGGTGCATCCAATGCCGTCAATCTGACGGACGGTATGGACGGACTCGCCGCCGGTGTTTCCTTCATTGCCTTTATTCCGTATCTTGTCTTCGCTTTCCTGCAGGGCAGGGACGGACTGCAGATGTTTATCGTGACTCTGATGGGTGCTCTGGCCGGCTATCTTTATTACAATAAGAAACCGGCGAAGGTGTTCATGGGTGACAGCGGCGCTCTCGCCCTGGGCGGTGCACTTGCGGCCTGTGCGATGGTGACCAAGACGGAACTGCTTCTGATCCTGATCGCCGGTGTGCCGGTTCTTGAAACGATGAGCGTCATTCTGCAGGTGCTGGCCGTCAAAACGATTCACCGCCGCATCTTCAGCTATACACCGATTCACTACGCGTTCCGCCTGCGCGGCATGGCTGAGCAGAATATCGTCAGGATGTTCTGGATCGCCGAAGCAGTCATGGCAGCCCTGGGTCTCTGGGTCGGTCTGCACTGAAAAAACACAATTACTGCCTGCGGGCAGTTTTTTTATATCTTTTGTAATAAAAATACGAAGATTTTTGCTATAATACATAAATTGCAAGGAGGAAGGCATGAATTCAGAGAAATATGACATCAACAATACTCTGGTCCAGTTGACGATGGTTATCAAGCTTCAGCAGCTGAAAAGAAACGGCCTGCCTTCCTTGAACTACGGAAATCTCGAGGATTATCTCGCCGGCAGCCTGTGGAAGAAAAGCGTACCGCTTACCCTGCATGATGCCGCGAATGAAATATTATCGGTGCCCGCTGATGATATCGTCCGCTTTATGTCAAGCCGGGCGGTCATCGACGGAGCGCATCAGTCGATAGAAGATTTCTCGGATATCATTGGAGGATAGAAGTATGAATAACAGTGCGAAAAAGGGGAATCTGGCAATATTCCTCGCTGTCGCCGCAGCCATCATGGTACTGGTTGCGACAACATTCAACACCATTAAAAACAGCCTGAATCTCGGCCTGGATCTGCAGGGCGGATTCGAAATTCTCTATGAAGCAACACCGCTGAACGGTGAGAGCGCCGAAGTCGATATGACAGCTGTCACCAACAGCATTTCCAAACGTATCAATGTCCTCGGTGTCAGTGAGCCGATGATCGCCGTCGAAGGCGATAACCGCATCCGTATCCAGCTGGCCGGTGTCGAAGATCCGGAATCAGCCCGTGAGATGATCGGTACGACAGCCAACCTGACATTCCGTGACATAAATGACGTCGAACTTGCGGATGCCAGCATTCTGAAGGAAGGCGGCGCTTCTCTGTCCTATCAGGACGGACAGCCGATCGTTTTCCTCGGTATTGCCGACAATGACAAATTCGCCGAGATCACAAGCGACATCTCGACCCGCGGCAATGGCCAGAACATGATGGTCATCTGGCTCGACTGGGAAGAGGGAGATACTTACGCCGCCGAAGCACAGAAAGCGGCAGCCGGTGAAGAACCGAAGTATGTATCCGCCGCTACCGTCCGTCAGACACTTTCCGATGACTGCATTATCCAGGGCAATTTCACCGAAGCGGAAGCCAGAACGATGGCCAATCTGATCAACTCCGGTTCGCTGCCTGTCAAACTCACCGAGATTTCCTCCAACGTCGTTTCGGCTCAGTTCGGACAGGACGCTCTCAGCAAGACTGCGCTGGCCGGTGCCATCGGCATCGCGCTGATCATGCTGTTCATCATCTTTAAATACAGACTGCCGGGTATTGTCGCCGCTGTCATGCTGGTGTTCTATATCTGGTGCGTATTCGGCCTTTATACAGCCATGGGTGCGATCTTCACACTGAGCGGCATCGGCGCACTGGTGCTTGGTGTCGGTATGACAGTCGACGCGAATATCATCAGCTACGAACGTATCCGTCAGGAATTATACAAGGGCAGAAGTGTCCGCAGTGCGGTTGATGAAGGTCAGAAGCAGTCCTTCTCGGCTGTCTTCGACGCTCAGTTCACGACTCTGATCGCCGCCCTGATCATGTATATCTGGGGCAATGGCGCCGTCAAGGGTTTCGCCACCATGCTGATCATCACCGTCGTCATGACGCTGGTCGTCAACGTCGCGCTGTCCAGATGGCTGCTGAAACTGGTCGTTTCTTCCGGCATTGCCGACGGCAGACCGGAATTATTCTCCGTCAAGAAAGATCAGATCCCGGATGTTTCCAAGGGTGAGTCCCAGTTCTATACCGGCACACACCACTTCGATTACGCTTCGAAATCGCCGCTGTTTGCGAAGGTTTCCATCGCTGTTCTTGCTGTTGCACTGATCTTCGGTATCGTCAACATGACAAAAGGCGAAGGCTTCCTGAACCTCGGTATCGACTTCGCGTCCGGTACCCGTATCACCGTCAGTTCCGAACAGCCGGTAACGGTTGAGGATGTCGATGCGACATTCCAGGAACTCGGCTACAGTGATTTCAAATATCAGTCCAGCGGTGAAAACGCCGTTTACGCGACAACCAAGACATCCCTCACGACCGATCAGCTCAAGGAAATCAAGAGCGCCTTCAATGAGAAATACGGCGAAGAGCCGGGCGACAACGTCGTCACTCCGGTCGTCGGCCGTGACCTGGTCAGAAACGCGGTCATCCTGACACTTGTTGCCTGGATCGCAATGATGCTGTATGTCACGTTCCGCTATGAATGGGATTACGCCCTCGGCTGTATCGTGGCGCTGGTTCATGACGTCCTGATCGTGCTTGCTGTCTTCGGCATCCTGCGGCTGGAAGTCAATACCGAACTGATCTCCGTATTGCTGACGATCATCGGTTACTCCATCAACAACTCGATCGTCGTCTTCGACCGTGTCCGTGAAACCATGAACACTGTCAAGGGACGCCTCAAGGATGAAGACTACAAGCGCATCACCAACGATTCCATGGATGCGACGATCAAGATGTCCATTTACAGCTCCATTTCAACCATGCTGCCGGTCGTAGTCATGCTGGCCATCGGTTCGAATGCGATCTTCACATTCATCTTCGCGATGTTTGTCGGTCTGATCGCCGGTACCTTCTCATCCATCTTCATCGCTCCGGCGGTATGGCGCTATGCCAGAACGCACTTCACACCGAAGGACAAGGGCAGCAAAAAGAAGAAGGCGAAGAAAGAAGCACTCGACGAATATACCTTCAAGGGAATCAACGCTTAATATTTTGACAGCGGGCTTTGGCCTGCTGTCTTTTGCTAAGGAGGAATCAGTTTATGAAAATTGACGCGGTTATCTTTGACTGTGACGGTCTGATGTTCGATACCGAGATCGTCGCCCAGCAGATATGGCGTGATGAGGGCAAGAAGTACGGCATTACCTATCCGGAAGATTTCTTCCAGAAGATCACCGGTGCCGGCGGCCGTGACAACGCCCGCTATATCGCATCGATTCCCGGTCTCGGCGATATTCTGCCAAAGATCCGGGCCAAGCGTTTTGATCTGGATTTCTGGCGCAGCATCAATACCGACTGCCTGAACCGGAAGGGTCTGATCGAACTGTTCACTTATCTGGAAGAACATAATTACAAAGTCGCCATCTGTTCCAGCAGTGCGAGAGCCTATGTCGAAGCACTGATCAACACCTGTTCCAAACCGCTGAAATACGATGTCATCGTCTGCGGTGACATGGTTACCCATGCCAAGCCGGATCCTGAGATCTTTCTGCGCGGCGCCGCTGAACTCGGTGTAAGTCCGGCGAACTGCCTGGTTCTGGAAGACTCCAAGCAGGGCATCCTGGCGGCCAAGGCCGCCGGAATGCGTTCCTGCTTCATTCCCGATACGATCGTGCCCGACGACGAGATGAAAGCCGCTCTTGATCTGCAGCGCGATTCACTGCTTGATGTCATCACGCTGCTGGAGGAAAACAGGGAAGACATATGACCTACCGACTGCTTGACATCAGAAATACGGAACAATATGAGAAGTACGGACTTTCGCCGCTCTGCGCGAAGGTTTTCGCCGCCAACGGCCTGCGCGATGAGCAGATCGAAGAACTGCTGAGCGGTGACGACGATCTGCGCACCAGCAGCGCGCCATGTGTGAAGGCGGCCTGTAAAAGGATCCTGGCTGCTCAGCGCAATCATGAAAAGGTCTTTGTCGGAGGCGACTATGATGCTGACGGCATCTGCAGCACCGCCATCATGAAGCGGACCCTCGATCTGCTGCATATTGAAAACGGCTATTATATTCCCGACCGTTTCCGGGAAGGCTACGGCCTGTCCGCCGCCACCGTCCGGCTGGCTTATGAAAAGGGCTATTCCCTGATCATGACGGTCGACAACGGCGTCAAGGCGTTCGAAGCCATGGCGGAAGCCAGGAAGCTGAATCTGGATCTGATCATTACCGACCATCACCGCATCGAAGAGGAAATCGATGCCGATATCGTCGTCCATCCCGACTACATGGAACCGGAATATGAATATCTTTCCGGGGCCGGCGTGGCTCTGGAAATCAGCCGCAATCTGATCGGTGACAATGATGAACTGACAGCGATGGCGGCGGTTGCCGCGATTGCCGACGTCATGCCGGTATGGCGCGAGACCAGACGTATCATTCTCAAAGGCATGAACGTGCTGCGCCAGAAGAAACCGCGCTCCCTGTACGCTTTGCTGTATCCGGGCAGTCCGGTAACGATGCGGACGATTGCTTTCCAGATCGTTCCCAAGCTCAACAGCGTCGGCCGCATGAATGATCTTTCCAATGTCAACACGGTGCCGCGTTATCTGCTGGCCCGTGATGAAAAAACCGTTTCTTCCTACGCTCTGCAGATCGGCCAGGTCAATGACGCCCGCAAGGCGCTTTCCGACGCCCAGGCGAAAATCGCCGAAGAAATGATCGGCGATGATGCCATGCCGGTGATCTGCCGGGATGATTTCCACGAAGGCATCTGCGGTCTGATCGCCGGCCGGATCTCCTCGGCGGTGCATAAACCGGTGCTGGTCATGACCCGTAATGAGGATCTGTACAAGGGCAGCGGCCGCAGTGTGCCGGGCTTCGATCTGTTTGCCTTTCTGGCGCCGTTTCCCGAACTCTGCGCGTTCGGCGGCCATGAACAGGCGGTCGGCCTCAGTGTGCATGAAGCGGACCTGCCGTCTTTCCTGGCGCGGGTGAAGGAGAAGATGCAGGAAGTCAGTCTTGAAGAAATCAGCGAAGAGACACCGGCCATTCTGCTTTCCGGCAGCGATATCACGATCGACGCCATTATGGATCTGGAAGGGCTGCAGCCGTTCTCAAAAGAAATCAGTACGCTGTTCGCACTGCCGGTCTCGCATCCCTTGGCTGTCTATGAGACACCGAAAGTCATCAAATATGAAATTCCCTGCGCGGCCGGGCGGCTCGAAGCAGTGCTCTACCGGCGCAAGAATATCACCATTCCCGCTGATATCAGATATCTGTACGGACATCTGATGATCAACCGCTGGAAGGGTAGGATCGCCTGTCAGCTTGAAATTGAAAATATGGAATAAATGCGCCATTTCAGCCGCATTGTTGTATAATACGATTATCTTTAATCAAGGGAGGAATGAAAGCCATGGCAGTCAATCTTGAAGACTATATCGCATCCGTAAGAGACTTCCCGATCAAGGGAATTCTGTTCCGTGACGTCACACCTGTACTCCAGCATCCGGAAGCGTTCCGTGAAGCTACTGATCAATTTGAGGAATTCGCCAAGAAAATCGATGCGAACGTCGTCGTCGGTCCGGAAAGCCGCGGTTTCATTTTCGGCGCACCGGTCGCCCTTGATCTCGGCCTCAGTTTTGTGCCGGCCAGAAAACCCGGCAAACTGCCGCGTGAGACAGTCAGCGTCAGCTACGACCTTGAATACGGAACAGCGGAGATCCATGTCCATAAAGATGCGATCAAGCCTGGTGACAGAGTTCTGATCATCGATGATCTGCTTGCCACAGGCGGCACTGCCAAGGCAGCTGCCGAACTGGTTGAAAAACTGGGTGGCACCGTGGCCGGATTTGCCTTCGTCATCGAACTGTACGGCAACGGTATGGAAGGCCGCAAGGTACTGGCGGACTACGAAGTTCTGTCGCTGCTGCAGATGAGTGACCAGTAATCGAAGAGAAATCTTCGATTTTTTCTAACGAACAGTGAGAGGAGGTGAGATGAATGTCAGATCATGTAAATCCCGGAGTGGAAGATGTGATGAAGGAAGCAGGCAGTTATATTCATGACGCCAACAGCCTGGAGCTGATCCGCCGGGCGGCGAACTACGCTGCCGAGCACCATGCCGGCCAGTTCAGGCGCAGCGGTGAACCGTATTTCATTCATCTCATCAACGTTGCCTATATTCTCGCGACACTGCGGGTCGGTCCGCAGACGATCGCGGCCGGTTTCCTGCATGACGCAATTGAAGACTGCGGCATCAGCCGTGAGGAACTGGCGAAGGATTTTGATGAAGAGATCGCCGAGCTGGTTGAAGCGGTCACCAAGATCGGCACTCTGACCTACAAAGGCAAGGACGATCCCGAATACCAGGCGGCCAACCACCGCAAGATCTTCATTGCCATGGCGAAAGACGTGCGTGTCATTCTCATCAAGCTCGTCGACCGCCTGCATAACATGCGCACCCTGCAGTATCAGCCGGAGAAATCACAGAAGCGCATCGCCTCGGAAACACTGGACGTCTATGCGCCGATCGCCCACCGGCTTGGTATCAGCGCCATCAAAAACGAACTTGAAGACCTCAGTTTCTATTATCTGAACCGTGAGGAATACTATCATATCGCTCACCTCGTTGAAGCGAAGAAGACAGAACGTGACGAATCGGTCAACACGATGATCCGCGAAATCAGCGAGATGCTGGAAGAGCACAACATCGAATTCCGCATTTTCGGCCGTTCCAAGCATCTGTATTCGATCTACCGTAAGATGATCACCAAGCACAAGCGCTTCGATGAGATCCTTGACCTGCTGGCCATCCGCATTGTCACCAGGACCGAGCAGAACTGCTATGAGATCCTCGGCTATATCCACGCCAAATACAAACCGATCCCGGGCCGTCTGAAGGACTATATCGCCGTTCCGAAAACGAACATGTATCAGTCCCTGCACACGACGATCATCGGTGACGAGGGCCGTATCTTCGAAGTGCAGATCCGCACCGAGGAGATGGACGCCATCGCCGAACGCGGTGTCGCCGCCCACTGGCGCTACAAGGAAGGCCGCAAATACGACGCGAGAGCCGAACAGCGCGAAATCGAGGAAAAACTGTCCTGGTTCAAGAACTTCGCCGTCTACAGCGAAGAGGAGAGCAGCGAGACAGCTTCCGAATACATGGAGACCCTGCAGAAGGATGTCTTCTCGGCCAACGTCTACGTCATGACCCCGAAGGGAAGGGTCATCGACCTGCCGAGCGGCGCGACGCCGATTGACTTCGCTTACCGCATCCATACCGATGTCGGTCATACCACGGTCGGTGCCATCGTCAATGACGCCATGGTGCCGCTGAATACTGAACTGCATACCGGTGATGTCGTGCAGATCAAGACGATGAAGGGCACCGGTCCGAGTGAGGACTGGCTGAAATTCGTCAAGACCAACCAGGCCCGCAACAAGATCCGCAGCTACCTGGCCAGGAAGGAAACCGAAAAGCATGAGGCAAGGGTGACGGACGGTGAGCGGATGCTGAGTGACGAACTGCGGCGCCGCGGCTTTGATCCGAAAGACTATATGGACAAGAAGAAATTCGAGCATGTCTATAAGGAATTCCGGGTTTCCAACTATACAGATCTGATGTACGGCATCGCTGTCAAATCAATCAGCACGACCAAGGTGATCGAGCGGCTGACCAATCAGAAATCGCGCATTTCCGAAGACGAGGCACTGAGCCACATCTTCGCCCGTGAGGCACCGAAGCGCATTTCCAAGAGCGGTCTGGTCATCCCCGGCATCGACACGATGAAGATGTCGCTGTCGCATTGCTGCAAACCTGTCTACGGCGACGATATCGTCGGCTATATCACCAAGAACGAAGGTGTCAAGGTGCACCGCCGCGAATGCGCCAACATCCAGGGCGTCAAGTCACGTCTGATCGACGTCTACTGGGACGAAGGCGACACGGAAAGATACTACGATTCGGAACTGGTGGTTCGGGCCTTTGACCGCAGCTTCCTGCTGACCGATATCGTGACCGTCGTCTCCCAGTGCAAGGCACCGATGGAGGCAGTCAACGCCACTGTCGACCACGAGACCCTGACCTGCACGATCAAGATGACCGTCAGAGTCCACGATCTTGAACATGTCAACAATGTCATTGCCAACGTCCGCAAGGTCGAATCGGTGCAGTCGGTCGTCCGCACCGCGCAGTGACGCTTGTTTAAACCCGCAAATGGGTCTATAATGACTGCGTTATCAAAAATTCAATGACGGAGAGATCCCGCTCAGGACTGATACAGCGACAATGGTACGGTGAAAGCATTGGCAGAAGCGGACGGGAAAGACACTCCTGAGAAGATGTTCTGAAATTCAGTAGGAACGTACGTATTCCGCGTTAAGGAGAAAGGGCATGCGAAAGCATGAACTAAGGTGGTACCGCGCGCACAGCGTCCTTGGATGAGGACGCTTTTTATTTTAAGGAGGAAGGAAACATGAACTATCAGACACCAAGGGGCACATACGACATCCTGCCGGAGGAGATCGCTGCCTGGCATGATGCCGAGGAAAAGATCCGCCGCATTACCGAACTGTACCGCTACCGCGAAATCAGAACCCCGTATTTTGAAGATACGAAAGTCTTCAAGCGTGAAAATGACAGTTCCGATATGGTCAACAAGGAAATGTACACTTTCGCGATGGGACAGGAATCCTATACGCTGCGGCCGGAAGGCACCGCCGGTGTCATCCGCGCCTTTGATCAGCACAAGCTTTACGGTTCCATGGAACTGCCGGCCAGGTTCTGGTATCTTGGCGCGATGTTCCGTCACGAACGTCCCCAGAAGGGCAGACAGCGTCAGTTCACCCAGTTCGGCATTGAAAACATCGGTGCCAAATCACCGGAACTCGACGCCGAAACGATCGCTCTTGGCTATGACATCGTCAAGTCCATGGACATTTCCTCAGTCAAGGTACTGATCAACACGCTGGGTGACGACGAATCAAGAGCCGCCTACCGCCAAGCTCTCAAAAAGCACTTCGCACCGTATCTTTCCGAGTTGTGCGGTGACTGCCAGAGAAGATATGAACAGAATCCGCTGCGCATTCTTGACTGCAAGGTCGACCATGACAAAGACTGCATGAAGACAGCCCCGAAGCTCAGCGAATATCTGAATGAGGAATCCCGCGCTTATTTCGATCAGGTGCTGAAATGCCTGGACGAGCTTGGCATTCCGTATGAGATCGACGAACATCTGGTCAGAGGCCTGGACTACTATACCCACACCGTCTTCGAAGTCGTCTCGACAAGACCCGATTCCGGTGCCCAGGCGACCGTCTTCGCCGGCGGCCGTTATGACCACTTTGTATCCTATTACGGCGGTCCCGATCTTTCCGGCATCGGCTTCGCAATCGGCATGGAGCGTCTGATCGCTCTGGCAAAGGAAGAAGGCCACGCCTTCAAGGAAGAACCGGCATGCGCCGCCTATGTGATCGGTCTTGGTCAGGTGGGAAGCACCGTGCTGAAGACGGTGCAGGATCTGCGTAAGGCCGGCATCGTGGCGGAAGGCAACATGGTGCCGCGTTCGCTCAAGGCGCAGTTCAAGAGCGCCGACCGCAGCGGTGCGAAATACACCGTCATCATCGGTGAGGATGAAGTGAAAAACGGCACGGTAAATGTCAAACTGCCGGACCGCAGCCAGGTCAGTGTGGCAATGAAAGAACTGGCTGAAACAATCAGAAAATGGGAAGGGGAACAATAATGAAACGTACATGCGGATGCGGCGAATTGAGCCGCAGCAACGTCAATGAAAACGTCACCCTGATCGGCTGGGTGGCAAAACGGAGAAACCTCGGCTCGCTGGTCTTCATCGACCTGCGTGACCGTTCCGGCATCTGCCAGATCACCTTCGACGAAACGACCGCTGGCAAAGTGCAGGAAGTGCGCAGTGAATTCATCCTGCAGGTCAGCGGCACCGTGCAGCTGCGTTCGGCTGCCAATCCGAAGATGAAGACCGGTGAAATCGAAGTGCTGGCCAGCGACGTGACGATCGTCAACCGGGCCGAAACAGCGCCGATCACGATCGCCGATGATACTGACACCAGTGAAGACAACCGTCTGAAATACCGTTATCTCGATCTCAGAAGACCGGTTCTGCAGCAGATCCTGATGCTCAGACACAAGGTATGCATGATCGCCCGCAACGTGCTCGATCAGGAAGGCTTCGTTGAAGTCGAAACACCGATCCTGGCCCGTTCCACGCCGGAAGGAGCGCGTGACTATCTGGTTCCTTCCCGTATCTACAACGGCAAATTCTGGGCATTGCCGCAGTCTCCGCAGATCTACAAGCAGCTGCTGATGATCGCCGGCATGGAAAAGTATTTCCAGATCGCCAGATGTTTCCGTGACGAAGACCTGCGTTCCGACCGTCAGCCGGAATTCACCCAGATCGATATCGAAATGAGCTTCGGTGATGAAGACACCGTCTTCGCAGTCGTCGAAAAGCTGATGCGCGAGATCTTCAGGGGAACGATCAATGTCGACCTTGAAGAACAGTTCGTCCGCATTCCATACGCGGAATGTATCCGCCGCTTCGGCACGGACAAACCGGACCTGCGCTACGGCAATGAGATCTGTGATCTTTCCGGTCTGTTCAAAGACACGGAATTCCAGGTTTTCCGCAATGTCCTCGACAATAATGGCGTCATCGGTGCACTGCGTTTCGAAAACGCCGCTGACAAATACAGCCGCAAGGGTCTCGACAAGCTGCAGGATTTCGTCAAACACGGCTTCAAGGCCAAGGCACTGGCGTATCTGAAGATGGAAAACGGCACCCTGACCGGTTCCATTGTCAAGCCGCTGAGCGAAAGCGAAAAAGAAGCCGTCGTCCGCGAACTTGACATGCATGACAACGACCTGGTGCTGATCATCGCCGATACACCGAAGATCGCATTGAGCGCGCTTGGTGCCCTGCGTGTCAGACTCGCTCATGAACTGGATATCATTCCTCAGAATGTCTACAGATTCCTGTGGGTCACCGATTTCCCGATGTTTGAATACAGCGAGGAAGAGGGCAGATGGGTGGCATGCCATCATCCGTTCACAGCTCCGAAAGCGGAAGATGTCGACAAACTGTTCAGCGATCCCGAACATGTCAGCTCACGTGCCTATGACCTGGTCATCAACGGCTACGAACTGCTTTCCGGCTCGATCCGTATCCACGATCAGGATCTGCAGGAGAAGGTCTTCGAGGCTATCGGTCTGACCATGGAATCAGCCAGACAGCGCTTCGGCTTCTTCCTTGACGCATTCAAGTACGGCACACCGCCGCACGGCGGCGTCGGCATCGGTCTCGAACGTCTGGTCATGGTTCTTGCCGGCACTGACAACATCCGTGATGTCGTTGCCTTCCCGACGACCAACAGTTCCTTCGACATGATGAGCGAAGCGCCGAACGTCGTCGACAAGGCCCAGCTCGATATCCTCGGAATTGAAATAACAAAAAAAGATAGCGAATAATATATAAGGTGTCAAGACTGTAAATGTCTGACACCTTTGTTTTATAATGAAGTTGCCGGAGGACCACATATTTTTCCTACATTTTGATATAAGGGAATTCTGACTGGCGACTCCCGTGTTGAAGGCCCGGTACGGCCGGGAATCCTGACGGACGACCAAGAATACCCACCTCTACATAAGAGGGAACATATCAACCCTTCGGCTTTTATTTTACGGTCTGATCACGGTATGGTTATTGAAACCTGCCGGAAAAGAAGATAGAATATACACGTTGTAAAAAAAGGTGGTGTTAAATATGACAGAATTCTGGGCATCTCTCTTATGGTTTATCCTCGGCGCCGTTGTATCGGCAGTCGTCACATTCTTCCTGACCAAGAGATATTTCGAAAAACAGCTGAAAGAGAATCCTCCGATCAATGAGAAGATGATTCGTGCCATGTTCATGCAGATGGGCCGCAAGCCTTCCGAGGCGCAGATCCGTCAGGTCATGAAGCAGATGCAGAAATAAAGGGTCCTGATAACAGGATCCTTTTTTCATGATGCATGTTTTTTCCTGTCTGAACAGCAGAAGAAAAGGGCAACTTTCATCCCTCAGGCAGTGTATTTTTGGCGTCTGAAGGAGTATAATAAAACAGGCAAAAAACAGGAGGACATAATGAGTACAGAAAACAAAAGAGTTTTCGAAGCTATGGATGGTAATACCGCAACTGCTCATTCCGCGTATGCATTCACGGAAGTAGCCGGTATCTATCCGATCACGCCATCTTCCCCGATGGCAGAACACATCGACGACTGGGCTACCGCCGGCCGTACCAATGTGTTTGGCGACAAGGTAAAAGTTGTCGAAATGCAGGCTGAAGGCGGAGCTGCCGGTGCAGTGCACGGTGCTCTGCAGGCAGGTTCTCTGGCTGCTACATTTACAGCATCCCAGGGCCTTCTGCTGATGATTCCAAACCTGTATAAACTGAAGGGTGAATTACTGCCGGGTGTCGTACATGTTGCCGCACGTTCCCTGGCCACTCACACACTTTCGATCTTCGGTGATCATCAGGACGTTTATGCATGCCGTCAGACCGGTATAGTCATGATGTGCTCGCATTCCGTTCAGGACTGTATGGACCTCGCCGGTGCCGCTCATCTGATCGCTATTGACGGTGCTGTTCCGGTCATGCATTTCTTTGACGGTTTCCGTACATCACACGAAATCGACAAGATCGAAGTCATGGACTATGACTTCCTCAAGAGCCTGCTGCCGATGGACAAGCTCGAGGCTTTCCGCGCCGCTGCTCTGAACCCGCACGGCAATGCCATTACCCGCGGCGGTTCCCAGAATGACGACATTTACTTCCAGGCTGCTGAAGCCCAGAACGAACATTATAACGCAGTCCCGGACATCGCTGCCAAGTATTTCAAGGCCATCAGCGAACACACCGGCCGTGACTACAGACCGTTCGTCTATGTCGGCGCACCGGATGCTGAACGCGTTATCGTCGCTATGGGTTCCGTTACTGACACAGTAACAGAAACGATCAACACACTGGTCGCAAGAGGCGAAAAGGTCGGTCTGATCAAGGTTTACCTGTATCGTCCGTTCTCCCAGAAGTATCTGGAAGATGTTCTGCCGGCTACTGTCAAGAAGATTGCCGTTCTCGACAGAGCGAAAGAACAGGGCGCCAGAGAACCGCTGTTCCTGGATGTATGCTACGCGCTGAGAAAGCACAAGGATCTGACGATCGTCGGCGGCCGTTACGGTCTGTCTTCCAAGGACACCAACCCGTCCCATATCAACGGTGTCTTCGAAGAACTGAAGAAGGACGATCCGAAGGAAGAATTCACGATCGGTATCGATGACGATGTAACAAATCTGTCCATCGCTCCGGTTGACATTACAGTCGACTCCGACTACACAAGCTGCCTGTTCTACGGTCTTGGTTCCGACGGTACAGTCGGCGCCAACAAGAGCACCGTCAAGATCATCGGCAACAACACCGATCTGTATTCCCAGGCATATTTCGCATATGACTCAAGAAAAGCAGGCGGCGTTACCCGTTCTCATCTGAGATTCGGCAAGAGCCCGATCCACAGCCCGTACTACATCGACAAGGCTGACTTTATCTCCTGCTCACTGGAATCCTACTGCTTCAAGTTCGACATGGTCCGCGACCTCAAGGAAGGCGGAACATTCCTGCTGAACACAACGATTCCGGCTGACGAGATCGAAAACAGACTGCCGAACAGAATGCTGGCTGGTCTGGCTAAGAAGCATGCCAAGTTCTACATCATCAACGCCAACGCCATCGCTCAGGAAACACACATGGGCCGTCATACCAACACGATCCTGCAGAGTGCGTTCTTCGCCCTCAACGAGCAGATCATGCCGTACAGCAAGTCCATGGACCTGATGAAGGATTCGGCAAGACACACATATGCCCGTAAGGGTGAAGACGTTGTCAACAACAACATCGCCGCCATCGACAGAGGCAAGAGCGGTCTGGTTGAAATCACCGTCAAGCCGGAATGGGCAGACCTGACCTATGACAAGAGCCTGATCGTCAAGACAGGTGACGAATACTTCGACAACAACCTGCAGAGAATCAACGCTCTCGAAGGTTATGACATGCCGGTATCCTCTTTCCTGAAGTACGGCGTCCTCGACGGATCCATTCCGGAGAACGTATCCTTCCGTGAAAAGAGAAACATCGCTGCTCAGGTTCCGACATGGGATGCCAATAAGTGCGTCGAGTGCGGCAAGTGCGCATTCGCGTGCCCGCACGCAACCATCCGTCCGTTCCTGATGACACCGGAAGAACTGGCAAAAGCAGAGGAAATTGCCAAGGAGAACGGCGTCGAATTCACATACAAGGATCCGACACCGGCTTACAAGGGCGCCAAGGAAGCAGGTCTGAAGTACAGAATCCAGCTCTCCCCGATGAACTGCGTAGGCTGCGGCGTATGTCTGACCGTATGTCCGACAAAGGCTCTCGGCGCTGCTGAAGTCTCCACACAGGTCAACCAGGAACCGCTGGCTGATTACCTCTACAAGGAAACAGAATACAAGCCGCAGTACGGCAACCCGAACACAGAAGCTGGCGTATCTCTGATGATGCCTTACTTTGAAGTATCCGGATGCTGCCCGGGATGCGGTGAAGCTCCGTACTACAGACTGGCTACACAGCTGTTCGGCAAAGACATGATCGTTGCCAACGCAACCGGCTGTACAATGATTTACTGCTCTTCCACACCGTCCACTCCGTTCGTCACAGACAAGGACAACAACGGTGTCGCATGGGCTAACTCACTGTTCGAAGACAATGCCGAATTCGGTTTCGGTATGGCTGTCGCACAGACAACAAAGGCTGCCAAGATCCTGCGTCTGATGGAAGAAAACCTCGACAAGGTTGAACCGGAACTCAAGGAATCCTTCGAAGCCTACATCGCTGCCAAGGACAACCGTGATACCCAGCGTGCTCTCAAGGACAAGCTGGTTGCCGGCATCAAGGCTTCCTCCAACGAAGCTGTCAAGGAACTGCTCGATCTGGAAAGAGATCTCGTCGGCAAGTCCGTATGGATCGTCGGCGGCGACGGCTGGGCATATGACATCGGTTACGGCGGACTCGATCACGTTATGGCCAACAACCTGAACGTCAACGTTCTGGTTATGGATACCGAAGTTTACTCCAACACCGGCGGTCAGTCCTCCAAGTCTTCCCAGGCTGCATCCATCGCCAAGTTCGCAGCCGGCGGCAAACCACTGGCCAAGAAGGATCTGGGTCAGATCGTTATGGAATACGGTCACGCATATGTCGCTTCCGTATCCATGGGCGCTAACCAGATGCAGACCATCAAGGCTCTGAAAGAAGCTGAAAGCTATGACGGACCATCCATCATTATCGCTTACTGCCCATGCGCAGAACAGGGTATCAAGGGCGGTCTGGTCAAGGCTCCGCTTGTACAGAAAGCAGCCGTTGAATGCGGTTATGTCACACTGTACCGTTTCGATCCGCGCAACGAAAAACCGCTGACGATCGATTCCAAGGCTCCGAACTGGGACAAGTTCCATGACTTCCTGATGAATGAAGCACGTTACTTCAACCTGCCGAAGCTGAAGGGCCAGGAAGCTGCCGAGAAGATGTTCGCGAAGACACTCTCCGACGCTCAGACACGCTACAACAAGCTTGTCAACAAGGCCAAGATCCAGGAAGAAAACTGAGTCTTTCTGTCTGAATGAATGATTAAGATCCGGGACAAAAAGTCCCGGGTCTTTTTCGTTTCTCCACGGTTCTTTTCAGGTTCTTCAGTTCGGGGATGGAAAACAGGATAAAGATGTTATAATGCTAACGGTGTACTTTATGAGAAAAATTACTGTCAATATGCTGTCAATCGCTGATTCCGTCAAAGGACAGGGCGTCGAAACAGCCTACAACGAGCTGATCGCATTACTGAAGAAATACGGAAAAGACGATCTTGAGATTGTCACGAATAAAGGGCTGAACTACGATGTGCTGCACATGCACACGGTGAATGTCGCCAGTTATATCAAGCAGAGACTGAGCCGGGGAGTCGCCCTCACATACGTTCATTTTCTGCCGGACACGCTGGTCGGCGCTCTGAGGATCCCGGAAGTATTCATGAAAATATATGCCTGGTGGGTCAGAAGGTGCTATCTGAAATCCGATTATCTGGTCGTCGTGAATCCTGATTACAAGGATGAAATGGTCAGAATGGGCTTTGACGGGGACAAGGTTTTCTATATTCCCAACTATGTTTCCGAAGAAAACTTTTTCGTCCTGCCGGATGAAAAGAAACAGGAATACCGTGAAAAGTATGGGTATGATAAGGACGACTTCATCGTCGTCAGTATCGGCCAACTGCACCGCGGAAAAGGCGTTCTTGATTTTATCGAACTGGCGAAGCAGAATCCCGACATTCAGTTCCTGTGGATCGGCGGTTTCAATTTCGGCAAATATATCGAAGGCTACAAGAAAATCCGCAAAGTCTATGACGATCCGCCCGCCAATCTGCGCTTCACCGGCGTGATCGACAGAAACGAGGTCAACATCCTCTGCAACATTTCCGATGTCTTCTTCCTGCCGTCCTATTACGAATCGTTCGCGCTCGTCGCTCTGGAAGCGTCACTGACCGACAAGCCGGTCATTCTGCGCGACCTGGAGACCTTCAAGAAGATCTACTTTGACAACGTGCTTTACGGCCGGAACAATGAGGAATTCATCAATTATATCCGCCGCCTGAAGGACGATCCGGACTTCTATCTTCAGCAGGAGGAAAAAAGCCGGAAGATCAGGGAAAGCTATTCAGATGAGATCATTTACGAAAAATGGATCAGTCTGTACCGGACCATTACAGCCAACCGACAGCAGTCACACTGAGACTGCTGTCTTTTTGTATGATCCTGGTTTGCCGGAAACCGGCCGCGATTGAGATAGGATCGATTTGAGAGTATACTTTAGATGTATGTGGAATAAGATTAAAAAACTGTTTCAGAGTACGGCCTTCAACGTCTTTCTGATCGTTGCCCTGGCCGGTCTTGTCCTCTGGTTTACCCTGAAAGATGACGGTGATCAGGTTCTTGAGATCATCTCCAGAGTCAACGTCTGGGGTGTCGTCCTGCTGGTCGGTCTGATGATGTTCGAAAGGCTGATGCTCGGCTGGGGACTGATGTATGAATGCCGTCAGACGCATCCCCGCTATACGCTCTGGCAGGGTTTTCAGAACGCCTATACTTCCGGCCTGTTCTGCAATATCACGCCAGGCGCTTCCGGCGGTCAGGTGGCACAGGGCTATCTCTTCAGGAAGCAGGGAATTCCGGTATCGCATTCGGTCGGCATTCTCTGGCTGGATTTCATTGTCTATCAGTCGGTCATGACGCTGTACGTCCTGGTCCTGATTCTTTTGAAATTCCATTATTTCTATGCCAATTATTCGCAGTTTTTCCTGATCGTGCTGCTCGGTTTCGCAATCAGTTCCGGCATCATCGTTTTCCTGTGGATGCTGGCGACGTCACCACGCTTTTACACGTGGCTGACCACGACCGGCATCAATATCGGCGCGAAACTGCATATCGTCAAGGACAGGGAAGCGACGCTTGCCAATCTGGACAAACAGCTGACCGCGTTCGCCAAGGAAATCGTCGTTCTGCGTACCCATAAGAAAATGATCGCTCTGCTGGCGCTGGAAAACGCCGGCCGTCTGACGATCTATTACAGCATTCCGTATTTCTGCGCCATGGCGCTGAATATTCCCGTGACTCCGTCAATGCTGCTGAACATCATAGCCCTGAGTTCCTTTGTGGCGATGATCAACGCCTTTCTGCCGATGCCCGGCAGTGCCGGCGGCACCGAGGCGACGTTCGTCCTGATGTTCTCGACGATCTTCGGCAAGGTTGATGCGACGTCGATCATGTTATTGTGGCGGCTTGTCACGTTCTATCAGACGCTGATCATTGGCGGCATTGTCTTCCTGTACGCGAAGACCCGTCCGAACGTGCCAATCAACACCGAAGAGGAACATCTGCCGCGTACCTACGCGCCGGAAGCCATGCAGGAATTTGAAACACAGACAGAAGGAGAAGACAAACTATGAGAATCGGACTTTTTACTGATACATATCTGCCGGAGATCAACGGTGTCGCCAACAGCACCGGTATTCTCTGCAGCATTCTGAAGGAACACGGACATACTGTTTATGTCGTATGCCCCGGCAAGAACAAAAAACCTCAGTGGAATGAAGACGGCACCGTGCTGCATATCCCCGGTGTCGAACTGCCTTTTTTATATGGCTATGTCATGGCTTCACCGTTTCACCGCAGCCTGATCAGAGAAATCGCCCGTCTGCATCTCGATCTGATTCACGTGCAGACGGAATTCGGCATCGGTCTGTTTGCCCGTACCTGTGCCAAACAGCTGGCCATTCCGATCGTCAGCACGTACCATACAACATGGGAAGACTATACCCATTATTTCAACCCGATGCATCTGAAGGCCGTCGAGAAAGCCGGCCGCCGCAGCATCGCCTGGTATTCCAAACTGGTGACCGATCCGGTGAAGGAAGTCATCGCGCCTTCCAACAAGACGAAACAGCTGCTCGAACACTACGGCATTAATAAGACGATCAACGTCATTCCGACCGGCCTGAACCTCAGCAAATTCGCCGCTGAACTGCGGGAAGAGGATGCTGTAAAAGCCCGCCGCCAGGAACTTGGCTACAGTGAAAACGACAGGATCCTGATCTATGTCGGACGTCTTGCGGAGGAGAAGGATCTCGACATGGTCATCAGCGGTGTCCGCATGGCAGTCGAGGCAGGTGCTGATCTGAAACTGCTGATCGTTGGCGGCGGACCTGATCTGGAACGTCTGCAGAACCTCGTGCAGCAGAACAATCTGACATCCTACATTCAGCTGACCGGACCGAAGCCGATCGATGAAGTACCGGCTATCTATGCCAGCGCCGATGCCTTTGTTTCAGCTTCACTGAGTGAGACGCAGGGCATGACCTTCATCGAGGCACTGGCCAGCGGTCTGCCGCTGTTTGCCCGTCCGGATGACGTGCTGGATGATTTGCTGATCCCGGATAAGACCGGCTGGTTCTTTACCAGTGCGGCCGATCTCAAGGATAAACTGATGGCTTTTGAAAAGATGACGAAAGAACAGCTTGACGGTATGAAGGACGACTGCCTGGCAAGAGTCAGACCTTACAGCAACGAAGTGTTCTATGAGCGCATGATCGCTGTCTATCAGCGTGTATGTGAAAGTGAGCGGTATGTTCCTGAAGGAAACGGAAGTCCGCGGAAATAACGTGATCCTGAAACTGACGGACGGCGGTGAAGAGGAAAAAGTCACGCTGAGCGCTGATGATTTCTATGCCTTCCGTCTGCACAGCGGCATGGAAATCGACACGGAGCGATACAGGGAAATCAAAGCAGCGGCGGAAAAAACCGCTGTCTTTGCGAAATGTCTGCATAAGCTGACCGCCCATGACCGCAGCGTCAGGGAAATGAAGGACTGGCTCAGTGATAACCTGAAGATTTCCGACAGCCTGCGTGATGAGATGATTCAGCGGCTGGAAAGACTGGGCTGGCTGGATGATGAAAGATACTGCCGTGAGCAGATCACGGCGATGAAGAACAGTCTGAAAGGGGAGAAACTGATCCGTGATACCTTATTGCGGAAAGGAATCTCACCGCGGCTGATCGATGACTGTCTGCGGACGTTTGATGACGAAGCGGACAATGCCCGCCGCTGCGCGGAAAAGATCCTGCGCAGCCGTACTGGCAGCTCACTGCGCAAGACGCGGGAGGAGATCCGCACAAAGCTGATGCAGCGCGGCTATTCTGTCGCTCTGGCAGCGGAAACGGCTGAGCATCTGGATTACAGCGGTCTGGCGGAGAAACAGGATGATAACCTGAGAGCCGGTATGCGGAAAACAGAAAAAAGACTGAGCCGCAAGTACAGCGGCTATGAACTGCGCAGCCGGCTGTACCGCTGGGGCCTGCAGCAGGGATACGCGGCAGATGTGATCAATGCCGTTCTGGATGAAATGGAGTCTGAGTATGAAGAAGATTAAAGAGTTTGCGGAAAAAGACCGTCTGCAGCAGCCGCTGCTCGTGAAGGAATGCAAAAACGGAACGACTTCCAAAGGCGCACCTTATCTGAATCTGGTTCTGCAGGACAGCAGTGGAACGATCGACGGCAAGTTCTGGGACGTCAAGCCGCAGGATGCCGAGAAGGTTCATGTCGGCCGTATCGCTCTGTTTACGTTTGAGGTGCTGCTGTACAATCAGAATCTGCAGCTGCGCATCAACCGGGTCGAGGAGATCAGTGAAAGCGACGTCGATCTGTCCAACTTCGTCATTGCCAGTGAAGTGTCGGAAACGGAACGCCGTGACCGTCTGAATCATTTCCTCGGCATGATCAGAAACGAAAACCTGCGGAAGATGACGGAGGGCCTGCTGGCCAAGACAGGCGAGAAATACTTTACCTATCCGGCCGCATCCCGCATTCACCACAGTTTCCTGGGCGGCCTCTCCGAGCACTCCCTCAGCATGGCGGAAATGAGCGAAGTGGTCTGTCAGCATTATCCGCAGCTCAATCCCGATCTGATGATCGCCGGCGCCCTGATCCATGATATCGGCAAGACTGCCGAAATGAGCGGAGCAGTGACGACCGAATATACACTGGCCGGCCGGCTGGAAGGACATATCTCGCTGGCCAACGGCTGGCTGAGTGAAGTGGCGGCCGAGCTGGGTCTTGAAGATACCGAAGAAGCGATCCTTCTGCATCATATGATTCTCTCGCACCACGGCCATTACGAATACGGCTCACCGGTTCTGCCGATGCTGATGGAAGCGGAGGCTCTCTCGATGATCGATAATCTCGATGCCCGTATGAATACCCTGAAGGCGGCCATGGAAGGCGTCAAGCCGGGCGGCTGGACACAGCGTCTGTTCTCGATGGACAACCGGCAGTTCTACAAACCGAAAGGATGATCTGATTCTTTATGGATATACGTTTGAAAATCGTACAGCTCGCGCACCGGCTTCTGCAGAAGGCGGGAAGAGGCGGATCTTTTCCCGGCGTTCTCGGCCTGAAGATGGATCCGGATTTCATCAGCCATTTTCAGATGCCGAAAACCGTCATTCTGGTGACCGGCACCAACGGCAAGACGACGACAAATAACCTGATCGCCGAATCACTGCGCACGGCCGGTATCAAAACCATCAACAACCGCCGCGGTGACAATCTGAATGTCGGTATCGCCTCGCTTCTGGCTGCCAATTCCGACAGTAATTATCATATCCAGGCGGATGCCGCTGTCATTGAAGTCGACGAACTGACCCTTTACCGGCAGTTTCGAAACCTGCATCCGACCCATCTGATCGTGACCAACTTCTTCCGCGACCAGCTTGATCGGGCCGGTGAAATGGAAACCATTATCCGCCGTATCCAGGAAGTCACGGAAGACTTTGAAGGGGACATTATTCTCAACGGTGACGATCCCAATGTCATCCGCATTGCCGACACCGCGAAGAAAGCCCGCATTCACTTCTTCAGCGTCGATGAAAACCCGATCAGCCGCAAGACAACGGACGAGGCTTCAGAAGGCAAGTTCTGCCCGCGCTGCGGCCGGCCGCTTGTCTACGACTATTACCAGTATTCCCATATCGGCAGATTCCACTGCGACCATGACGGCTTCGGCGTGATCAAGCCTGATGTGCGGGTGACGTCCGTCGATTATGAGAAGGAAGTGTTTACGTGTGAGGGAAGGACGTTCCATTCCTTCATGAACACGATCTACGGTGTATACAACTGCGCCGGCGTGCTGACCGTTCTCAAGACTTTGCAGCTTGATCCATCCTGTGCTGATGATGTGTTCGCGAACTTCATTATCAAGGAAGGCCGCAACGAAGTCTTTGAACTTTCGCAGCCCTGTGTGATCAATCTGATCAAGAATCCGACCGGTGCCAACGAAGTCATGAAATATATCACGGCCCAGGAAGGCGAGCGGAATCTCTGCATTTTCCTGAATGACAACGATCAGGACGGCCATGATGTCAGCTGGATCTGGGATGCCCATTTCGAGCGTCTCAACATTCCCGAGATCAAAACGATCGTATGTTCGGGTCTAAGGGCATATGACATGGCGCTGCGCCTGAAATACGAAGGACTGGAAGACCGTGTGAAGGTCATTGAAGAAGACACGGCAGCTGTTCACTGGCTGAACGAGCAGAACATGCCGTCCTATATCATGGCGACGTATACCGCCCTGCACAGAACCAGAGCGATCCTGCGCAAGGAGGCGAAGAAATGAAACTGAAGATCTTATGGATGTATCACGATCTGATGGATCTCTACGGCGACAAGGGGAATATCGAAGTGCTGCGGCGCCGGGCGGAAAAGCGCGGCATTGAGTGCGTTGTCGATACCTGCACGCTGAATGAAGAAAAAAAGATCAGCGATTATGATCTGTTCTTCCTCGGCGGCGGTGCCGACAGGGAACAGCAGCTGATCTACAAGGACCTCCTGGGACGCCGTGACGGCATTCAGGAAGCGATGGACAGCGGCACGGCATTCCTGCTCATCTGCGGCGGCTACCAGCTGTTCGGCAAGTATTACAAGGACCAGGACGGCAATGTTCTGGAAAGCCTCGGCTTCTTTGATTACTACACGGTCGCCAGTGACCGTGATCACCGCTGCATCGGCAATATCGCCCTGGAAGCGACGATTGACGGCGAAACCTTCAAAATGGTCGGCTTTGAGAATCACGGCGGTCAGACCCATGATGTGGCAACACCGCTCGGCAAAGTGCTTTCCGGCCACGGCAATACCTATCAGAGTTCCTTTGAAGGATTCCAGAACGATCAGGTGATCGCGACTTATATGCACGGACCGCTGCTGCCGAAGAATCCGAAAGCGGCTGACAAGATCATCAAACGGGCTCTGAAGCGGAACTACGGAGAGGTGGACCTCGCACCGCTCGATGACACCTTGGAACTGAAAGCCCAGGAAGTCATGCTGAAGCGGTTGAAGGTAATCTGAAAACAGACATGAAGAAAAGATGCGGTGTATCATACAACGCATCTTTTTTCTGATGATTTTAACTGATATCAGCCGAGGATATCCCTGCGGACACTCTCGAGATCCTGCTCAGTTTCGCCGAAGACGATCTTGATGGCATCCTTCTCGTCATAGCGGGGAATGATATGGAAGTGCAGATGGTCAACTGACTGTCCGGCGGATTCACCGCAGTTGGTCAGAATATTGACACCGGACGCATGCAGGTTTTCAACGATCTGTCCGGCCAGTTTCTTCGCTGTCAGGACGCACTTCTGAACGGTTTCCTCATCGGCTTCCAGAACGTTGCGGACATGCTTCTTCGGCATAACGAGAGTATGACCGCGGGTTACCTGGGAGATGTCGAGGATCGCCAGGACGTCATCGTCTTCATAAACGACGGAAGAAGGAATTTCATGATTGATGATCTTGCAGAAAATGCACATAACGGATGTTACCTCCTGTTCAGAATTATAGCACCGCGGCGGATAAAAAAGCAGGCGTATCAGCCGATCATGACGACCGGATTGCCTTTGCGCGGCAGGGCTTTTCTTTCCGGCAGACCGCTTTCACTGTCGGCATAGCCAAGGGCGAGGGCACCGTAGATGCGTTCGTCTTCACCAAGACCCATGCTTTGGAAATAAGCCAGCAGGCCGGCATCTTCACTGAGCCACTTCAGCTGGTTGATCCAGCAGCTGCCAAGATCCATCTCATTGGCCAGGATCATCATGTTTTCCAATGCGCAGGCACAGTCGGCGATGTTGTTGCCGTAGTCCTTTTTGTTGGCGAGAACGATCAGCACGGGTGCGTCATAGTGGAAGCGGTAGGCGCCGCTTTTCGAACGGGTGATGGAAGAGACGAGGGAAGGATACATGCTTTCCGTGACTTCCATTTTCGCAAAGGCGTCCTTTGCCATACCGGCCAGTTGATCCAGCACTTCCTTATCACGGATGATGAAAAAGCGGGATGTCTGGCTGTTGCCTCCGGAAGGGGCATAGCGTCCGGCTTCAACGATCTTCATGATCGTTTCTTCGTCCGGCATCCGCTTCTGAAAACGGCGGGTGCTGCGGCGGGTCATAATTGCTTCATATACGTTCATAAACAAAAATCTCCTGTTACTTTCATTATAGAAAAGGATGAAAAAAAGACCATGATCATGCATGGTCTTTCCAGGATAAACTCAGTTGCCGGATTCTTCCGTGTTTTCTGTTCCGGCGGCCGGAGCGGCTGTTTCGTCTTCAGCCGGCAGGTTCTGGACGAAGTTGTTCGGATAGTCGGAAGCGACTGTATCATACAGTGTCTTGTCGTAGATATGGAATTCGTACTTTTTGAACCAGTAGGTCGTGGCGTCATTCTGAATGGCTGTCACGTTCTGCAGTACGGATACGGCTTCATCCTTGAAGTTGGCAGCGGCGTTGTCGTCGATGCGCATGACGATGAAGGTGGCGCCGTCTGTTTCCGGAACGATGAACCAGCCGTCATCCGGTTTGGCGCTGTGCAGCATGGTTCTGACTGTGGAATCCAGGTCGGTGGATTCAATCGTGTAGATCGAGGAAGTACCCTTGGATGCGGAGTTGTGATCGTGGGCGGCTGTGGCAGCGTCCTTGGATCCGTCCTTCAGCTCGCTGAGGGCGGCATTGGCGTCGTCCTGGCTGCTGAATTCCAGCAGGGTGGCTTTGACCGGCGCGTAGTTGGCGGCGACGGTGTCAAAGTTTTCCGTGATGTACTTCGGTGTCAGCTGTTCCGCCTGCAGAGACGGAATCAGATAGTTCTGCAGATATTCTTCTTCATTCATGCCGATCTGTTCAAGATGCTTGATGAAGGTATCGCCGTAATATGTTTTGTAGCTGTTCAGGGATTCTTCCGCCTGCGCCTTCATTTCATCGGTCAGTTCGATTTCGTTCTGGGCGATATAGCGGTTGACGTCGTTGACTGCCTGGGAAGCACCGTTGGTGCCGGCCATGGCCGCGTAGACATCACCCTTGGTAACTGTCTTGTTGCCGACGGAGAACAGCGCGGTATTGCTGTCGGGAAGTTTCGCGGTGGCATCTGTGCATCCTGCCAGTACCGAGACAAGAAGGGCAGACGCGAATACAGTATTGATCTTTTTCATTTTTCTGCCTCCTTAGTTATTGCTTTCCGTAGTGTCGGTTTTTTCCGTTGTATCGGTCGTTGTATCCGTTGTGCTGTCAGCCGGTGTTTCTTCGATGATGCCGAGGGCATCCTTGATCTGCTGTTCAAGATCGGCATTGCCCTTGAAGTCAAAGCCGATCTGCTGAGCTTTCGCCCAGATGGCCTTGTTGGTCAAGGTCGTGTCATACTGGCTTGTCAGCTGCAGATACGGATCGTTGTCCGCGTTGTTGGCGGCCAGTGTTTCCGGTGTGGCTGCCGTGCACATGATGCGGAAGTAACCGAAGTTGTCGGAATGTACCCAGTCACTGATTTCGCCTTCCTTCAGAGCCAGAGCTGCTTCCAGGAAGGAAGAGTCAAGTGACGAGGAGTTCTTGTCAATGACGCCGAGCACGCCGCCGCTGGATGCGGAAGACGAATCCTCGGAGAACTGAACTGCCGCATCGGCGAAGTTCGTGCCGTTGACGAGAGCGTCATCGACAGCCTTCATGCGGGCCTTTTCGTTTTCAGTTGCCTCAGCTGCCGGCTGATCGGCATTTTCATACTGGATCAGGATATAGGAGATCTGACGGATCTTCAGTTCGTCAAAATGCTCCTTCGCATAATCCGCGGATACCTGATTCATCTTCTGCTGGAAGATCATATAGGTTTCCAGATCGGAGAAGCCAGTCTCCTTGAGGGCGGAATTCAGATATGTTTCCCAGGCACTGCCGTAGTTGTTCTGGAAGTTGGCGATGATCGCCTCAGTCTGTGCCTTGGCGGTATCTTTGATGGAATCGGTTGTCGGGACGCCTGCTTCAACAACTGCCTTTTCGAACAGCTGGATCATTGCCTGCTGTCCGTTGGAAGTGTACAGGTCGTCATAGAACTGCGAAGCGGTGACGTCTTTGCCGGTGATGGAATAGACAACGTCTTCACCGTTTACCGTCTTGCCCTGCAGTTTGCCTTTGTTCGTGTCGTATATGTAAAAAATGCTGATGCCTGTAAAGACACATATGACCAGCATCACGAACCAGTTCTTTTTCAAGAAATCGCTCATTTCTCAGCCTCCTAATAAAAAAACGCCATTACATTATAGGATAAGAGACATGCTTTTGCAATTTTGTTATCTGAAAGTTATGTGAAATAAAGCCGTTTTCCGGCATTTTGCCTTTTTTGCCGGAAAAGGGCGGTTGTATAATCGTAATACAACACGAAGCAGTGGAATAATGATATAATCCGATGCGAGCGAAGGTAAGTAAAATGAAAACACTTGAAATCAGAAATCTGCATGTAAAAGTTGAAGATAAAGAAATCCTGAAGGGTGTCGATCTGACTGTCAGGGAAAATGAGATCCATGCATTAATGGGCCCGAACGGCAACGGCAAATCAACATTGCTGGCAGCCATCATGGGCAATCCCAAGTATACAGTGACGGAAGGCGAGATCTTCTATGACGGCAAGGACCTGCTGGCCATGCCGGTCAATGAACGTTCGATCGCCGGCCTGTTTCTTGCCATGCAGTATCCGCAGGAGATCCCGGGTGTCACTAACAGTGACTTCCTGAGAGCGGCAATGAATGTCAGAAGAGAATCACCTGTTTCTCTTTTCGCGTTCATCAAGGCGATGGAAAAGACGATCAGCGATCTGCAGATGAAGGAAGATCTGGCGCACCGTTTCCTGAACGAAGGTTTTTCGGGCGGTGAGAAAAAGCGCAACGAGATCGTTCAGATGGAACTGCTGAGACCGTCCCTGGCCATGCTGGATGAAATTGACTCCGGTCTGGACGTCGACGCCATCAAGATCGTCGGTGACGCGATCACGAAGCTGCGTGAGGAAACCGGCATGTCGATCATCGTCGTTTCCCATTACGAGCGCTTTCTGGAAATGATCCGTCCGCAGTTCACCCATGTTCTGGTGGACGGCCGCATCATCTGCAGCGGCGGTCCGGAAATGGCGCAGCGGATCGACAGCGAAGGCTATGACTGGATCTATAAGGAATACAATGTCGTACCGGCCGCGGAAGCGGAAGAAACCGGCAAACGTCCGGCTTCGATCGGCGTATGCGCCGTACGTGAATCGGTGAAAGGTGCGGCTGAATAATGGAAACCATCCGCGCATCACAGGAAATTCTTCTGCAGGAAGGATACAATGCTTTTGAAATTGACACGGAAGAAGCGGCGGAACTGAAGTTCGTCATTTCCAGACCGTGTGATGTTTTCGTGCGCATCCGCAAAGCATCGGAACTGAAGTTGGAAACAAAAGTCGAAGATGGCATCAAAGCCGCCATTCTGTTCTATAACAGCTGTGACGAAACTATCCATGCCCAGGAAACATACAGCGTGGGCAGAGACGCCGATCTGACGATTGCCTATGGCGAATGCAGCCATGGTGATGTTTACCGCGACAGCCGTGTGGCTCTGAAGGAAAGCGGCGCGAAGGCGCTGCTCAGCAGTGCTTCACTGGTCAATGAGCGCAAGGAATACAACATTGAAGTCGCCAATCTCGCTCCGCATACCTTCGGAGAGATCCGCAATTACGCCGTCGTACTGGCAGACGGCCGGCTGATGATCGACGCGATCGGCCGTATCGTCAAAGGCGCTTACCGTTCGGAAAGCCATCAGACTTCCCGGGCACTCTCGTTTGCTGATGGCCAGCGTTCCGAAATTCTGCCGGAGCTGCTGATCGATGAAAACGACGTGCAGGCAAGCCATGCCATGTCGATCGGCCGGGTCGATGAAGACCAGCTGTATTACATGATGTCCAGAGGCCTCTCGATCGAGCAGTGCACCAGTCTGATCAGCACCGGTTATCTGATGCCGATCACTGAGATCCTCAGCAACGAGGAACTGCGCGGCAGTCTGGCTCAGGAGATGGAAAGGAAGATCAGCGAATTATGTTCGATGTAGAAAAGATCCGTCAGGACTTTCCCATGCTGAGAAACCGTCCTGATCTGCTGTATTTTGACAATGCCGCAACGACCTATAAGCCGCAGGCCGTCATCGACGCCGTCTGCGAATTCTGGACCGGCTATACATCCAACGTGGAACGCGGTGATTACGAAACAGCCGTGAAAGCAGACCGTGCCTATGATCATACCCGTGAGATCATCGGCCGCTTTATTAACTGTGATCCGAAGGAAGTTGTCTTCACTGCCAATATTTCCCATTCGCTGAATCAGATCGCTTTCGGTATCGGCCGCTGGCTGAAGGAAGGGGATGTAGTTCTGACCACGGAAGCTGAACATGCCTCCAATCTTCTGCCCTGGTTCCGCCTGCAGGAAGACAAGGGTATCAAGATCGAATACGTGCCGGTGGACAGACAGGGTGTCTGTCACATCGAAGACTTCAAAAAGGCCATGCATGACGGCGTCAGAGTCGTCACGATGGCGCATGTCACGAATGTCCTCGGCTCATTGCAGCCGATAAAGGAAATCGCCGCTGTGGCGCATGAATACGGCGCTCTGATGGTCGTTGACGGTGCCCAGTCAGTACCGCACCGGCCGACGGACGTCAAGGAACTGGATGTTGATTTCCTCGGCTTCTCGTCGCACAAAATGTGCGGACCGGACGGTGTCGGGGTCCTGTACGGCCGATATGATCTGCTGCAGAAGATGGATCCCATATTCCTCGGCGGCGGTATGAACGCCCGCTTCCAGCCGGACGGCAGTATCATCTATAAAGACGCGCCGCAGAAATTCGAAGCCGGCACACCGAATATCGAAGGTGTCATCGGTCTTGGCGCGGCTGCCGAATACCTGATGAATCTTGGCATGGAAAACATCCAGGCTTACGAAAAGGAACTGCGTGCCTATTTCGCGGAGAAGATCAGGAAACTGGACAATATTGAGTTCTACAATCCTGACAACGTATCGGGACCGATCACGTTCAACGCCAAAGGCGTCTTTTCCCAGGACGCGGCCGGCTACCTCGGCAGTAAAAACATCTGCGTGCGTTCCGGCAATCACTGCGCCAAGATCCTGCATGAGGTCATCGGCACTGACCAGACCCTGCGGGCATCCCTGTATTTTTACAATACAAAAGAAGAAGTCGACCGTTTTATCGAAGCGGCGAAAGATATCACACTTGAAAATGCCATCGGTATTTTCTTCTAGGAGGTTGTTTTATGAGCAATACGAACAGTCTGCTGGCTGATCCGGAGATCCTGCGCGAACTGATCATGGACCATTATCAGTATCCGCATCATCATAAACTGAAAGAAGACGATCGCTATATGATGAAACATATGGCGTCCGATTCCTGCATTGACGACATCAAGGTACAGGCCCGTATCGAAAACGGCATCATCGAGGATGTCTGTTTTGACGGTGTTGCCTGCACGATCAGCACGGCCTCCACTTCCATGATGACCGAACTTCTGCGCGGCAAGACGACAGCTGAAGCAAAAGAGATCATGAATAACTATTTCAACATGGTCGACGCCAAGGAATATGACGGTGATATTCTCGAGGAAGCCATTGCCTTCAAGAATGTCTACCGGCAGGCCAACCGTATCAAGTGCGCCACCATCGGCTGGCGGGCCATGCAGGAGCTGATCGAAGAAAGTGAGAAAGGCAATGAGTGAAGCCAACAAGAACAATGAGGCCATCTATGCCCAGGATGATTATAAATACGGATTTCATGACGACGTTGAATCGATCATCGATACCGGCAAAGGCCTGAACGAGGAAGTCGTCCGCAAGATCTCCGCGTATAAAAACGAACCGGAATGGATGACGGAATTCCGTGTCAGGGCTTTCCATACTTTCGAAAAGATGGAAATGCAGACATGGGGCCCGGATCTCAGCGACATCGATTTCCAGGATTTCACATATTACCGTAAGGTTTCCCAGGATACCGAAAAGAGCTGGGACGACGTTCCCGAAGAAGTCAAGAAGACCTTCGAACGACTCGGTATTCCGGAAGCGGAACGCAAATACCTGGCTGGTGTCACGACCCAGTACGAGTCGGAAGCCGTCTATCACAACATGCTGGACGAAGTGCGCTCGAAGGGTGTCATCTTCCTTGATATCGACAGCGCCCTGAAGGAATACCCGGATCTCTTCCGCAAATACTTTGCGACGATCGTACCGCCGTCTGACAACAAGCTGGCGGCTCTGAACAGTGCCGTATGGTCGGGCGGATCCTTCATCTACGTACCGAAAGGTGTAAAACTGGAGAAACCGCTGCAGTCCTATTTCCGCATCAACTCGGAAGCGATGGGTCAGTTTGAGCGTTCCATCATCATCGTCGATGACGGGGCTGAATGTTCCTACGTGGAAGGCTGCACCGCGCCGCAGTATTCGCGTGACTCCATGCATGCGGCAGTCGTCGAAGTGTTCGTCGGTGAAGGCGCGAAATGCCGTTATTCGTCGGTTCAGAACTGGTCAGCCAATATTCTGAATCTGGTCACGAAAAGGGCGAAAGTCGCCGCCCACGGTGTCATGGAGTGGATCGACGGCAATATCGGATCCCGTATTTCCATGAAGTATCCGGCCTGCATTCTGGCCGGTGAGTATGCCCGCGGCCTGTGCATTTCCATCGCCGTCGGTTCCCGGAACCAGTTCCAGGATACCGGTGCCAAGATGATTCATCTGGCCCCTCATACATCCTCGTCGATCGTTTCCAAATCGATTTCCCGTAACGGTGGTGTCACGAACTTCCGTGACTGGATTCGTTTCGGACGCAAAGCCGACTATGCGAAAGCCAAAATCGAATGCGATACCCTGATCCTTGACAAGATCTCGCGTTCCGATACGATTCCGCTGAATATCAGCGAAAACAGCACTTCGATCATTGAACATGAAGCTAAGGTTTCCAAGATCAGTGAAGACGAGCTCTTCTATCTGATGTCCCGAGGTCTCTCCGAAGAACAGGCGACGGAGATGATCGTGATGGGCTTCCTGGAGCCGTTCACAAGAGAACTGCCGATGGAGTACGCGGTGGAACTGAACCAGCTGCTCAAGATCGACATGTCGGATTCCATTGGATAAACAAACCGCCCGCGGACGCGGACTTGAAGCCCGCCGCAGAATACCGGATGATGTCCGTGATGAGAAAAACAGAATCATCACGGACATTCTTGTTCATAAGATCGAAGGGGCACACTGTGTCGGCTGCTATGTGACCCTCAATGACGAAGCTGATACCGAACCGCTGATCCGTTACTGTTTTGCCCATCAGATCAGGGTGGCTGTTCCGAAGGTAACGGGAAGCACGCTGACCTTCTATGAGATCCGCTCTTTTGCCGATCTGAAAGAAGGCAGTTTCCACGTCCGCGAACCGGTCACGGACATCATCGTGCCTCCGGAAGAAACAGACGTCATGATCGTGCCGCTTTCTTCCTTTGATGAAAAGAATCACAGGACCGGCTACGGCCGCGGCTACTACGACAGCATTTTAAAAAGATGCCGGTATAAGATCGGCATCGCATTCGCGGAACAGAAAGTTGAAGGAATAGAAACAGATCCCTGGGACGTGGATCTGGATGAGGTGGTCTGTGCGTAATATCAGATGTGTGCTGTTCGATCTCGGCTGGACACTTGTCAAGCCGTCGAGCGGTGACTGGACATTCACAAATGCATTTCAGAAGATGTTTCCCGCTGAAACCTACGGTGCCTGGACGGAGGCCCGATGGCAGCAGGCTTTCCGCAAAGCCTATGTGCCGCTGCAGGAAAATCCGTATATGAAGGACGTGAGCGAGCAGATCAGCCGCTATACATCCTTTTTCAGGCAGCTGGTGAAGGAAGCCGGTTATGACATCAGTGAAGCGGATGCCCGGTATCTCGCTGAAGACATATCCTGTAATGATGAGAACATGTATCTGATCGAAACAGCAAAGGAAACACTCTGCCGGCTGAAGGAAGACGGCTACCGGATCGGTGTCATTTCCGACACCTGGCCGAATATCGAAAGCCAGCTGCGTTATCTTGGCATTGACCAATACTTCGATCAGCTGACCTACAGTTACCGGCTGGGTTGTTCAAAACCGGATCCGGCCATGTTTGAAGATGCTGTCCGCAAAGCCGGCATGCCGGCAGATCAGATCCTGTTCATCGACGATCTGGCAGGGAATCTTGCGGCGGCTGAAAAAACCGGCATGCACGGCGCCCTCAGCATTGCCGATCCCCGCACGAAGGAAGATCCCCGTTTTCCTTCCGTTGCCAGACCGGCGGACGTATATCATGTCCTGCAAGCAGACTGAGTCTGCTTTTCTTTTTTCAAAAAAGGCAAAAAAAAACAGTTTTCATTACTGTACTGCTTTTGCGTTATAACGGCTGATCAGTTTTTGCCGCTCAGTTTTCCGTAGTTCATTGAATAGCCGAGTGTGGCATGCAGAACACCGTACTGGGCAAGCATAAACGCCGCAAATTCGATGTATCCCATGATATCCTCCTTTCTTTCCGGGAATCTTATTTTATACCTTTCTGTTCAAAATGCAAGGGAACCGTTCCTGTTTTCCTGTGAAAGGGCATACAATGAAACCGGAGGCGGAAACATATGAATATCGTCATCAGAAAAGCCGGAATCACCGATGCAGAAACATGCGCTGATATACAGAAATGCTCATGGCAGAGCGCGTTCCGGGATATCATCAGTGAAGAAGTGATGCAGAGAAAGACACAGCCGGAGCGCCTGAGGCAGGTATATGAAGCAGCCGCTTCGAGTCCGGATCATCACGGCTTTCTGATCGAAAGCGAAGGGAAGGTCTGCGGCATGGCCTGGTACGGTCCCGCCCGCCGGGCGGAAATGAAGGACACCGCGGAGCTTATCTGCATTCATGTTCTGTCCAAGGAAAAGGGGAGAGGTCTTGGCGGCAGACTGATCAGCCGGGTCCTTGCGGATATGAAAGAGCAGGGATATGCGGAATGTTACCTCTGGGTCTTTGCGGCAAATGAAAAAGCCCGCGCGTTCTATGAACAGACAGGCTTTATAGCGGACGGCCGGCGCAAGAGCACGCTGGAAGCCGAAGAGATCATGTACCGGAAGGCATTATAAAACCGCGGTGATGTATGAACCGCGGTTTTCGTTTGTCTTATTCGCCGAGTTCTTCCGCTCTTTCAATGCAGCGGTCGTTGGCTGTCTTGACCAGTTCTCTGAGGTTTCCTTCCTTGAAGGCGCCGATGGCTTCAATGGTGGTGCCGCCTTTCGAGCATACTTCGTCGATGAAATCCTGGAGCGGCCGGTTGATATCCTGGGCCATCAGTTCGCCGGCTCCGATGATGGTCTGAACAAGCAGAGCGCGGGCGGTTCTTTCATCCAGGCCGCGGGCGACGACGTCGTCGAGGATGCACTGTGTGAAGTAATAGACATAAGCCGGGATACTGCCGTGAACGGAAACCGTGACATTGATTTTGTCTTCCGGAACCGTTCTGGTAATGCCCATTGAATTGAAGAGCTGGAATACGAAGTCATATTCGTCAGCCCGGCAGTTGTCGCTCTTGCACATGGCGGTGGAGCCCTGACTGATCTGCAGCGGTGTGTTCGGCATGACACGGATCACCGGAACGTCATCGAGAACTTCCTGAAGATGTTTGATCGAAACACCGGTAACGATGGAAACCAGGCACTCGATTTTGGCGCCTTTCAGTTTTTCCAGTACCGCGTCACAGTCCTGCGGCGTTACGGCAAGCAGGGTGAGGTGGGCTTCTTCAGCGACTTCTCTTTCATCTTTGAGAACAGTGAAGCCGTCAGTCCGGCACTTTTTCCGGACTTCCGGAGACGGATCGTAAACACAGATCTTCCATCTTTCCAGATATTCCTTCAGTACAGCGCCGCGGGCGATTGCCAGTCCCATATGTCCGAGACCAATAAAACCGAGAGTGTATTTTCTGCTTGTTCTCATAATTATTCTCCCTGAACAGAACAGCGTCTGCTCATATTTCATCTGTCTATACAGTAACACCTTTTGCACACTGCCGTGAAGCGATTTTCTCCAAAATCGTCGTTCTTTGCGCTGTCGTAAATAATTCATCCTGTCCGTTGGCATCCGGGAAAACAGGGTATAATGGCATAGATGATAAAAATCGTGCAATGCTGGATCGAACATCCGGTGCGAAAACTGGATCAGACATTTACCTATCTGTATGAAGGCGAGGTCGAACGCGGCTGCCGGGTACGGATCTCTTTCGGCGCGCGCCAGCTGATCGGCTTTGTCGACAGCGTTGAGGAAAGCAGTGAAAGCCGGGAAGAAATCGAAAGCAGATACGGCTTCAAACTGAAGGATATCGACGAGGTTCTGGATCAGGAAAGTCTGATCACGGACGAACTGTTTGATCTGGCCGCCTGGCTGAAGGATCATACGCTTTCCACCGCCATTGCCTGTTTCCAGACCATGCTGCCGGGGAAAGTCAAACCGTCCGGCCGCAGCGACGCGGCTGTCCGTGAGAAGATGGTCAGCCTCAGCGAAAAGGAAGTGTCCCTGACGCCGAAACAGCTGGAGGCATATCTGTATGTCCGTGAACATCAGCCGCTGACTTACCGCGAACTGCGAAAGGCATATCCCAACCAGGCCCGCAGCCTGGTTGAAAAGGAAGCGGTCGTTCTCTATGAAAAAGAAAGAGAAGGGAAGGTCGTCGCGTCTTTGACGGAAGAAACAGCTCTGACTTTGACGGAAGAACAGAAAGAGGTCATGGATGAGATCAGCTGCAGTGACGATTCCGTTTTTCTTCTGCAGGGTGTGACCGGCTCCGGCAAGACGGAGATCTATCTGCAACTTGCTTCAAAGGCGCTCGCTGAGGGCAGACAGGTGCTGATCCTGGTGCCGGAAATCGCCCTGACCCCGCAGATGATCAGACGGGTCAGCCAGCGCTTCAAAGAGGGTCTGGCCATTTATCACAGCGGTCTCAGTGACCAGGAAAAATACGAACAGTACCGGCTCGTGAAGACCCGCCGGGCTTCCATCGTTGTCGGCACCCGCAGCGCAGTTTTCCTGCCGTTTGCCGACCTCGGCCTGATCGTCATGGACGAGGAACACGACGCATCCTATAAACAGGACTCACAGCCCTGTTATCACTGCCGTGACGTCGCCATTTACCGCGGCAGATATCATCACTGCAAAGTGATTCTCGGCTCCGCCACACCATCCCTGGATTCCTATGCGCGGGCTTTGCGCAATGTATACCATCTCGTCGTTCTGAAAGAACGCGTCAACCGTACATTGCCTGAAGTGACCATTGTGCCGGTGCGGGAAGCGATCCGCAAAGGTGACTCCTATATTCTCACCGACGTCCTGCGGACAAAAATGCAGGAGAGACTCGATCGTGGCGAGCAGGTGATCCTGTTATTGAACCGGCGCGGCTACAGCTCTCTTCTGCGCTGCCGCAGCTGTCAGGAGGTACTGAAGTGCCCGCACTGTGATCTGGCGATGAGCTGGCATCATGATATCCGCCGTTTGAAATGTCATACCTGCGGCACGGAAATGCGGACGCCGTATGTCTGCCCGTCGTGCGGGTCGCGTGAGGGCTTCATGAGTTACGGATTTGGCACCCAGCGGCTGCAGGAAGAAGTGCAGAACGCTTTCCCGGCTGCCCGTATCCTCCGTATGGACGCTGATACGACCGGCCGCAAGAACGCCCATCAGAAGATCCTCGAATCGTTCGCCAACCGGGAAGCCGATATTCTGCTCGGCACCCAGATGATCGCCAAGGGACTGGACTATCCCAATGTCACACTGGTCGGCATCGTCAACGGCGACGAAGGACTCAGCCGCACTGATTTCCGCAGCTGTGAAGTGACGTTCGATCTGCTGATGCAGGCATCCGGTCGCAGCGGCCGCGGGGAAAAGAACGGTGAAGTCGTTCTGCAGGTCTATGATCCCACGCATTATGCGGTCGTATGCGCCGCCCGTCAGGATTATGAAGCTTTCTTCTATCAGGAGATGAAATTCCGTCATGCCGGTCAGTATCCGCCGTATACGTATCTCGCGGCGCTGACCATCGCCAGCAAGGACCAGCGGCAGACCGACCGTCTGTCCCTAGCGCTGAAAGCCGGTCTTTGCGGTGACTTCCAGGTCATCGGCGTTGTTTCACTGCTGAAGATACAGGACAGATGCCGCAGCCGCATTCTTCTCAAAGGCAAAAACGAAGATGAGATCCGCCGCGGTATCAGACAGTTCATGGAAACGACCGATCTTGATCTGAAAGGCCTGAAGATCGATATCAATCCTTTATATTTAGACTGAATATGGAAAATACAAGAAAACAGATCCTCGATCTGCTCGTCAGAGTCTTCCGCGATGATGGCTATGCTTCGCTGCTGCTGCGCACAGCGAACATTCCCGCAAAGGACATGGCTTTTGCTTCGGAAGTACTCTACGGCACGATCCGCAATTATTCGCTGCTGGAAGCACAGTGGCGCCCGCTGGCTAAAAAAACAGCCCTGCGGACGGCACTGCTTTTGGACATGAGCGTGTATCAGCTTCTGTTGATGGACAATATTCCCGCCTATGCGGTTGTCAATGAAGCGGTGGAAATCGCCGGCAAAGGACAGGGGAAGTTTGTCAATGCCATCCTGCGCCGCGTCATTGATCAGGGTCTGAAGAAACAGACAGAAGACAGTCTGGAAGCGGTGGCTTTCAATACTTCCCATCCGCTGTGGATCCTGCAGATGTGGAAGGCGCATTACGGAGAAGAAACCGCCGTCCGCATTGCCCATGCCGATCAGGAAAGAGCCCGTGTCTACGGCCGGCTGAACACTCTGAAAGCGAAAAAGGAAGACCTGATGGAAGACTGGTATGAATGGCTGGATGAAACGTCATTTGTCTATCACGGCCGGGCGGCTGATGATCCGCATCTGAAGAACGGTGAGATCCTTCTGCAGGATCTGCACAGCCAGCAGGTCGTTTCCTTTCTGGAAGCGAAGCCGAACATGCGGGTGCTGGATGCCTGCGCGGCACCCGGCACCAAGAGTCAGCAGATCGCCTGCGCGATGGAAAACAAAGGGGAGATCGTCGCCTGTGAACTGCATGAGCATCGCGTCGGACTGATCGATCAGCTGATGGAACGCTGCGGTGTGACGATTTGTTCCGCCGTGCAGAACGACAGTTCCGTACCGGACCGTTTCGCAGAGGAAAGTTTTGAGCGCATCCTGATCGACGCACCCTGTTCGGGCCTTGGCGATCTGTCCCATAAACCGGAGATCCGCTGGCATCTGCAGCCGGAAGACATCGACGCGATCGTTGCCGTGCAGGCGGCCATCCTGGAAGCCAGCGCACCGTATCTGAAAAAAGGCGGAATGTTGGTGTATTCGACATGCACCCTGAACCGCAAGGAAAACAGCGGGCAGGTGCAGGCTTTCCTGAAGAAGCATCCGGAATTTGAACTGCGGCGGGAAAAAACCCTGTTTCCCTTTGAAGAGAGGGCGGACGGCTTCTATGCGGCGGCCTTGCTAAAAAGAAACTGAAAACAGACACAAGTATGGTAGAATGAACTATATGCAGACGATTTTAGACCTGAATCTGAAACAGATGGAAGAGATGCTGAAGGAGGCGGGGCAGAAACCCTACCGGGCCAAACAGATCTATTCCTGGCTATACCGCAAGCGGGTGTCATCCTTTGATGAGATGAGTGACCTGCCGGCGACCCTGATCAGCTGGCTGAAGGAACGCTACACGATCAATGCCCTTCAGGAAATTGAACGGCAGGTGGCCCGCGATCAGACAACAAAATTTTTATTCGAACTGCAGGACGGTGCTTCAGTCGAAGCGGTCCTGATGCATTTTCATTTTGGCAAGAGCCTGTGCATTACGTCCCAGGTCGGCTGCAACATGGGATGCACTTTCTGCGCGTCCGGACTTCTGAAGAAGCAGCGGAACCTGACAGCCGGTGAAATGGTGGACGAGGTTCTCTACGTTCAGAAAGAACTGGACAGCCGCGGCGAAAGAGTCGACAACATCGTCATCATGGGAACCGGTGAGCCGTTTGATAATTATGACAATGTCATCAATTTCTGCGCGATTGTCAACAGCGACCATGGTCTCGCCATCGGCGCCCGTCATATTACGATTTCGACCTGCGGCATCGTGCCCCGCATCGACGATTTCGCGGCCGGTCATTACCAGTACAATCTTGCCATTTCCCTGCATGCGCCGAACGACGAACTTCGTTCCCGCCTGATGCCGGTCAACCGCGCTTATCCGCTGGCTGAACTGATGGCGGCCCTGAAGCGCTACAGTGTTGACAACCACCGCCGTCTGACCTTTGAATACATTCTTCTCGACGGCGTCAATGACAGTGACGAAACAGCCATTCAGCTGGCGGATCTGATCCGCGGCATGAATGCCTATGTCAACCTGATTCCCTACAATCAGGTCGATGAGAACGGGTATCTCTCCGTCAATGAGAAAAAAGCTCTGCACTTTTATGATGTTTTGATGAAACATGGTGTCAAAGCGACGCTGCGGTCAAGGCATGGTGACGATATCGATGCCGCCTGCGGTCAGCTGAGAGCGAAACATGAGAGGACAAAACATTCATCATGAAGTACTACGGAATCACGGACCGGGGATTGATCCGCAAAAATAACCAGGACAGCTACGTCATAGCCAGCAACGAGGCACGTGACGTTTTTGCGATTGTCGCTGACGGTATCGGCGGCAACCTCGGCGGCGATATCGCCAGCCGCATGGCCGTATCCCATTTTTCCAAGGCGTTCTCCGAGACGGGATCCTTCCGCAGCGAATCACAGGTCAAATCCTGGGTCGAAAAACAGGTAGAAAAAGCCAATACCGAAATCTACCAGTACGGTCTGAAGCGGCCGGCCCTGAAAGGCATGGGCACGACTCTGTGCGGCGCTTTGATCACCCGTCACGCAGTCTATATCGTCAACATCGGCGACAGCCGCGCTTACGCCTGGTGGAATGACGGCCGCATGACCCAGCTGACCATGGACCATACATTGCTCAATGATATGCTGATGCACGGTGAACTGACCCGTGAGGAAGCGGAAAACTTCCCGCGCAAGAACGTTCTGACCAACGCTTTGGGCGTGTGGGAATCGGTCAAGTGCGACATCAGTGTTCATCAGGAACAGATCGACGGCCTGCTGTTATGCTCCGACGGTCTGCATGGCTATGTCAGCGAAGAACATATCATGAGCATCGTCATGAATCACCACATGGATCCGACCCTGCGCGGCCGCAAGCTTCTGAAAGCGGCGCTCGACACGGGCGGTTTTGACAATATCACGATCGTTCTGATCGACCTCGAAGGCGAGGGCTGTCTATGACCGGCAGGAATGTGATCGCGAATCGTTATGAAGTCGTCCAGCATATCGGCAAAGGCGGTATGGCGGATGTTTTCAAAGCGGTCGATACGATCCTGAACCGGGAAGTCGCCATCAAGATCCTGCGCGCCGATCTGAGCACCGACGCGGTTTCGATCCTGCGTTTTGAGAGGGAAGCCCAGGCTGCAACGGCACTGGCTCATCCCAATATCGTCGAAATCTATGATGTCGGCGACTACAAGGGACATCATTTCATTGTCATGGAATATGTGCCGGGCCGCACCCTGAAGCAGGTCATCCGCAGCCGCGGTCCGCTTCTCAATGAAGAAGCCGTGGATATCATGAAGCAGCTGACTTCAGCGGTCGCCGAAGCGCACAGCCGCAATATCATTCATCGTGACATCAAGCCGCAGAATGTCATCGTCAAGGCTGACGGCAGCGTCAAGATCCTCGACTTCGGCATCGCCATGGCCAAGGGCAGCATGCAATTGACGCAGGCCAACAACGTCATGGGCTCCGTGCATTATCTGGCACCGGAACTGGCGAAGGGCGATTCCGCCTCACCGCAGTCCGATATCTACGCGCTGGGTATCGTCTTATATGAAATGCTGGCCGGCGACGTGCCGTTCAAAGCTGATCAGGCCGTGCAGGTCGCCCTCAAGCATATGCGTGAGCCGTTCCCGCGGGTCAGGGAAATCAACCCGACAGTGCCGCAGCCGATTGAGAATATCATCATGCGGGCCACCGCCAAGGATCCCCGTCAGCGCTATGAAAGCTGCGTGCAGATGTACCGTGACCTGCAGACATGTCTGAATCCGGAACGGGCCAACGAAGCGCCGCTTGTCTTCGAAGATCCCGCGCCCCGGAATAATGAAAGAAAACAGACATCACATCAGTCCGCCCGTCCGAAACCACAGCCGCAGCCGGCGGAAGAAGAGCAGCAGAATGACGGCAATGGTGAGAAAAGCCATCTTGGTGCGATTATCGCCGCCGTGGCCGGTGTTATTCTGATCGGTATCGCCGCGACACTGTATATGATGGGCATTATCAGCTTCGGCCCCAAGACGGTCCTCGTACCGGATATCGAAGGGCTGACCAAGGAAGAAGCCCGGGTGATATGCGAGGAAAGAGGTCTGTCGCTTGACGAGGTGAATATCACTTATGAACTGACCGAAAATCTCGAAAACGGCCGTATCATTTCCGTCTCGCCGGAATTCAACACCGAAGTGGAAAAGGGGACGATCCTGACGATCACCGTTTCCAGCGGCATCGGCGAAAGAATGGAAAACTTCGGAAACATGCAGATGACAGTCGGCCAGGTCCAGGAATATATCGCTGAAAAGTATCCGCTGATGCGGGTCACTATTCAGGAAGAAGAAACCGGTGTTTCGCCGGGCATGGTCATCCGCCAGGAAGGCATCGAGCCGGGAACTCTGTACAATCCAGCCGCCACCGGTGAACTGACCCTGTATTATCAGCCGTATCTGAGCGTCACCATTCCCGACGACATCATTGACAAACCGCTGAACGAAGCCAAGCAGCAGCTGGAAAGCATGGGCCTGCGGGTCGATGTGCGCAACCGCGACACCAGCGGCATGAGCCAGTCGGAACTGGACGGCCTCAAGTGGGGCGTCGTCATCAGTTCCGATCCTTCACCCGGTTCCACTTATGTGCAGAGAGAAAACAACTATATCGTGCTTTACTATTATTAATGAGGAAGAATGAAAGCGAGAATAATCAAAATCGTTTCAAAGGAATATACACTGCTCACTGATCAGGGCGAACGTCTGGATGCCATCGTCATGGGCAAGGTCAGAAGACAGGATGCTCCGGTTGCTGGTGATCTCGTCGAAAGCGAATTCGTCAACGGCCGCTGGGTGATCCAGAAGATCCTGCCGCGGCGCAACCGGCTGATCAGGCCGGCTGTGGCCAACGTGGATCAGGCACTGATCATCATGAGCGTCAAAGATCCCGATTTCTCACCGGCCCTGATCGACAGGCTCAGCATCCTGATCATGCATGCCGGCATTCAGCCGATCCTGTGCGTGACAAAATGCGACCTCGGCATCAGTCCGGATTTCGAGGAACGGATCCGTGAGTACGAGGCAGGTGAGATGCCGGTCATCCGGACCGCCAAGGGTTCTCTGGATCCTTCGCTGGCTTCGCTGTTCAGCGGCCGCATCACAGTCCTGACCGGCCAGAGCGGTGCCGGTAAAAGCACATTGCTCAACGAACTGGAGCCGTCCTTCCATCTGGCGACCCAGGAAATATCAAAAGCGCTCGGCCGCGGCCGTCATACGACGCGCCACAACGAACTGCATGAAGTATGCGGCGGACTCGTCGCTGATACCCCGGGATTCTCATCCATTGATTTCAGTCATATCGAAGCAAGGGACCTGGCTGCCTGTGTGCCCGACTTCGTTCCGTATCTTGGCGGCTGCCGCTTCAATGACTGCATCCATGAGAACGAACCCGGCTGTTCGATCAAGGAAGCAGTGGCAGAAGGAAAGATCTGCCGTGTGCGTTATGAGAATTATCTTCAAGTGCTGGAAATGATCCGGCAGAGAAAGGAAAAATACTTATGATCATCGCTCCCTCAGTATTGTCTCTGGATTACAGCCGCATGAAGGAACAGGTTGATGAACTGAATGCCTCCGGTGCGGAGTGGATGCATTTTGATGTCATGGACGGCCATTTCGTTCCGAATCTGACGTTCGGTCCGGATATCCTCAAGGGTTTCTGCAAAATGTCACCGCTTGTCAAGGATGTCCATCTGATGGTCACCGATCCATATTTCTTCGCGGACGTCTTCGCCCGGGCCGGTGCCGACTACATTACTTTCCATGCTGAAGCGCTCGACAACGACGACCGTTCGATCCGCGACCTGTGCGACCATATTCACAGACTCGGCTGCAAAGCCGGTATTTCCATTAAGCCGTTCACACCGGTCGACTCGGTGCGTCCGTTCCTGAAGCAGTTTGATCTGTTTCTGATCATGTCGGTGGAACCGGGCTTCGGCGGCCAGGCATTCCTGCCGGCCAGCATTACCAAGATCCAGACACTGCGCAGATGGCTCGACAACACACATCCGGAAGCACTGATCGAAGTGGACGGCGGCATCAACGATCATACCGCTCAGTTATGCTGGGATGCCGGTGCTGATGTGCTGGTTGCCGGCAGCTATGTATTCAAGAACGATATCGGGAAAGCGGTGAAGTCACTTTGTCAGAAAACTGTGTAATCACCCTGAAACTCTGTGACGGCCTGCCGGATATCGAAGCGGATTATATCGGTGCCGATGCCGGTGCCTTGTGGCTTGCCCGCAGGGGCATCCGCATGAGACTGGCGATCGGTGATTTCGATTCGGTCGCCGAAGAAGATATGGCTTTGATCCGCCAGTATGCCGAAGAAGTGATTCGTCTGAATCCGATCAAGGACGACAGCGACAGTGAATCAGCACTGCGCCATGCTGTCAGTATGGGATATGACAAAGTCTGGCTGGCCTGCCGGATGGGCGGCCGCATGGACCATACCTGGGTCAATTTCCGTCTCGCCCTGATGTTCCCCGAACAGGCGGTCCTCTATGACCGGCAGAACCGGATCATGGCTTACGGAAAAGGCAGACATGTCATACGCAAGGACGGCTATGCCTATTTCTCGGTATTCACCGACGAGGAGGCAGTGATCTCACTGACCGGTATGAAGTATCCGCTGCATGAAACACGGATCAGCCACCGGGATATCTTCACCGTGTCCAATGAAATCGAAAGCGAAGAGGGAATCCTGGAAGTTCATGAAGGGCTGGTGCTTGTCATGCAGTGCCGTGACGCCTCATGACAAATGATCCGGTATTGATAAAGACCCGGAAACAATAAAAAAAGATTCCGTCAGCGGAATCCTTTTTTATCTCTTGTTATTCGGTTACTCAGCAGAAGCTGCTTTAACGGCTTTCTTTGCCTGACCCTTCAATGTCTTTAATGCACGGGCAGAGACCTTGACTGTCTGGGGCTTGCCATCAACGATCATATGAACTTTCTGCAGATTGACATTCCACTTACGGCGGGTAGCACGCAGGGAATGCGAACGTCTGTTACCAGACATTGCTTTCTTACCGGATACGGCACAGACTCTGGACATACCATAACCTCCTTCACTACAATTGCTTAAAAAAGATAACATACATTAGTTTCAAATGCAATAAAAACCTGCATAAAAACATTGCTTTTTAAAACTGGTAATGTATATTTAACTGCGTTATTATGTTAGAATATCAAAGGTGTTGAAAGGAGAGGTCGAAATGAGTGATAAACAGATTTTTGCGGCTCTCGAAGCTGCCGATCACGAAATAAGACTGGTAGTTGGAGAGTTTTTCAATACCAGATTCAATATCATCAAAGTCGAACGAATTGCCTCGAACGGTGTTACCTATGATCAGGTTACCGATCCGGAAGAAGTGACAAGAGCCATCAAAACGGCAGTTGCCAATACCAAGAAGATGCTTGGCGCGGATGTGAAGCGGGTGATCATGGCAATGCCTTCTTATCATATGAGAAAGTATTCCTTCAAATCCACTGTCGATGTCGAAGGCATTGACAGCACGGTTACCGTTCAGGATGTCAGAAATGCTATCCGCAAAGCCCAGCAGATGGAAATCGCCAAGGGCTACGCGCTGATCCAGACGGTATGTGTACGCTATACGGTCAACGGAATTTCCACCCGCCGGGTGCCGCTGGGCGAAAGATGCTCGCAGCTGACAGTCGATATCGACCTGCTGTGTGCTGACCGTCAGTTCGCTTTCGATCTGGTTACCTGTGTCGAAAACGCCGGACTTTCCGTCATGGATCTGTTCCTGGATGTCTACGCAGTAGGCAAGGAAGCGGCTCTGTTCGAACAGGCTGTCGACCGTCAGGTCGTCATCCTCAAGGTGGAAAGAGAAGGAACGACGCTCGGTCTGCTCAAGCGCGGACGTCTGACGACAGCCGCTGTGCTGCCGGCTGGACTCGGCACGATCGCCGGAACACTGAGCGATCAGTATGGTATCCGCACTGACGTCGCGGTTGAACTTCTGAAGTACAGCGCCCGTCTCGATCAGGAAAAATGCTCTGACAACCCGGTTTACATCTGGTCACTGAACGGTGAAACAAGGACCATCAGCGAGCAGGAACTGGTCGACTGTGTACGTCCGAATATAGATGCATGGGCAGCTGCTGTGCAGAAAACATGCGGTCCAATCTTGCAAGCTGACGAAACAACTGTTATTATTACGGGTGAAGGTGGCGAGACAGAGGGATTAGACCGTCTTCTGCAGAAACGGCTCGGGGTGGAAACCAGATACTATATCCCGGAAACACTCGGCGGAAGAAACGGCGGCCTGACCGCTTGCCTCGGTTTATTTTATGCTTATCAGGACAAACTGCCGATTACCGGTAACATGGACGACAGTCTGGACATGGATGCATTCATCAAAGCCGTATCCTACCGCGAGAAGAAAAATGATACTTATCGCGAGGATACCTTAACGAACAAACTTAAAGGGCTGTTTCTCGAAGGAAAAAAGAACTAAGTGGGGAGAGGTAAAGACATGGCAGATTTAACATACAATCAGATTGCCAAGATTAAGGTTTTCGGTGTTGGCGGTGCTGGCAGCAATGCAGTCAATCGAATGGTTCAGGAAGGTGTGCAGGGTGTTGAGTTCTATGTAGCGAACACAGATCTTCAGGCTCTGGACGTTTCACCTGTAGCCAACAAGATTCAACTCGGCAGAGAAGGTCTTGGCGCCGGCGGTAATCCGGACAACGGCCGTAAGGCAGCAGTTGAAAGTGAAGACGCGATCCGTCAGGCAATGGAAGGCGCCGACATGGTATTCCTGACAGCAGGTCTTGGCGGCGGTACCGGTACCGGTGCTTCTCCGTTATTCGCTAAAATCGCTAAAGAACTCGGATGCCTGACAGTAGGTATCGTTACAAAGCCGTTCTCTTTCGAAGGTAAGAAGAGAATGATCCATGCCGAGCAGGGTCTGGAACAGTTAAAGGAATATGTTGACTCACTGATCATCATTTCCAACAACAAGGTTCTGGATGTCATCGGTCATATTCCGTTTGAAGACGCATTCAAGGAAGCAGACAACATTCTGCGTCAGGGCGTACAGACGATCACAGACCTGATCGCCGTACCGGCTATGATCAACCTTGACTTCGCTGATATCAAGAGCGTTATGGAAGGCCAGGGTTCCGCACTGTTCGGAATCGGTATGGCTGACGGTGAAGACAAAGCCAGAGAAGCAGCTGAAAGAGCAATTCAGTCACCGCTTCTGGAAGCTCAGATCCAGGGTGCCAAGAGCGCGATCATCAACGTCACCGGCGGCACAAGCATGTCTGCTTATGATGCCAGTGAAGCAGTTGACTACATCCGTGAGGCTGCCGGCAATGATATCGACATCATCTTCGGTGTTGCGATCAATGACAAGATTGGTGATGCTATCATCGTATCCGTCATCGCGACAGGTTTTGATCTGCCGGAACCGACACTGATCGAAACAAGCGCACCGGCTGCTACAAAGAGCCCGGTTGCTCAGCCGAAACCGCAGACAGCTGTTTATGAAGACGTCGAAGACGATCTGTCTTTCGGTGTTGACGACAGCGACAGCATTATCCCAGGTTTCTTCAAGAGAAAGTAAGCAATTAAGACCATCCTGACGAGGATGGTTTTTTTTTGCAAATCGCATATTGATTGGTATGATGACAGTGCTATAATGAACTGCTCCAAAGGGACAGAAAAACGGAGGAACAGAAAATGACTGACAAAATCGAACTTACACTGGAACAGATGAATCAGATCAACGGCGGAACACTGCATGAATCATGCGATCTGATGTTCGCGCTTGCCGGCAAGGGATACGGACCGTTTATCAAAGTCAACAAGGACCGCGACGATCTTCTGGATATCGAAGGAATGCAGGCGTTCTTCGCGGAAAGAGGATACAAGTTCATTCCTGCCTTCAGCGATGATCAGCAGAATATGTTTATTGCCCCGGACGGAATGCCGTACGGCAATGATTACGTCATCTATCTTCTCAAAAACGACCAGCTGTAATATCATACAGAGAAATCTCCTGTGGGAGATTTCAGCCTGTTGACAAAGTCAAAAGACAAAGAAGAAAAAGAATGGTATTATAAGAAGGCAAGATGAGCACTTACGTCTTCTCCTGTCGCCAACAGAG
>CADBEA010000005.1 GCA_902793635.1 uncultured Erysipelotrichaceae bacterium | reverse complement strand
TCACCAAAATTCCTTTGCCAATCAATTTATATACTGCATACGGGGAATATCATTACGGTGTTTTTTCCCTTATCAACTAAATCTTTAAAAAGAGCGTATTGCATAAAGATTATGTTTCAGAATGGTTCAGACTGTTTTTCATCAGGGCAGCTCATGAATGAATTCCACCAGTTTTTCCCGGTCATAGAAGGTTTCCGGTTTGCTGATGGTGAAATCCGGATCAATACCCTGGTCCGCATTGTACAGAGAGCCGTTCCTGACAAAACTGACCTGTCTGGGGCTGGAAATCGTGAATACGGCTCCGCTGGCTGTGGTACACGGGCGGACAACACAGGAACCGCCGCCGTTCACAAAATACAGCGTGATTTCATCCTCTGTGATTTCGTCGTCCGGTTTGATCTGTATCCGCATCGGAAATGTTTCCGGCACCAGAATGTACCTGTTGCCCTCATCTGCCGCACATCCGTTCAGCAGTGAAACACTGATCAGGAATGCCAGAAACACATACATGATTCGTTTTTTCATACTCAGTCCTCTTTGCCCGCTTTTATCACCACGTCCGCCTGTCATAACAGCTCCACGGCTTTTTTCTCTGCAGCGAGCGCCTTTTTGTATCTTGTCAGGAAAACATTGAAACCTGCTATGTCTGAGGCATCTGCCATGACGGTTGACGAGCGCGCGTCTTTGAACACTTTGTCATCAAGATAATCAGGAAGAGTTTCTCCTGCCTCCCGGCGGATCATATACGCTGCCAGCAGCGCCATGCCGTAAGGTCCCCCTTCGCCGGCCGTTTCCATGACGGAAACAGGAGCGTTCACCGCTGCCGACAGCATCCGCTGACCGACTTCCGGTGTTTTGAAGAAGCCGCCGTGACCGTACAGCTTGTCGATCGGTACGTGTTCTGTTTCCTGCAGAATATCCAGACCGATTTTCAGTGTTGCCAGGGATGAGAACAGATGCGTCCTCATGAAATTGGCCAGCGTGAATTTCGCATGCGCTGTTCTGACAAACAGAGGTCTTCCTTCATCCAGCCCGACGATATGTTCACCGGAGAAGAAATTGTATGACAGCAGTCCGCCGCCATCGGGATCGCCATCCAGGGCAGCTCTGAAGAGATTTGTATACAGTGCGCTTTTTGTTATTTCAAAACCCATCAGCTGCGAATACTCATAGAACAGATTGACCCAGGCATTGATGTCGGATGTGCAGTTGTTGCAGTGAACCATCGCGACCGGCAGACCGTCTGGTGTTGTCACCATGTCGATTTCCCGGTGAACGCCAAGTTTCTGATCGGTGACGATCATGGCAAAATCACTGGTACCCGCACTGACGTTGCCGGTGCGCACCCGGACCGAATCCGTCGCCGCCATACCGGTACCGGCATCCCCTTCACACGGCGCAAATGGTATGCCTGCTTTGAGATTTCCGGAAGGATCCAGGAAAAGCGCTCCTTCTTCACTCAATGTTCCGGCATTTTCCCCGGCACAGAGTACAGCCGGAAGAATGGCGCGCAGATCAATGCCGGTCAGCGCTTTGAATTTCTGCAGCATCGCTTCATCATAATCAAGCTTTTCGCTGTCAATCGGGAACATACCACTGGCTTCGCCGATTCCCATGACTCTTCGGCCGGTGAGGCGGTAATGAATATAACCTGCCAGAGTTGTCAGGAAATCGATATCTTTCACATGTTCCTCGTTGTTGAGGATCGCCTGGTACAGATGCGCCACGCTCCATCTCTGGGGAATGTTGAATCCGAAGAGTTCCGTCAGTTCGCCGCTGGCTTTCGCGGTTATCGTATTTCGCCAGGTACGGAATTCCGCCAGCTGCTTTCCCTCTTTATCAAACGGCAGATAACCGTGCATCATGCCGCTGATGCCGATTGCTGCGACTTCCTTCAGTTCCGTATGGCACTTTTCCAAGACATCCCTCCGCAGATCCGCATAACAGGCCTGCAGACCTTCGTGAACCTCATCAAGGGAATATGTCCATATTCCGTCAACAAGACGGTTTTCCCATTCATAGCTTCCGGATGCGAAAGGAACATGATTTTCATCGATCAGCACAGCTTTGATTCTGGTCGAGCCCAGTTCAATGCCGAGCACACTTTTTGCAAGATCCATATGGCCTCCTTTATTATCATTTCAGATATGTGACAGAAAGAATTCAATTATTACGGCATATGTCTGCCCGCATAATATATTTTTGGATTTTCGGGTAGTTACTATATCATAAGTATAGTATAAAAACAGGCATTGCCCCGGAATAAGAGGCCGATTGATTATGACCATACGACAATTCAGGGCCAAAGGAAGCGCATCACCTCTGGGAAGGAACCGTGTGTTTTTCACATGGGTTGACTGGTAAATATGATGTATGAAATACAGAATGACGTTTTCTATGATTTTTTAAAACAATATGATTCAGACAGCGAATGTCATCTGGCCGGTGAAGTGGATTATCATCTGTTACATGATGATAATCCCTATGAAGGACTGAATTCCCACCGGAAGGCTTTGCTCGCAGTTTTTGAGCAGCTTGTAAAAAGAGATGCAGAAGATCAGGAAAAAGCGGGAAAAAGACGGGGTGACGAAGCGGCCGGTCAATTGCACCGATTAGGTTATGATATTGACAAAGCACAGCCGGCCCCACTGGATCCTCAGACGTTTTTCTATTGTCCTGAGATCGTGAAGACCGATTACTATGGCAATGTCTTCTATGATGCCGACTGGAAACCGGACGACGATAACTTCGGTACTTTTGTCCCCTACTGGTATGCTCTGATGGAACCGGTGTATGGCGGAAAGAATAAGCCGGAGGACTTCCGAAAAGTGAACGGTGTTTTGTTTCCGGAAGGTACAGGTAAACTCGATATTTATGAATGGACGACGGACTGGTCGGATTATTTTGACGATGGGCATGAATGGTACGGCGCATCCTGCTGGACCATCTATGATGAAAACATGAACAGATATGTGGTGATGCTCGTTTCGGCAACGGACTGAGGATTATGGGATCATCGGAAAAAAGTGAAAGGATAATACTTGCATGAAACGTATCAAATTCAAATATCATCCGAATTTATACAGTGACAAGATACTGGTTCGTGATGAAGGTGTCTGCAATTGCTGTGGAAAGACGGTAACAGAGTACATTGATCAGGTATATACATCGGCGAATGTGGACTGTATCTGTCTGTCATGTATACACGACGGAAGCGCCGCGGAAAAGTTCGATGCTGAATTCGTTCAGTATGCTGAAAAGGTGTCAGATCCTGAGAAGCATGACGAACTGTTCAGGCGCACGCCCGGCTATATGGCCTGGCAGGGAGAAAACTGGCTGGCATGCTGTGACGATTATTGCGCGTATCTCGGGCCGGTCGGAATCAGTGAACTGGAAGAACTTGGCAGCAAAGAGGAAGTGCTCAGCGATTATGCTACGCAGGTCCCCTCCTATCCGCTGGATGTGGTAAATGAGTATCTGCGGAAAGACGGCGATATGACCGGATATCTTTTCCGCTGTCTGCACTGCGGGAAATACAGACTGTATGTCGATGCCAGCTGATCCGGGAAAACAGTATATCGGGCATGTTGCGGATCACAAATCAAGGCATGATAAAATAAAAGACACACAACAGTTCAGGAGGCAAAAATCATGGGATTATTCGACATTTTCAAAAAAGAAAAGAAACAGGAAACAGCTGTCCCCAAACCGGAGGAAGAAGCTGAAGCTGTCGGCTGGCAGGCCATTGAACAGGAATTCTTAAGAGTGTATCCTGGACAGGATCATCCGAAACATTATGCAACGGTCTTGAAATGGATGCTTGGCGGAAAAGATCCTCTGGACGGTATCAGCATTTATGACGGAGGCAGCTACTGGCACTTCGTTTCGTTCGGTCAGACGGAAATCTATGATAAAGAGAGTGATGACCCTAAAATCAGCGGGTATGGATATGAACTCACCCTCAAACTCAAAAAAGATGACTATGAAGATGAAGAAGCAGAATTCAGAAATATCTGCGGCATCCTGCAGATGATCGCCAGACTCACCTTTACAAAGGGAGAGATTTTCCGCCCGTTTGAATACATATATACCGGCCAGACAGCAGGAATCGACGCGAAACAGAAATCGAACCTGACCGGTTTCATTACGGTGAAAGATCCCACGGTGGAAACAATCGATACTCCGAACGGCAGAGTTGAGTTCCTGGAACTGATCGGAATGACAGATGCCGAATTAAAGACACTGTCCAATGTCGGCTCAGTCATGGAAATCTACGAGAAACTCGGCTCTGATATTACGGATTATCACCGGCAGTCAATCGTTTAGAACATTTTGATCTGTTCCCGCATCCAGGCGTGAATCACGCGGGGAAAGGCATTTCATATGAATACACATAATGAGTCAATACTGGCAGAATACAGACAGAATCACAGCATATATGAACAGCTGGAGCGTACTGCTTCGGCCCTTTTGGAAAGCGAACTGAAACAAAGCGGCATCATGGTGTTTCAACTGTCACACCGGCTGAAAACAGAAGAGAGCCTGCGCGGCAAACTGGAGAAAAAAGGTGACAAATATGAAAGTGCTCTGGATCTGACGGATCTTCTCGGCTTCCGGGTCATCTGTTACTTCGCGGATGACGTCGACCGCATTGCCGAAAAGATCGAAGGACTGTTTGTCATAGACAGAGAGAATTCCATCGATAAGCGCAGAATTCTGGAAGCCGATCAGTTCGGCTATCTGTCCCTGCATTATATCTGTCAGCTGTCACCGGATCAGGCTGAAACGAAAGACTTGTGCGGTATACGCTTTGAGATCCAGATCCGCTCGGTTCTTCAGCATGCATGGGCGGAAATCAATCATGATATCGGATATAAAAGCAGCGCCGGTGTCCCCCACTCCATTACCCGGGGTTTCTCCCGGCTCGCGGGTCTTCTGGAAATCGCTGACGAACAGTTCGCCCAATTCCGCGATTCGGTCAGGAAATATGAGAACGAAAGTGCGGAAACGGTCAGAAATGACAATCTGGAAAGCCTTCCGGTCAACGAAATGACACTGTATGCTTTTTTACAGAATGACGCTGCCGTGCAGAAATGCTTCCAGGACAATGAAATCGGACTGGTAATGGAAGGCTGTGAAGAAAGCACCGAACGATTGGAAGCGCTGCAGATCGTTACCATGGACCGGTTTGCGGAAATGACCGGCAGAAATCTTGAAAAAGCAGTTGAACTGGCAGTTTACGAAAACGGTTCTGAGAAACCGGAAACAGTAAGCGCCGGTCTGCTTATCCGGCTGCTGGTCGAAGCAGATCTGATAAACAGCACCAATCACAAAACGGCGATTCACGATTATTTCCGCCGCTATTATGGCGAAGGTGAACTTGCCGAAAGAAGAGAAAAGGATCTTCAGAAATACATCAAGCGCTTGAAAAAAGGAAAAGACATAAAAACCAAAGGATCGGATATTCTCTGATCAGAAGAAACTGACAGCAATTTTGAGGAACGGAATATGAAAGTGCAGCAGATCATCGATCTGATTCTGGATTCCATTGGGGGAGGAAGACATATTTTTCCAACCTGCGACATTCTCGCCTATGGAGATCCGGATATGGAGGTCACAGGAATTGTCACTACATTCATGCCGACTGTCGAGGTGATTCAAAAAACCGCAGCAGCCGGAGCAAATCTGATCAACTCTCATGAACCGACCTGGTTTAACGGCTCGGATGAAACGGAATGGTGTCTGAACGACCGTGTTTATCTAGCCAAGAAAAGACTTCTTGACGAATACCATATTGCCGTATGGCGGTTTCATGACCATTTGCATTCCGGCACTGAAATCGATTATGTCTATCGGGGAATTATTCAGGAACTCGGCTGGCGGCCTTATCTGACCGATGACGAAAAACAGCCGTGGGTATATGAAATTCCCGAAACAAATCTCAAGGATCTTTCGGAATGGCTGAAAGAGAAATTCGAAATGGAACAGATCCGTACCGTTGGCAGTCCTGACTGCCGCATCAAACGGGCCGGTATTCTTGTCGGCGGCGGCTCTCTGGGTCTTGGCAGAGAGGTCATGCCGATGGAAGTCATGGAACGAAATGATCTGAGTGTTCTGATCTGTGGCGATATCACGGAATGGACGGTTGTCGAATATATCAGCGACGCCACTCAGCTTGGCATGGACCGCAGTATGATTCAGCTTGGCCACGAACGCACGGAAGAACCCGGAATGAAATATCTCCCCTTCCTGCTGAGAAGACACATTCGTGAGATTCCTGTTATGTTTATCAGTACCAATGAACCATATACGTATTATTGAGCACCTGATTCCAAAATTCAGAATACCGGCAGATTCATCTTTGGATTTGCGGAAAGTGAATGAATCGAAAAAAGAGGTCAGTTCCGTAATTGAGACTGACCTCCCTTGTTTTTTACATCGCGGATGCCACCTGTCTTTCAGAATGCAAAGTATCTTTTGGCATTATTGTAGCTGATGCCTTCGATGATTTTCCTCAAAGCTTTCTCATCGTCCGGATACTCGCCGTTTTCCACCCATGTGCCGACAAGATCACAGAGGATTCTTCTGAAATACTCATGCCTGGCATAGGAAAGGAAACTTCTTGAGTCGGTTAACATGCCGACAAAATCCGCCAGCATTCCCTCGTTGGCCAGCGAGGTCATCTGATCGATCATACCCAGTTTGTGGTCATTGAACCACCAGGCGGCACCGTGCTGCATTTTGCCTGCCGCAGGTCCTTCCTGGAAACAGCCAAGAATCGTTTCGATCGCTGCGTTGTCATTCGGATTGAGGGAATAAACGATCGTCTTGGGCAGTTCGTCCGTTTCGGCAAGACCGTTGAGGAAATACGCCAGTTCATTCATCGGAGCAGCGCTGCCGATGGAATCAATACCGGCATCCGGTCCCAGTGCCCGGAATACCTTTTTGTTGTTGTCACGGATGACACCGTAGTGCAGCTGCATGACCCAGTTTCGCTTCGCATACTCTCTGCCCATATCGCTCAGGAAGGCGGTTCGGAACTTTCTTGTTTCAAGCGGTGTAGCTTTCTTCCCGGCCAGCCGCTTTCGGAAGATGGCTTCGATTTCATCTTCGAACGCCGGAACGTAAGCCACATCGTCCATGCCGTGGTCAGAGACCGTGCAGCCGTTTTCCGCGAAGAAATCAAGACGCAGTCTTAAAGCTTCCATCAGTTCTTTATACGTTCCGATCTGAATGCCGGATACTTCGGAAAGCTTCGCGATATATGCCGGATATGTGTCAGCCGCGATATTCATCGCCTTGTCCGGACGCCAGGCCGGCAGGACGGTGACCTTGAATGATTCATCCGCTTTGATCAGGCGGTGCCAGTGCAGGTCATCAACCGGATCGTCGGTCGTGCAGAGATGCGTCACATTGGACATCTCGATCATTTTTCTTGCGGACATGGTCTTCAGCTTTTCATTGCAGAGATCATATACCTCATCAGCAGTATCTTCGTTGAGTATACCCTGATAATCAAAGAAGTTTCTCAGTTCCAGATGCGACCAGTGATGCAGCGGATTGCCGATGGCCATCGAGACTGTTTCCGCCCATTTCTGGAACTTTGTCCTGTCATCGCCGTCACCGGTGATATATTCCTCTTCCACGCCATGGGCTCTCATAATGCGCCATTTGTAATGGTCACCACCAAGCCAGACCTGAGTAATCGTATCGAAGGTTCTGTCCTCGTAGATCTCCTGCGGACTTAAGTGGCAGTGATAATCAATGATCGGCATCTTCGCTGCGTAATCATGATAAAGATGTTTCGCTGTTTCCGTGCTGAGCAGGAAATCCTGATCCATAAATTTTTTCATTGCAAATCCCCTTATACACCTGAATAAGCGGAGAATCCGCCGTCAACCGGTAGCGTCACACCGGTAATGAAACCGGCCGCTTCGTTGTTTAACAGGAACAGCAGCGCACCGGAAAGTTCTGTTTCACTGTCACCGAATCTTCCCATCGGGGTAGCGGCCAGAATCTTTCCGGTTCTTGGCGTCGGGGTGCCGTCTTCATTGAACAGAAGCGCTTTGTTCTGGGCAGTGGCGAAGAAGCCCGGCGCGATCGCGTTGACACGGATGCCTTCTTTTGAGAAATGGACAGCCAGCCACTGGGTGAAGTTGGATACGGCCGCCTTGGCACCGGAATAAGCCGGAATCTTGGTCAGCGGCGTATACGCGTTCATCGAGGAAATATTCAGAATGCTGCAGCCTTTGCGGCCAAGCATCTGCTTCGCGAATGCCTGAGTCGGAATCAGAGTACCGAGGAAGTTCAGGTTGAAGACCGCCTCCACACCGCTTTCCTCCAGATCGAAGAACGTTTTGACATCGGAATCGATATCACCGGATTCGTAGTATTCTTTATCCGTCGTTGCGCGGGGGTTGTTGCCGCCGGCGCCGTTGAGCAGAATGTCACACGGGCCAAGGTCCGCCTCGACCTGCTTCGCGACTTCTTCCACCATGTTCTTATCCAGAACATTGCATGCGTATGCTTTCGCGATGCCGCCTTCGGCAAGGATCGCTTCCTCGACTGCCTTTGCTTTCTCAAACGTGCGGTTGAGCAGTGCGACTTTGGCACCTGCCCTGGCAAGATCCTTTGCCATAACCGAGCAGAGAACGCCGCCGGCGCCGGTGACGACTGCCACCTTGCCGCTCAGATCAGTATTCAGTACATTCTTTTTCATATTCAGATCCCCCTTGTGCTTGCTTTGTCGATTGTTTCCCAGAGTCCGTTGATGTATGCTGCACCAAGAGCTCTGTCATATAATCCATAACCCGGCATCGCGACTTCGCCCCAGATCATGCGGCCATGGTCCGGACGGATCGGTCCTTCGAAGCCGATGTCATACAATGCCTTGACGATTTCATACATATCGAAGGTGCCGTCACTGGAGAGATGTGCGGCTTCTTCGAAATTGGTCGGTGAATGGAAATACAGATTCCTGACATGGGCGAAATGGATTCTTCCCTTCAGGGAACGGATCATATCCGGCAGATCGTTGTTCAGGTTCGTGCCATAGGAACCCGAGCAGAATGTCACACCGTTATGAACGTCGTCGACGGCTTTCATCAGGCGGAGAATGTTTTCCTTGTTGATGATGATGCGCGGCAGTCCGAAGACGCTCCAGGCCGGATCGTCCGGATGGATCGCCATTTTGATGTCGTATTCATTGCAGACCGGCATGATCTTCTCAAGGAAGTAAACCAGGTTGGCGAAGAGTTTTTCGTTGTCGATGTCTTTATAGAGTTCAAAGAGTTCCTTTACTCTGGCCATTCTTTCCGGTTCCCAGCCCGGCATGACGGTTCCGTTCATATCAGAAGCAATGGAATCGAACATCTGTTCCGGATCGATGCTGTCAACAGCTTCCTGGGTATATGCCAGCACTGTGGAACCGTCTGCCCTCTTTCTTGCCAGTTCGGTTCTTGTCCAGTCGAAGACCGGCATGAAGTTGTAGCAGACAAGATGAATGTCCTCTTCACCAAGGTTTCTCAGGCATTCGATATAGGTTTCGATGTCCTTGTCCCGGTCAGCGGAACCGGTCTTGATCGCATCGGAAACATTGACACTTTCAATGCCTTCGATCTTCAGGCCGGCTGCTTCCACTTCGTTTTTCAGAGCACGGATCTCTTCTCTTGTCCAGAGATCGCCCGGCTGTTTGTCATACAGCATGGTAATGACTCCGGTCACGCCCGGAATCTGACGGATCTGTTCCAGGGTAACGGTATCAAACTTCGACCCGTACCAGCGCAATGTCATTTTCATAAAGGTTCTCCTTTTTCGTTTTTTATCTATCTCTATTGTGGGCTGAAAGCGATTTGATTTACATTGTGCAATTTGTTGATTACATTGCAAATTTTGTGTTAATTTGAAATTATGAAAAAACAATACCGTTCCGACTTTGACCGCCGTCAGAACATGCGGAAAGAGAACTACGAAATCTTTTATTACAGCGACTCTCATTTTCAGAGTGTCGCTGAACACCGTCATGATTATTATGAATTCTATTTCCCGGTTTCCGGAAAGATCGAAATGGAAATCAAAGGCGAAAGATTTCCCCTTTCCAATTGTGACGCTGTCGTGGTGCCGCCTCACACACTGCATCGGGCAGTGACAGAAGACAGTGAGAAATCCTACTGCCGTTATGTCTTCTGGATCTCGGCTGCTTATTTCCGGAAACTGTGCGCGAACATGAAAGGACTCGGCTATGTGACGGAGCAGGCGGAAGCCGGTGTGTATATTCATCATTTTACGGAAAATGAATACTCCCTGATTCAGTCGAAGATCCTGCGGCTGATCGAGGAAGACCGCTCTGAACGCTATGGCGGTGATGACTTTACCGGTATATGTATCTGTGATCTGATCCTGACCCTCTCCCGTCTTGTTCATGAGCATGATCATCCGCAGACACTCAGACAGCAGGAAGATCCGGTTCAGGTCATGATGCAGTACATTGAAAACAATCTGGACGAAGATCTGAGTCTGGAAGCCCTCGGGGATAAGTTCTTTCTTTCCCGTTCCCACATTTCCCATATTTTTCTGGACAGAACGGGGATGAGCGTCCACCGCTATATCACTAAAAAACGGCTGGAACGATGCGCGGATGAAATCAGAACCGGCCGGCCCGTCTGCCAGGTTTATCAGGACTACGGTTTTCGTGATTATTCCGTCTTTTTCCGGGCATTCAAAAAGGAATTCAGCATATCGCCCGCCGAATACCGGGCAATGTATCTGCATGATCCTGCCTATCCGGGCAAACGGTCCTGATGCGGCAAAACCATCCGTATCTGCCGGGGCCTTCCTTTTCCTGCATGTCTGAATCAGACAGTCCTTCTGTACGTTATAATACTTTTACAAGAGTCAATAAACTGAAAAATGCCGGTCTGAACAGAAGCCGGCAGCTGTGGTGATAATATGGATAACATGATTGAAAAGGCAAAAGAATATATTGAAACGATGTTTCAGGGCAATGCGGACGGACATGATGTCAGTCATACGCTCAGAGTGTACAGAAATGCGCTGCAGATCGCGAAAGCATACCCGCAAAGCGACCTGTACGTCATATCGCTGGCGGCTCTGCTTCATGACGTTGACGATCATAAGCTCTTCCATACCGAGAACAACGCCAACGCGCGGCGCTTTCTGCAGGATCAGAACGTTGATTCAAAACGTATCGAACAGATATGCACAGTCATCAATTCCGTATCCTTCAGTAAAAACAGAGGCAGACATCCTGAGAGTATGGAAGGAAAAATCGTGCAGGACGCAGACCGTCTGGATGCCATCGGGGCGATCGGCATTGCGAGAACCTTCGCCTTCGGCGGCCGAAACGGCAGACCGGTTGAAAACACTCTGCAGCATTTTTATGACAAACTGCTGCTGTTAAAAGATGAAATGAACACGGAAGAAGCGGTCAAAATCGCTGAAAAACGTCATTCGTTCATGGAAGACTTCCTGGTGGAACTTCATGAAGAAACCGGTTTATAAGCCCGGGATGATGAGGAGTAAAACATATGTCCGGAACAATTGAACTGACAACAGAACGGCTGCTGCTGCGCCGGTACCGGCTGGATGACGCCCGGATTCTGTATGAAGAATTCGGATGTGACCCGCAGATGTACGCGTATTCCGGCTGGAACCCATATGCGTCGTATGACATGGCCGTAAACACCGTTCAGGATTTCATCGGCAGATACAAGAATCCGCATTTCTATGGCTGGGCCATCGAGTTTCAAGGACAGCTGATCGGTACGATCGGAGCCTATGACTACGATCCCGAAAAAAACCAGATCGAGACAGGCTTCAGCATCGGACGGAATTCATGGGGATACGGTTTTGCGAGTGAATCCCTTAGTTGTGTTCTGCGGTATCTGACCGGACAGGAAGGTATTGAAACTGTCACTGCCTGGTGCGCGGCAGAGAATACCGGCTCAATGAAAGCCATGCAGAAAGCAGGAATGAAACAGACCGTCCTTGAAAAAGATGCTTTGGAAATTGACGGGAAAAAGTTTGACAGGCTGATCTTTCAGTATTCATCACATTGAACAGAGACGCCCTGCTGCGGGATATCTCACAAATAACGTGAGTGTATCTGTTCCAACAGTTTGCATGCATATGCTAGGCTTTAGATATCAACCTGATTAAAGGAGAAGAATCATGAAACTGTTTGATGTGAAAAACGACAATTCATCCGAAGCATTCACCCTGGCTTACGATAAAGCTGTTGAACTTGATACCGACATTGTGCTGGCGACCACCAGCGGCCGCACGGCTTTGCGGTTTGCGGAATACATTTCTGAAAAGGATTTTACCAACAAAGTCATTGTCGTATCCCATGCCTACGGCACCAGGGAAAAAGGAAGAAATGCCATGAGCGAGGAAACCCGGAAACAGCTGCTTGATACCGGGTTTACGGTCGTTACGGCAGCCCATGCCCTGAGTGGCGCGGAAAGAGGTTTAAGCAATGTCTTCAAAGGTGTATATCCGGCGGAAATCGTCGCCCACGCTCTGCGGATGATCTCAGCCGGTGTCAAAGTCTGTGTCGAAATCTCGCTGATGGCCTGCGATGCCGGAGCGATCACATACAAAAAGCCGGTCGTCTGCATCGGCGGTACCGGCAGGAATGCCGACACAGTCTGTGTCATCACGCCGGCATATTCCGCCAATCTGCTGGAGACCAAGGTCAACGATATTCTCTGCAAGCCAAGCCTGTACGAATGAATGAAAAACAGTCCTGTAATGATGTAGGACTGTTTTCAACAGTACCTGTTGTTACCGGCAGACAGGAATCTATTATTATTTTACGTCCGGTCCTGCTTATGCCAGTGCCAGAAATAGAAGCCAATCAGAAGAATATAGATAGCAACAGAGTAGAAGACAGTAAATGCCAGTAACGAAACTGATATTTCCTTGTTTTTATCGTTCATGTATCATCCCTCCTTTTTTATCTGATGATTCATTTTACCAGTAATACAAACGGCCTTATTTATTCACTTTTTATCACACCCTGCAAGCGGTGTATTTACCAAAGTGCTCGCATGTGTATTTACGCCGGCAGATGCACAGACTGATTGGATTCTGTCTGATTCGCAATATACCGTTTTGCTAAACGATATTATATGATTGATACATATTATGAGGTGACCATGACAGAACGGGCAAAAGAGCTGTTTTTAAAATACAATGGGAATCGCTTCCATATGGACCGTGAAGGTGAAGGCGGCGAATATGAAAGCTATCATATTTCCAGAGAGACAGAAAAAATGTGGACCGAAGAACTCATTTCCTCTTTTCTGACATCGGACATGTGTGGTAAAGAAGCTTTCCGCACTTATGCAGCGGTAACAGAACTGCTGAAAGCGGACAGACAGAATAAGCATTGGAACACCCTTCTGTATTACCCTCTCCGGACGAAATGCCTGGATGATGTTACGATTTTATACATGCTGCCGGACAGTTTCCGGATGGCGGAAAAAGCAGTAAACAAAAACTGTTTTTCCAAAGGAGAAGCAGACGCATACCTTCACGAACTTGAAAGATATACCCGGCTCGTGCGGGGCCGTGCTGAGAACGGCACAATGACCCGCGCGTCAGACTATGTCATGCAGGAATTTTCCGATCCCGCATATATTGCGGACTATCTGAGCAGTCTGAAAAGGAAATGGACCGGACTGTTTCATTGAACGAACCGTTCATAGGAGTTGGAAATGATTGAAACATTAAAAAACAGATTTCAGCAGAATATGTCACGGCATCCTCATATCGCATGGGAGGATGTCGAAGCAAGACTGAACGAAAACAGAGATGCTGTCGAAACACTCCGGCAAATGGAGGCAACCGGCGGCGAGCCGGATGTCATCGGTATGGATGAAGAAACCGGCAGATTCATTTTCTGTGACTGTTCGCCGGAAACACCGGCCGGCCGCCGAAGCCTCTGCTATGATGATGCAGCTTTGCAAAGCCGCAAAAAGAATCCTCCGGCAGGCAGCGCGATGCATCAGGCTGAGGAAATGGGAGTGTCATTATTGAGCGAGACTCTGTACAGAAGACTGCAGGAGCTTGGTCAGTTCGATCTGAAAACATCAAGCTGGATCCTGACGCCGGACAATATCCGAGGCAAAGGAGGCGCGCTGTTCTGCGAGCGCCGTTATGGTGAAGTATTCACATTTCACAACGGAGCAGACTCATACTATTCGAGCCGCGGATGGCGTGGTTTTCTGTTTGTCTGAGGACGGTCACACAGTTAATATTCATTAGAGGAATACAACATGAATCAGGATCAGAACAAAGCGCCCATCTTCGATGCGGCAATGAAATACGCACAGCTGAGACCGGCTTATTTCTGTGTGCCGGGACATCGTTATGAAAACGGTCCGGGCAGTCTGCTCAGAGAGTATGCCGGCGACAATATTTTTAAAATAGACATTACCGAGACAGAAATCACGGATGATCTGCACTGTCCGGTGGGTGCTATCAAAGAAGCACAGGAACTCGCGGCGGAACTCTTCGGCGCAGATCATACCTTTTTTCTGGTCAACGGCAGCACCTGCGGCAATCAGGCCATGCTGCTGTCTGCTGCCGGACCGCATGACAGAGTCCTCATTGACGCAAATTCTCACCGCTCCGTGAACAGCGGACTGATCATGAATGGCGCGGAACCCGTCTACGTCATGCCTGATTATATTTCTGAGTGGGATATCCCGGGCAGCATCAGCCCGGCGGAAGTTGAGAAAATGTTTGAACTGTATCCGGAATGCCGGGCAATGCTCGTAACCAGTCCGAACTATTACGGCGTCATTTCCGACATCCGTGCTCTGGCTGAAATATGTCACCGTCACAATGCCCTGCTGCTTGTCGATGAAGCACACGGAACACATTGCTGTTTCTCAGAACAGCTGGCCAATGGCGCGCTTGCCTGCGGTGCGGACATGTGTGTGCAGAGTCTTCATAAGACCGGCGGTGCCCTGACCCAGAGTTCCCTGCTGCATGTCAGAAGCAGTCATGTGGATATCGACAGGATCAGAAAAAGCCTGACGATCGTCCAGAGCAGCAGCCCTTCTTATATTCTTTTAAACTCGATTGATACAGCAAGAAGAGACCTTGCCCTCCATGGAAAGGAAATGGTCAGCAGAGCCCTGGAACTTGCCGCTGAGGCAAGAGAGAGAATCAATGCCATTCCCGGACTGCGCTGTGCCGGCAGAGAACTTGAAGGAAAATCATCGGTCTTCCGGTTTGATGAAACACGCCTTGTCATCAGTGCTTCCCAGCTGGGCATCAGCGGATTTGATCTGAAAGCCATGCTGTTTGAAGATCATAATGTGGAAGTGGAAATGGCAGACAGAAACAATATTCTGGCGATCGTCAGCTACGCGAACAGTACGGAAGATATCAAGATGCTTGTTTCGGCATTGAACAGCATCGCAGAAAAACATACAGACGGAATTCTCCTTCCCGGAATGACTAAGCCTCCCGGTCTGGCCCGTTTTGCCATTTCACCGCGTGATGCGTATTTCGCGAAGAAAAAAGCCGTTTCATGGGAGGAAGCGGAAGGCCGCGTCTGTGCTGAGATGATCGATATTTCGCCGCCGGGAATCCCTCTCATCCGGCCGGGCGAGATATTCTCCGCTGACATTCTGAATTACCTGAAACAGATCAGACTTTCCGGTGCCTATATACAGGGACTGCCGGATGAAACGATGGAAACCGTAATGGTAATTGACTGACGGTGAAAGTCCATGATTGGATATACAACTCACTGGAGCGTACACGACAAACACATGAATAGAAGATTCTGAAGGAGAACTACGGATGCAATTCAAAGAAGGTATCGGCTGGAAAGCCTGTTATGACGAAGAAAGAAATCTTTATACTGCCCAGCGAAGCTGGCGGGGTTTTTACCAGCTGTGCGAAATCGATAAAGAGACATACGACATGCTGGGCACCGATGCGATGGGTGACAAGTACCCCGATGAACTGATCAGTAACGGAAGACACCTTTTTGAGGCGGATGACGATTATTACTCCATGCCTCACTGTATCGTATATGACGAGAACTACATGAACCTCGCCCCATGGTCAGATGCATACAAACGTGCTGACAATGATATCCAAGTCAGTAAGGAAGCCACTGATTTTGCAGTCGAGCACTTTCCCAGTGAAGAAAAGAACCGGGAATACAGAAACAGCAAAACAGACCGTCAGAAAGACAGCGACTGAAATCCTTATGCAAAAATGAGCAGCGCAAGCTGCTCATTCTTTGTTTCAGATATTGCTTCAGAAAGAACAATGGAATCTTCTGACCAGTCAGATCGCTCGTTTGCCCTTTGCGGCATAGGCATCGGTACGGGGCAGCCATTCCAGGAATTTCTCCACTTCGATATTCCAGAAGCGCCACTCATGTCCATATCCTTCGATTTCATCCCAGGTAACGTCGGCGCCAAGTTCTTTGAGCTCGTCCGCGAACGCTTTGCAGGATGCAAACAGGAAGTCGGCGGTTCCGCACGCTGCGTAGATCTTCGGGAAAGTCTTCCCCTCTTCTTTGACGGCTTTGGCGAGATCATGAAGAACGCTTTTGCCGCCGGCCGCTCCGGTAAAGCCATTGCCGCCGCCCATATTGGCGAGCTGCTCGGGAACAATTTCAACGCCGGCTGAGAATGTTCCGATGGCTGTGAATCTTTCCGGATGGCTAAGACCATGGAGGTAAGAGCCGTAGCCTCCCATGGAAAGCCCGGCAATATAGGTGTCTTCCGGCCTGGCGGAGATCGGGAACATATTCGTTACGAACTCCGGCAGTTCCTCCGATACGAAAGTGAAGAAATCGTCACCTCCCACTTTGGAATAGGACTTGTTTTCAGCCGAGAGATTAACGATGGCGATCCGCTGTTCTTCAGCAAACATTTCAACATTGGTATATCCTGTCCACTGGGCATGATTGTTGCCGAAGCCATGCAGAAGATAAACGACCGGATATTTGTCAGTGATGACATGCGTCGGCTTGTCGCCCAGTCCCAGAGATTCCGGACATGTGGAAGTCGGAATGATCACGGTGATATCCACCGCTCTCAGCAGTGTGCGCGAATAAAAATTACATACTATTTTGGCCATATGATATTCCTTTCTCAAAATGTAAGCAATGATACTTTTTGTCTATCATCATTGTACTGTAATCATATCCGGTATGGACACAAAATGACTGCTTCACATGTCTTTCCATGGAGAGCGGACGAAAGCTTCCTGTTTGCGTATAACGCTCAGATATAGATTTGCAATCTCTTTTCTGTACAGGTTTTCCTGCATGAGGCTGAATTCGTGAAGGTTTGATCCGCATTGGTGCAATAATATAATCATTAAAGCAATGCGAATATGAAAAGATTAAACCGGAAAAGATCATGAAATGGAAACCTGCTATGAACAACGTTTCGGACGAACATGAATACACTACTTATCCAAGAAGGTTTATTACCTACAAATGGTTCCGGCCGCTGATTGTTTTGGCTTTCTTTGCTGTCTTCTTCGTGGCTTTCAACCTGCTGGCTTCTGTCATCAGCAAACTGGTTTTCGGTGCCGGAGCAGTATCTGAAACTGCCGGTTATGACGGCAGGGATTTCTATACGGCGGCAGGTGCCTTCAAAAACGGCGCAGAGGCATTCTCATACATTCCCTCGCTGCTCCTGGCAGCACTGATCGTCAAAGACCGCCCGATCTCCTCTTACTTCTCCTCGATGGGAGGATGGAGGTGGAAGTCTTTCCTCAAGGCATTCGCTGCTGCTTTTGTGATTCTCGGCATACCGACCATCGTATCAATTCTTATCAAGGAACAGGCCGGCCCTGTTAAGTTCACTGCCGGCGGCTTCCTCATCATGGCTGTGATGGTATTGTTCCAGGGTCTTGCCGAGGAAATGGTATACCGGGGATTTATCACCCAGACCGTCAGCAGCTGGTTCAATATGGCAATTCCCGGTATCGCTGTTCAGATCGTATTCTTCACACTGGTACATCCTTATAACCTTGTCGGACGTGTCGAAATTGCTGTCTCAGCGCTTCTGTATATGCTGAGCTGTGTGTTCACCAGAGGTCTGGAAGCACCCACAGCCATGCATATCGTCAACAACTCGACCGTGATTTTCATGACCGGTTTCGGCTTCGGCGCGATCTCTTCCGAACAGACCATTCCGTCTGTCGTTCTCAATCTCGCTCACAAGGTCTTATTCCTCCTGTTCATCCTGTATGCCTCAAAAAAGTGGCACTGGTTTGATGAAACAAAGCGGGATGACGCTACGGAATGGAATGCGAAAATGACGAAATAGCTGCCGGATCAAATGGAGTTTCAACGATGGAATTCTGAGGTATAAAGTAACTGTATTAAGTAATTGATGGAAAGCACAGAAAACATGGAACTTGAAAGAGTCACGGAAAAGAATATCGGTTATGCGATTGAAATACAGGAGGAACTCTTCCCGGGCGAAAGCGGCCGGGCGAATTTTGAAGAATCCATTTACGGTTCAGTCGGCTTTGAATACTTTCTGCTCTATGAAGACGGAATCTGCGTGGGTATCATTGGAATCTACAGTTATCCGGAAGATTCTGAGAGCGCCTGGCTGGGCTGGTTCGGTATCCGGAAAGAATTCCGCAGGAAGCATCTTGGTTCCGAAGCTCTGAAACGGTTTGAGACCATGGCAGCCGAAAGAGGATACCGTTATACCCGTCTGTATACAGATGCGGAAAACAATGATGCGGCAATTGCCTTCTATCAGGCCAACGGGTATGCCGGCGAACCTTATCAGAATCCGGACGACCCTGCCTGTCTGAAATACAAAATGCTGATCTTTTCCAAGTCACTGACAGCTGAACCACTGGTCTTATGGAACAGCCGGAACATTCATCTTACCGAACAGATCGCCAAACAGGAGAAGTATAACGATGCACACTGAGAGAGAATATGCTGTTGTACGGCAGCATAGGAGAATCTTATGAACCGGTACATCGCCTTATTAAGAGGTGTCAATATCAGCGGCAAAAACAGGATCGGTATGCCGGAACTGAAAAAGAAACTTGAAAGCGCGGGCTTCCAGGCCGTCACGACATATCTGAACAGCGGCAATATCGTATTCTCCTGCGATGACCGTGATGCCGGGAAAGAAATTGCCAGAATAATCAAAAACAGGTTTGCTCTGGACATACCGGTATATGTCATGGCGCTGGATGTCCTTCAGGATGTGCTGCGTCATGCGCCGCCCTGGTGGAATACCGCTGACAAGGGATGGTATGACAACCTGATCTTCATTCTTTCCGAAGACAGTCCCGAAGATATCTGCCGTCTGCTGGGTGAACCTTCTGAAGGACTTGAACGGACAGAAATATACAGGGATGTTATCTTCTGGACGTTTGACCGGAAAAAATATCAGAAATGCAGCTGGTGGAAAAAGACAGCTTCCCATGGTATCGCAGATAAACTCACGATCAGAACGGCAAACACCGTGATAAAACTCGCGGAAAACTGACACACATAAGCAGAAACAAATCAGGAGCGGATCAGACCGCTCCTGGTTTTTCTCTTTTCAAATACTCACTTGTATTTCCTGTCATACAGCAGTGCGGCAAGCAGCACGACGAAGCAGGAACCGGCATTGTGGACCAATGCTCCGGTTGTCGGAGTCAGTTTGCCAAGGACTGACAGAGTAACTGCCACAAAATTGATGATCATGGATAATGTGATTGCTGTTTTAATGGTCTTTACCGTCGTGTTGGACAGCCATTTCAGATACGGCAGCCGGGAAATGTCATCGCTCATCAGAGCAATATCTGCCGCTTCCACAGCGATATCGCTGCCCATGGCTCCCATCGCCACACCGACATCGGCCGTCTTCAGTGCCGGGGCGTCATTGACGCCGTCACCGATCATGCAGACAGTACCGGACTGCTTCAGCAGATTGATACTCTCGACTTTCTGTTCGGGGAGAAGATCGGCGTGGATATCCGTGATACCGACTTTGCCGGCCAGAAAGTCAGCTGCCTTCCGGTTGTCACCGGTAAGAAGAACGGATTTTGTATTCATGCCGGACAGACGCTTCACAACATCCACCGCTTCCGGCCGTACGGTATCAGACAGGGCGATCACACCGATGATAGAATCTTCATCTGCGACAATGACCGATGCCTTGCCTTCATTCCGCAGTTTTTCCAAGGCTTCAGCTGCCTGTTCACTCAGGGTGATACCGGCATCCTGAATATATTTCTCATTTCCCAGACTGTATCCGTTGCCGCCGATTGAAGCGGATATGCCCTTGCCGGCACTCATCCTGAAATCAGAGATCTCCGGCAATGCGATGCCATCAGAAACGGCTTTCTCCGTTATGGCTTTACCAAGCGGATGTTCGCTTCTGCTTTCCGCCGATGCGGCGATCGTCAGCAGTTCCTTTTCACTCATATCCGTGAACGAAAGAATGTCACTGACTTCCAGATTGCCCTGGGTCAGGGTGCCGGTCTTGTCGAAAGCAATCGTATCGACCTTACCCATTTTTTCCAGTGTTTCACCGGATTTGATAATGACACCGTGCTTTGTCGCCTGACCGATTGCTGCCATGATGGCCGTAGGTGTTGCAACAACCAGCGCGCACGGACAGAAGACAACCATGACTGTCACCGCTCTTACGATATTGCCGGTAAAGACATATGCAAGAACAGCGATTAACAAAGCGACAGGAACCAGCCAGCTTGCCCATTTATCAGCGATCCGCTGGCTGGGAGCCTGATTCTTCTCAGCATCCTCCACCATACGGATCAGCTTCTGCAGCGAACTGTCGCTGCCGGCTTTCGTCGTTTCAATATCGATCGATCCATAACGGTTGATGGTGCCGCTGAATACCGGATCCCCCTGTGCCTTATCCACCGGCAGACTTTCACCAGTCATGACAGACTGATCGACAGAAGTCTCTCCCATCACAATAACGCCGTCTGCCGGTATGGTTTCACCGGGAAGGATACGCAGGATGTCCCCTGTCCGGATTTCATCCGCCGGAACGATCGTTTCCTTTCCGTCTCTGATGATACGGCCAGTTTCCGGTGCCAGGGCAATCAGATTCTTCAGTCCTTTCTTCGCACGTTCCGTCGTCATGTCTTCCAGAAGAGCGCCGATTTCCATAATGAACGCGACTTCCCCTGCCGCAAACAGATCACCGATCAGAACCGCCGCGATCATTGCGATGGAAATCAGAAGTGCGGAAGAAATCTTGCTGATGCCTTCGTTATAAATAACTCTCCAAATCGCCAGATACAAAAGCGGAATGCCGCAGATGATCACGCACACCCACGCGCAGTTCTCTCCGGCCGGATATCCGATGCGGGGAAGAACAAACGACGCGATCAGGAAGATACCGCCGACGATCGTCATCGGCCAGCCGGCCAGAAAATCATTGATCTTTTTTATCATAAATGCTCCTGTTGACATAATACTTCTTCGAAACCTATAATCCAGTTATCGAACACTTTGTTCGGTTTTGATTATATTGTTCTCTATTTATACAAACAATAAGCAGATCAGCCGGAACGTTCGTTACTGAACATTTTCGGAAAAATGTACAGGAGACAGCCATGGACAGAAGACAGAAAAAAACAAGACAGGCGGTATTTGACGCCTTCACGCACCTGCTGGAAGAAAAGACCTATTCCAATATCACAGTGCAGGATATCATCGATGAAGCGGATATCGGAAGAAGCACTTTCTATTCCCACTTCGAAACAAAAGACGAATTGCTCAAAGCCCTATGCACGGAAATCTTCGAGCATGTCTTTGCTGAAAAACTGACAAAAGAGAACACCCACGATTTTTCATCCCGGCGCAATGATCTGTCTGCGGAACTCACGCATATTCTGTATCACCTGCAGGACAGCAGCCGTTATATCAGCCGGATCCTGTCCTGTGAAAGCGGTGAAATGTTCATGCAGTACTTCAAGGAATATCTCTCCAAGATCTTCGCCGGCGAGCTTAAAAAGAAAAAAACGGATATTCCGAAAGATTATCTGCTGAACCATATGGTATGTGACTTCGCGGAAACGGTGCGCTGGTGGATGAATCACCCGGAGTATTCACCGGAAGATATTTCCGGTTTCTTTCTCAGCACGACTCCTTTTCAATGAATGATTTCCAGACATTGTCTGACAGTTGAAACGGATCTCTTGCATGGCTGAACCGGTCTTCAGTGATCCGTTTTCTCTTTTTCTATATGTATTCATTTTGTGGATATATCAATATACTTTATTAATATTTCAAATATCATTGAATCCCTTTTATACTTTGCCTGTAAGGAAGGTATGAATATGAAAAACAACCTGGTGCTGAAACTCGCGATCCTGTCCTGCTGCTTTGTGACCGCTTCCCTCAATGCGATTGCCGGCAATATTCCTGCCATGGCTGCGGATATGCCAGAAATTCCTCTTTCACTGATCGAACTGGTCACAACGATTCCTTCCCTGTTTTCCATGCTTGCGGTTCTGTTTTCATCCAGAATCGCTTCTGCCATCGGCTATAAAAAAATCGTTCTGCTCGGTTCTCTGATTGCCGGCATCTTCGGCACCGTCCCGGTGATCCTGAATAATATCTGGCTGATTCTGCTGGCCAGAGGCGTCTTCGGCTTCGGCTGCGGTCTGATTACTTCGGCGATGCTGATTCTGATCATCTTCTTCTTTACCGGCGACGAGCGTTCTTCCATGATCGGTCTGCAGGGCAGTGCCGGCGGTCTGGCCTCCCTGGTCACCGCGTTTATCGGCGGCCGTCTGCTGGCCATCAGCTGGCATGCGTCTTTCCTGGTTTACCTGTTTGGTTTCCTGGTATTCTTCGCTGTCCTGTTCTTTATTCCTCATGTCGGATCCATCCGCACAAACACCGCCGGCAGCAATGAAACACACAGCGGTTCGGAATGGTTCAGACTGATTGCCCTGGGTCTTCTGACATTTGTTTCGGTAGCGCTGGCAACGGTCTTCGTCGTCAAGTGCTCAAGTCTTGCGACTCTGAAGGAAATCGGCGGTTCTTCCATCGGTTCCCTGCTTGTCATGTGCATTTCCGCCGGTTCTCTGCTTGCCGGTTTCGTTTACGGCAATATGAAAAGCAGCCTGAAGCGTCTCAGTCTACCGGTCTTCTACCTGATCTGCACCGCCGGCTTTATCCTGGCCTACGCATCCGGCACGGCTTTACCGATGATGGCTGCCGCGTTTCTGCTTGGCTTCGGCTATCTTGCCTTTGTACCGTTCCTGCAGGAAAGAGTCTCCACGAAGTTCGCTTCGTTCGGTGCCGCCGGCACGACCGTGATTCTCGTCTTCCAGGGTCTTGGCGCCTTTATCGCTCCTTATGCCGGAACCTTACTCTCCCTGTTTACATCATCACTTAATTCACAGTTTATGATCTGCGGTATGCTGTATGTGCTTCTTGCCGCTGTCGGATTTGCCATCGGCGAATAAAAAAGACAGCTTAATCAGCTATCTTCCTGATTTCATCGATCAGCAGGATGACATGTCTCTGCATGACCTGGAATTTCTTGTAGATCAGATGCATCTTCAGTCTATACTCCGGCGCAAACGGGATAAAAACCAGACCCGTGCCTTCAGTATGAATAATGTGTTCCAGACCGACCACATAACCCAGACCGTCCTCTGCCATAAGTGAAGCGTTGTACAGCAGGTTATAGGTACCGATAATACGGAACCGATGCAGACGAATGCCGGGAATCAGATCACCGCTGCTTTCCCGGTTGACGATAATTGGTTTGTCAATCAGATCTTTCTCTGGAAAGATCTGTTTTCTTTTGGCCAGCGCATCGTCTTTACGCAGATAGATACCCATCCTGTCGCGGAACGGAAGCTCGATGCTTTCATAACGGGAATGATCAAAGTCACCGAAAACGACCGCCATGTCGATCAGGCCGTTGTCCAGCTGATAGGCAAGATCGCGGCCGTCACCGCTGCTGAAATGGAGATAGATATCCGGATAGGTTTCCTGCAGATTTCTGAATGCCTGGGTAATCGTATGAATGCCGTACGTTTCACCGGCGCCGATATAGATATTGCCGCTGATTTCATCCATGTCGCCGCGGATCTCTGTTTCTGTCTTTTCGGCAAGGGAAAGCAGTTCCTGCGCCCGCTTCTTTAAAAACTGCCCTTCCGCGGTCAGACTCAGCGTTCTTGTTCCGCGGACAAACAGCTGTTTGCCGAGTTCCGCTTCAAGTTCAGCGATCTGTCTGGACAGAGTCGGCTGGGAAACGTGAATGGCGGCAGCTGCTTTTGAAAAACTCTCTTCCCGGGCAACGGCCAGAAAGAAACTCAACACTCTCAGATCCATAAGACGCCTCCTTTTAACCATCATAGCAGAAAGAACGTCGGAATCATTCCGTTGATTGAAGTTCCCGCTTCCTGAATGTCATTACGGATCAATGTCTTTCTGTTCATTCAGACAGTATAATGATGGCAGAGAACTGCTGACAATCAGTTTCAGCAGAACGTCGTCTGTGAGGAACCATATGGGATTATTTGACTGGCTGAAAAAAGATAAAAAGCAAACTGAAATAACAGAGAACCTGCCGCCCTATCTGTACGATGAATCTGAGATAAACGAACTGGACAGTTTTATCTGTGACATGTTCGGAAATTATCAGAATGTTTTTCACGAAATCGCATCCCCGGATGTGCATCTTGATGTCTGTATCGTGGACCCGACGGAAGATGATCCATATTACAAACTGGTCACGATGGGAGCCGGCGCCTATAAAATGAGTATTCCCGAACAGTGGCAGAAGTATCAGCTCGATTATGCCGAGTATGTGATCTATCTGCCGGCTGACTGGAATCTTAACAGCAGCGACGAGACGGACTACTGGCCGATCCAGGTTCTGAAAGACACAGCCCGGCTGCCGGTCTGGAACGATACATGGCTCTGTTACGGACATACCCTGCAGTCTGATGAAGAAGGTTCCGCATACGCTTCAAATACAGGATTCAACAGCGTCGTGCTGAAATTCGCCGAAAACAGAGACGGTGACGTCCGACTGATCATGTCATCCGGAAAAGTCATCAACTTCTACGAGATCATTCCGCTTTATCCAGAAGAACTGCAGTTCAAAATCGAGAACGACGCGGACACGCTGTTCGAAAAACTGGCAGAACAGAAAATCCAGTACAGAATACTCGACATCCACAGGAAAAACGCCTTCCGGCAATAATCAGTTTCCCCCAGGAAGTACCTAGTTCAGTCAAAAGGCTGTCACATCTGACAGCCTTTTCCATACCGTTCTGATTCTTTGAAAAAAGTACGTGATCCTCTTATAAATGCCGGCCGTGGTGAACAATGACAGAAGAATCCATCTGACTGAGGTCTCTGATGCCCGTGTAGCCCATCATTTCCGACAGTTCTTCATTCATTCTGTTCACTTTCTTTAAGACGCCTTCTTTTCCTTCTTTCAGAAGCCCGGGAAGAATGCCGCGGCCGACCGATACGGCATCGGCGCCAAGAGCCAGCGCTTTGAACGCATCATAACCGGTTTCAATTGAACAGTCCACAAAGATCTTCATAGCGGTTTGCGGCATGGCCCTGCGGATTTCCTGCAGTGCCATGACCGGCGGAATGCCGAAAGGAAGCCGGCCGTGATGATGGCTGACAAAGATGCCGGCGCATCCTGCCTGTTCGCATTTGCGGGCATCCTGAACGGATAAAACTCCTTTTGCGACAAACGGAGTGCTGCCTGCCGCTTTGACATAGGAAGTCAGATCGTCCAGGGTAACCGGACCAAGCGGAATGCCGTCGACCACATCGTATTTTCCGTTTTTCCCAAAGACATGATCAATGTCCACACCGACAGCGATGGCATTGTGCTCTTTTGCGAAAGCAATCTGTTTCAGGATTTCATCATGATCCATAAACGGTTTGATGATACGCACAGTTCTCGCTCCTTCACTGGCAATGGACGCGTATTCATCATCCGATTCCATACCGACCCAGTTGACAAGATTCAGATCCTTCGCGGCCGCGGCATATTCCTGCATCGGTGTCCGGCCGGTAATACCAACCTTGTTCAGATGTGAGAAAGCCGGCATCATGATCGGCGAAGCGAACGTTTCATTAAAAAGTTTCAGTGTCAGATCCGGTACAAAGGCATCGATGACTCTCATTTCGACAAGCAGCTCATCCAGATATCTTCTGTTGTGCATTTTGGCATCCGCCGCGTTTCTGTCCGGTTCCGGAATCATTCCTTTCGGACCTGGCCATTTTCTTTCTTCCATTATGATTTCCTCTTTTCTTCCCTTTCATTCTATACAATTATCGGTTTTTTCACCAATGAAGTCCGGAAATCCTCCGGCCTGCGCATATAGAAAACAGGCATCTATTCCATGCAGTATAATACTTTTATGGAAATACAGGGAGGGCGAAAGCATAAAACAGCTGACCCCTGAAATCAACAGCTGATCAGTCAGAAGATGATCTTGGCAATAAAAATCACTGCGATGTCAGAGAGGTACAGAGACATGTTTGAAATCAGTATTAAAATCCATGAAGAAAACGATCTATATAATCCGCTTGACCCGGACTGTTCCCTGCATTCCGACGATGTGGTTTCCTTTATCATTCGCAGGTATCAGGAATAAGAACGCACTGAAAAGTTCTTTATTCACGTCATCAGTGACAAACCTGTCAATGAAGACCGGATCCGCGAAAACATCCGTTCTTACATGCAGCATGAAATAGACTTTCAAACCAGAGAACACCATATCAGCACGCTCAGACAGATCAGACTGTTTATGATCGGAATCGCTTTTATCGCTGGCTGGCTGCTCGCCGCCCGGCAGACGGAAAGTGTCAGTGTCGAGGTGCTTTCCATCATCGGTTCCTTTGCTGTATGGGAAGCGGCTAATATCTGGATTTCTGAGAAGCCTCACATTCGTTTACGCAAACTGAGACTGATGATTCTGAAGGATACGGAAGTCAGATTTACAGTGGAAACGAACGGATAGAAACAACGGCATTCACAGCAAAACCGCGGCGGAAAACTGCCGCGGTCTTTTTTCTCTGATACAGAATAACTCCGCCGTCTGTTCAACAAAGCCGGCAGTACTACTGCATGCATGTTCCAGTTCTTTCCCTTTTCCGCCCTTCTATGGTATTGTGAAGTTAGTCAGTAAAACGGAAAAATCATTACTTTAGAAGGAGTGATAATGAAAGCGTTCAAAATTAAGCAGGATCTTTTCTGGACCGGAGTTCTCGACCCTGAACTGCGGGTTTTCGACATCATTATGGAGACCAAATACGGAACCTCCTATAATTCCTATCTTCTCGAAGGCAGTGAAAAAACAGCCCTGTTCGAAACTGCCAAACTGGCCTTTTTTGACGAGATGGTCGGGTACATCGAATCCGTGGCATCCGTATCAGAGATCGATTATCTGATCATGGATCACACGGAACCGGATCATGCCGGTTCGATCGAGAAACTTCTCGATCTGAATCCGCATATCACAATTGTCGCGACCGGAACGGCGATCCAGTTCCTCAAACACATCATCAACACCGATTTCAACAGCATCACCGTCAGTGACGGAATGACCCTGTCACTGGGTGACAAAACATTGGAATTCATGGTTCTTCCCAATCTGCACTGGCCGGATACGATGTATACCTATGTACCGGAGTGTAAAACACTGTTCACCTGTGACTCCTTCGGCTCGCATTACGCAGCGGAAGGCATCGTGAGATCTTCAGTCACGGATGAAGCAGGCTATGCGGAAGCGACGAAGTATTACTTTGACTGCATCATCGGACCATTCGCATATCCGTATATGTACAACGCTCTTGAGCGGATCAGGGATCTGGAGATCGAGCACATCTGCTGCGGTCATGGTCCGGTTCTGGATTCCCATTTCGATCAGATCTTCGGCTGGTACAGGGACTGGTGCAAAGCACCAGCGCCGAAAGCGAAGAAACTCGTCGTCATGCCGTACGTCAGTGCCTATGGCTACACGAAGCAGCTTTCCGAAGTCATCGCGAAGGGTGTCGAGGATGCCGGTGCGGAAGTGCACCGCTATGATCTTGTCTTCGATGACAAGAGAGGCCTTGCCGCAGACATGGCGGCCGCGGACGGCTACCTGTTCGGTACCCCTACCATCCTCGGTGAAGCACTCGAGCCGGTTTACAATCTGACCCTTGCCATGTATCCGCCGGTTTACAAAGGAAGACTGGCCTCTGCGTTCGGCAGTTACGGCTGGTCCGGTGAAGGTGTTCCGCACATCATCGAAAGACTGAAGCAGGTACGCCTGAAAGTCCTTGACGGTTTCCGGGTACGTTTCAAGCCGGATGAAACCCAGCTGACTGATGCCTACGACTTCGGTTACAACTTCGGCTGTGTATTGCTGCAGAAGGAACCGAAACCGGCAGCCAAAGGAGCCAGTCAGAAGGTCAAGTGTCTGGTCTGCGGTGCTGTCTTCGATGCTTCTGTCGAGGAGTGTCCGGTCTGCGGTGTCGGTCCTGAGAATTTCGTTCCGGCCGACGATACCGGCACCGGTTATCAGAACAATACCGACCGTCAGTATCTCGTTTTAGGCGGCGGCATTGCCGGTCTTGAAGCAGCGAGGGCGATCCGTGAACGTGACAAAACAGGCAAGATCACGATTCTTTCCGAAGAAAACCATCTGCCGTATAACCGTCCGATGCTGACAAAGGCACTGCTCGCCGATTTCTCGGATGATCAGATGGCCGTCGAAAAACCGGAATGGTTTACGGATAACGACATCCGTTTCGTCAGGAATATCAAAGTTGAATCCATTGATCCGGATGCGAAGATCGTCTCAGCCGGCGGTGAAACCTTCCGGTATGACAAACTGGTTTACGCGCTTGGCGCATATTGTTTCGTACCGCCTTTCAAGGGACATGATCTCAACAAGGTCGTTTCCATCCGTACGATCGAGGATGCGGCCAAGGTAAAGGGAATGGTTCCGAACATCAAAACAGCAGCTGTCATCGGCGGCGGTGTACTTGGTCTGGAAGCTGCATGGGCACTGCGCCGGGCTAAGATCGACGTCACGGTCATTGAAGGAGCCCCTGCCCTGATGGCCAGACAGCTCAATCCGACCGCTTCGGAAATGATCAAAACTCTGACTGAGAAATGCGGTGTCAAAGTCTACACAGCGGCGAATACTTCGGAAATCAACGAAGACGGTGTCCTCCTGGCGGACGGAACGCTTATACCGGCGGAACTGGTGATCGTCTCCACCGGCGTGCGCGGCAACCTTGCGGCAGCGCAGGCAGCCGGTCTCAGCATTGGCCGCTCCATCATCGTCAATGACCACATGGAAACCAGCGTGCCGGACATCTTCGCAGCCGGTGACTGTGCCGAGTACAACGGTATCAACTACGCTCTCTGGAGCCAGTCCGTCGAACAGGGTAAAACAGCCGGTGCGAACGCGGCCGGTGACGACGTCACGTATGAAACGGTCGACGGAGCGCTTTCCTTCAATGGTATGAACACTTCCCTCTTCGCCATCGGCGACAACGGCAGTGATCCCGCGAAACTCTACAAGACCGTTGATACAACCGATCTGCGACGCGGCCAGTATGAAAAATACACGTTCGACAAGAACCGTCTGGTCGGCGTCATCCTGATCGGTGATACTTCCCGGCTGGCTGAACTTACGGTAAAAGTCAGGGAGCACGCGAAATTCAGTGACGTGATCAAACTGTAAATGCCAGACATCCATGGATCTGATCGAAACATGCAATGATCCATCAGATGAAATGACCCGCAGATCGGAATATCCGTTCTGCGGGTTTGTTCATACCCCTATCCGAATGTGAAATCATGGCACCAGCGTTTCAATTTGATTAAAATGCATATATGAAGAGATTGTGGATCATCTTGCTGTCACTGTTCTTTGCCGCATGCGCAGCAAAACCTTTCAGCACGGAGAAAACAGCCTGTGAAGCACCTGATTTTACCACGGTGGTGATCAGCGATCTTCACTATACGGTTTCCCCTTCCGAATTCAACAGCATCGTCGCGCTTGAACCGCTGGTGCAGGAAGTCACCGACGCGCTGATTGATCAGGTCATCGCCATGAAACCGGACGCTTTCATACTGACCGGCGATCTGACAAACAACGGCAAGGAGGAAGATGTCAAGGACCTTGCCGCAAAGCTGCGGAAAGTCAGGGACGCCGGTATTGAAGTCATCGTCACGACCGGCAATCACGACTTTGGCCAGGCGGCCCACAGCATCAATGCCTGGAAGACTTACATCCTGCCTCTGCTGAACATGCGGGAAAAAGATCCTGCTTCCTGCTCATATATGACTGACAGTCACGGTGTCACTGTCCTGGCCATGGACGATTCGCATCCCGGCGATTCTTCCGGTTATTTTTCTCCGGAAACCATGCAGTGGCTCCGACAGCAGCTGGATCAGGCGAAAACAGCCGGAAGCCGCATCCTGTTTCTTTCCCATCATAATGTGCTCTGCGGCGAAGTATCCCCCATGTACAGCAGTTATCTGATCAGCAATGAAGGTCTTTCAGAGATGCTCAGAGAGTATGGTGTGCAACTGTGCATGAGCGGCCACCAGCACAATCAGGCCCTATGGCAGAAAGACGGCATGTATGAAATACTGAACGGCATGCCGATCCAGTCCGCCCATACGTTCGGACTGCTCCGGATGGACGAAAACGGCGTCAGTTATCATACTGAAGAAATCGATCTGCAGACGTACGGCGCGCCGGGTGTCTATGAAAAAGCCATGGAACTGATTGAAAAACAGTCAGCCGCTTTCCTCTCCACCTTTGCAAACCTGTGTCGGGAAAAGAAACTTTCTGAGGAAGAAACAGAAAGAGTCCTCAGCCTGATACAACAGTTCTTTGCCTCCTATGGACGCGGCGAACTGGGTAAGGATGCGGATACCTTCCTGTCACATCCGGATTACGCTCTTATGCAGTCTGTGCTATGGGATAAAAACTACGGTCCCTGGATCGAGGAGCTTTTGAAAAACCCGCCGGCCGATTCTTCCCAATTATCATTCCCGTGGCAATGACCATGCTTCATAAAACGGATCAGGAAAGAAGGTACTCATTATGACAGCAACCGTAATCATCACCGGCCATCACAGACAATACGGAATCGACCGTTTCAAAGAACTGCCCGCAAAGATCGTTTTCTGCGAAGATCCCGGCAGTATTCCCGCTGAAGCACTTGAGGAAGCGGAGTTTTTCGCCGGCTCCATTACCAGAGAAATCTGTGCGAAAATGCCGAAACTGCGTTTTGTGCAGCTGTTCAGTGCCGGAGCGAACAACTATACCTGGCTGCCGGAACATATCGTGCTTGCCAATGCCTTTGGCGCCTATGGCGAATCGATTGCCGAACACATGATCACAACGACACTGATGGCCATGAAACGGATGCCGGAATACCTTTCCATGCAGAAAGAACAGGACTGGGAACTGCTCGATCAGATCGTCCGGTTCGCCGGCGCAAAGATTCTTTCCGTCGGCATGGGTGCGATCGGCGGTGCATATCTCAGAAAAGCAAATGCCCTCGGTGCCGTCTGCTATGGTGTCCGCAGAACCGTGCATGACAAACCGGATTACGTCGAGAAGCTTGTGACAGCAGAAGAAATGGATGCCCTGCTTCCCGAGATGGACGTCGTCGCTCTCAGTCTTCCCGGCACCGCGGATGTGAAAGGCATGTTTGACAGACGCAGACTTTCGCTGATGAAAGACAGCGCCATTCTGCTCAACGTCGGCCGCGGCAATTCCATCGTCACGGAAGATCTGCTTGCCGTAATGGCAGAAGGTCATCTCAAAGCCGCCTGTCTGGACGTCATGGATCCCGAGCCGCTGCCGGCCGGCCATCCGCTCTGGACAGCACCACGCGTTTATATCACGCCGCACATTTCCGGCGGCTATCGCAGCGGTGTGAATTACAGTCAGGTAATCGACGTCGCTGTTAAGAACCTCTCGCTGGTCCTGGACGGAAAAGAACCTGTCCATACCGTAAACCGCACACTCGGCTATTGATCCGCTTATCATCAATAATTTCTGTAAACAACGGCAGTAAAAACGAAGGAGTAACACATGAACAGAGAAAGATCAAATGGATTTCTGAATCTGTCTGTACAAAAGAAACTGTGGTTTGCGGCTGCGGCAGCCGCCTACATTGTTCTGTTTCTGTGGCTTTCCGTTTATGATCTGCCGTTTTCTGATTTACTGAGGGCACATGCGTCAGAATGGTTCTTTCAGCTGGGACGGCGGACCGGGCAGCTTCCCGCTCTGCTGGTTCCGGCTTTCTGTATCCATGCGCTTGGCCGGTTCCAGGAACGGAAATGGTATTCGGAAATCATCTGCTTTCTGCTCTGTTTCGCAGCCGCATTAACCATCGTCATTCCCCATGACAATTATCTCGTTGAGGGATGCGTCACTTTGTCCGCGACAATCGCCATCTTCCTTATTCTGATTCGTATTCCCCTTCCCGAAGATACTCCTTCCAGCCGCCGCTTATTATGGATTGGCATTCTGACACCGCTGATCGGCATCGTGATCGTGGAAGTCATAAAGTATGTGTGGAACCGGCCCCGCTATCTTGCCATTCTTCAGGAAGGCGCAAAGTTTCAGAACTGGTGGACGGTCAACGGCTTCGCCATTAAGAACGATTTATATCATTCCTTTCCCAGTGCCCATACCTTCGATGCCGCCTGCAGTTTCCTGATCGTTCTGCTGCCGGAGTTATATGAAAAGTATCCCAGGAACTCTTCATTGTTATTTATATGCCCGCTGGTTTTCACTGTTTTCGTGGCTGCTTCGCGTATCATGGGCGGCATGCATTTCATCAGCGACGTCATGGCCGGGGCGGGAATCTTCGCGATCATTTTTGTCATTCTGCTGTTTCTGAACAGCCGCCATACACAGCAGGATTCAGAATAAAGTCCCCTCGCTGCCGGTTTTCAGGCCGGCAGTTATTTTATCCTTTAAGCAAATGATCATCCATCAAGTATAATGGGGACAGCGGTGTATCACCGGCTGACAGATCACAGAACACGAATTCCCACTGGAGGACACAATGATTTATACCAATGCATACTTCATTATCGGAACCGCCTATGCCGGAAAATCGACGATGATCCGAATGCTTGCCGAAAAGTACAACGGCATACTGTGTGAAGAAAATTATCAGGACCGCTTTTTCCCGGAACTGGACAGAGAAGAGTTCCCCTGTCTGACATACACCCGCGATCTGGAAGACTGGCACGATTTCATCAGAAGAACACCGGCTGAATATGCGGCATGGATCGACGGTGCTGCCCGGGAATGTGAAATACTGGAACTGCAGATACTGCGTGATCTTTGCGGCCGGAAAAAGCCGGTCTTTGTCGATACGAACATTTCCATCGGGACATTGCGGGAAGTCGCCGAACCCGGCCACGTCCTGGTCATGCTGGCGGACCCGATGATTTCCGTCAACCGGTTTTTCGACCGGCCTGACAAGGAAAAGCAGTTTTTATACAGGCTGATCATGGACGAGCTCGATCCGGAAAAAGCCATGGAGAACTACCGTCAGGGTTTGATTCAGATCAATTCAAAAGAAAAGTATGACCGCTTTCTGAATTCCGGATTTCCGGTCATACACCGGGATGACGGCCGAACGGTTGAAGAAACTCTGGCACTGGTCGAAAAAGCATTCGGACTGCAGTAACACGTATTCATTCCTGATACACATCTTACAAAATAAACGGTATTCATATGAACGATTGGTTTACAGTTGAACAAATTGATTCCCGGACTTTCGCCATCAGCGAATACAGACATTGGGAAGAAACACATTGCTATCTTTTATGCGGCATGGATAAAGCGTTATTGATTGACACCGGGCTGGGTGTCGCGAATATCCGTGAAGCTGTCGATGAACTGACGGATCTGCCCGTCACAGCAGTCACCACGCATGTTCATTGGGATCATATCGGCGGTCACGGACACTTTGATAATATCGCCGTGCACGAAGCGGAAAAAGACTGGCTCGACAGACAGTTTCCCCTTCCCCTTGAAACAGTGAAGAAAAACCTGATGCGACAGCCCTGTGATTTTCCGCCGGAATTCAATATTGAAAACTATCGGATCTTTCAGGGAAAGCCGGACAGAATTCTGCATCATAACGACATTCTGGATCTTGGTGGCCGGCTCATTCAGGTCATCCACACACCGGGACATTCACCCGGTCACTGCTGTTTTTATGATGTGGAGCGCGAATACCTGTTCAGTGGCGATCTGATATACAAAGGCTGTCTTGACGCGTTTTATCCGACTACCGATCCGGTACTCTTCTATGCCTCCGTGCAAAAGATCCGCAATTACCGGATCAGCCGGATCCTGCCCGGACATCATCAGCTGAACATTCCTCTTTCTCTGATGGATGATATCGCGGATGGATTTAGCCGGATCGAACAGGCCAGAAAGCTGATACAGGGAAGCGGCGTATTTGATTTCGGCACTTTCCAGATTCATATCTGAGAGATTACAACCAGATTCCGACAGTTCTTCTGCACTTTGACAATGCCTTCTTCGTGTATGAAAAAAGAGATTTTCCTGCATCTGTTTTTCAGATATCAACGACATGCCACATGAATTGGGTTATAATTATTGGCAAGCAATCTTCTTCTGACAAAAAAACTCTCATTTCGGAAAGAGTTTTTTCTGTATTCAGAAAGAGGCACGCAGTACTCACATCCAATGCGGGATTTACAAATTATGACACACCTGTTTCCCGCTTTGTTTTCAAGGAGGTAACATGAGCCAGCAACCAGAAAAGAAAAAATCCAAACTCTTACATGCCACCACATTTCATGTGCTGGCCGCCGCTTTGGTGCTTTCTCTGTCCGGCATTATTCCCGCTGCTTTTCTGGCTTGCTGCAGCCACGGAGAAAAAAGTCGTCAGCGGCAAAGCGTCTGATATCGGCTGGTGGATTCTCTTCGTTCTTGTCGCGATCCTCACAATCTATTCCTTTGGTATCGCTGTTATATTCTTAATTCCAAGATAAGCCCGGCTTTTCCGCAACAATATGATTCATTACAGCAGAGTCCGAAAATGGACTCTGCTTTTTCATACAGCTGTGCTCAGGGACTGAATCGTAACAGCATGTCAAAAACCGGTGCCGGAAATGTGGAAGTGCCTGAAAAGCCAACTTCTCTGCCGTCTGCTGTATAATAACAGTCAGAAGAAACGTTAAACGGATCATCTGGAGGTACAGAAAATGATTAAGATCTACGGAATGCCAACATGCCCTTATTGCGATTATATTTATGAACAGATCAAAGGCCGTGAGGATGAATTTGAATACATCAACATCGGCGAGAACATCCGGAACATGGGTGCTTTTACCAGAATGCGCGACACCAGTCCTGTGTTTGACCACTGCAAGGCGATCGGTGACGTAGGAATCCCGGCTTTTGTATTTGAAGACGGCAGAATTTCCATCGATCCGGCGGATGCCGGACTGATCGAATACGGATCAGCGGCAGCCTGCTCCATTGAAGATCACAAAGTCGGAAGAAAAGGCTGCTGAGCAGAAAGTTCATGCTGAAAGATCCCGTTACCGGGATCTTTTCAATTTCCAGGATTCAGAGCATGATTCCCCTCTTTGTGGCTGATGTATAATAACCACAAACAGATAACGATCTCTCAGGGAGGCGGAAAACATGAAGAGAATACTTGCGGCATGCGGCAACGACTGCTCGGCATGTCCGCGATATGTGAAGCATCCATTCGAAAAAACCGGGGAACAGCTGCAGCATACCGCACGGCTGTGGTTTAAAATCGGCTATCGTGATCATGTCGTCACAAAGGAAGAAATCGCCTGCACCGGATGCAAGGCAGACAACTGGTGCAGATATCATATCGCTGCATGCTGTGAAGAAAAACATATCGCGAACTGCGCCAAATGCGATGAATATCCATGTTCCATCCTGCAAGACTGTTTCCGGGTAACGGAATCTTTCGGGCCGATGTGCCGGAAGGTCTGTACAGCGGAAGAATATGCGATGCTGCAGAAGGCTTTTTTCGAAAAGGAAAAGAATCTGTCCGAAGAACGGACCGGTGCATAACAAAAAACAGATCGTCTTCCAGAGGCGATGTAACGATAACGAGGTACTCCTATGAATAAAATAACCTGTATCTGTCTGGGTGTGAGAGACATGGAACGGTCTGTCATCTTTTACCGTGATCAGCTGGGCTTTCACACCGACAGCGAAGACAATCATCCGCGTGTCTGCTTCTTTGATACACCCGGCACGAAATTTGAACTATACCCGCTGGACCTGCTGGCAAAGGACATTGACGCCAGTGATCCGCCTGTTTATCACGACGGTTTCGGCGGCATTACCCTGGCTTATAATGTTGATTCCCGCGCGAAAGTCGATGAAACGATCGAACTGGTGCGCAAAGCCGGCGGCCGCATCGTGAAAGAACCGCAGGACGCATTCTGGGGCGGATATCACGCCTATTTCTCGGATCCGGACGGCTACTACTGGGAAGTCGTATGGGGACCGGACTTCTGGTTTGACGAAAACGGACTGCTGGTGTTTTAACAGTCATGGATCACCCGCAGGCACTACATTGATAACAGAATTCACAGAGGCACAGAACGAAAAATCATCCCGGCAATGCGGCAGTTGCCGACAGATGATCACCATGATGAAAAACAGAAAACTGCAGCGGTTTGCGATAAACTGCTGCAGTTTTTAACTTGTTCTTCTTAGCCGCAAAGATAGCTGGTTTGAACAGCTGCCGTTTTCACAGGAACACGCACTCGATCGTATCCGGTGAAATCAGCCGCAGCATTTCATAACCGATGCCGGCTGTACCGTAGAAAAGACTCGAGTTGAACACATTGTTCATGCTCTTGTTGAGGCACTGATAATAGCCGTTTCTTTCCGCTCTGGCAATGATCATGGCCATTCTTGTCCTTGCCTCTTCCACAAGATCCGGCCGCTGCAGTTTCGTGCCGGCAAGCAGCAGGAATTCCACCATGGCGCTGTTGCCGCAGCAAAGGAAATCCTTAAACATCAGAGGTTCTTTCAGGGTGCTTCGGATGGCTCTCTTCAAAGTCTCTTCATGACCTTCATAATCCAGCAGCAGCGCGTTCATGCCGATTCCCGGCGCACCTGAGCAGTAGCCGGTCAGATATTCATCGGCTCTCTCACTTCTTCTGCGGTCCGGCCAGGCCCCGATCCGGACGGAATAAGTATCCGCTTCAAAGTCAAAACCAGCCTGGGCAGCCGTGATCAGATCCTCTCTCTGCAGCCGTTTCCCAGCCAGATACAGAGCAGAAGCGACACCGGACTGGCCATGTCCCGCGCCTGAGATCGCCCAGGTATTGGACAATGTCCTCCAGATCTTTGTGTCTTTATAAGGAATGCTGGCATCAGCCAGGATCCTGTCCGCCAGGGCGCTGCAGAAATCCTTTACGCCCGGTTCATTGAAGAATTCATCATAGCGGCAAAGTATCTTCAGGAGTCCGGCAGTGCCGTTATAGACATCCGATTTTTCAAACCGCAGATCCATCTTCGGCAGCACCCGGATCATCTTTGTGCAGATTTCGCGGTACTGACTGTTATTCATATACACGGATATAAGATAGCAGGCAATCAGCTTGCCGCCGAGGCCGCCGGACATGGCAATGCTTTCGACATTGGGATAGATCACTTCCAGACCGCTGAGTCCGTCCACAGAATGCTCGATCCGTTTCATGATATATTCGACCAGTTCTTCGGTTTTCTTTTTAATCTCCTGATCAGAAGTGATTCTGTGCAGTGCCGCGAAGAATACCGCGAGTCCTGTGATACCGCCGATCAGGCCCTGACCGTAAAGTTCCATACCGGTTTCCAGGAAGTAGTTCACACCAAACCAGCAGATATCACCGGACGGTGTATATACGGCATCGTCGGCGATTTCTCTGAAAATCGTTTCCGCATGGGAAAGCAGAGCTTCATCCGTGATCGTCTTTCTGGCAATGATGCGCTCGCGGATCTCATAACCCCGGCGCTTGCGCCGGATGATTCTGGTCATCGCCTTCTTCAGCAGTGCTTCCTCGAATGAAAGATCTTTGTCACTGAGATTGTCAATGCGGGAAAGGACATGATCGATACAGGTCTGGGCAAAGAAGTTCTGATGTACGATCCTGCCGTCCATATACAGATCACCGGCGTCGGTTCGGATATACATATAGGGAATGTCACCGCGCAGGATCGCGTCCGTTTCAGCCGCCGCGATTTCGTCAGTATTCACGGCGCCGCTTCTTTTCATGGCAACCGACATCTGCTGAAACACCTCGTCTCTTAAGGACGGATCTTCGATCCATGCGGGCTCCAGCGTCTTATCCCTCAGGATCGTGTAGGCACCGGTATTGCGGTAGATATGGCGGACGAAGATGCCTTTCATGGAACGGACGAATTCCTTCAGTTCTTCTTTCTGCTCCATGCATCTTCGGTAGGTATTTCGGAATCCTTCAAGGAATGCATCCGGATAATCCGTGACGCATTTTCTTTCGCCGTCGACCAGCGGTGAACTGAGATTCTTCTCGTCCTTGGCGAAAAGAATGCTCATTTCGATTTCTTCCCTTCTCTGCGGCATCAGAGAACTGTAAAGAAGCGAGTACCGCAGATCATGCCCCAGGCTGTTCTCTTTGACAGGTCGGCCCGGTGTCATCATGAGTTCATAATCGATGATCACCGGATAGATTCCCCGGGAGAGAACGTTGCTGTGGTGCAGGTCACTGCTGCCAAGCATCAGTACCATGGTGGCCAGACCGCCAAGGTTATAGCAGTACTGTCTTGCCTTTTCTTCTGTATCCGCCGGTTCGCTGTCGATAAACTCCACGAAACCATAGCCATCATAGCAGCATACGGCAGGTGCCTGCATGACATCGGCGAAGAAGGTGTCGATCAGTTCTTTTGATTTCAGGTCGATTCTGACATCATGCGGCTTGTATACGAACTTTCCGGCATCGGTCGTCAGAACCGTCGTCGTATGGCCAAAATTATGCACGTCACCGCTGTCCGTTTTCGCACCGGTCAGAGTCTGAAAATGCACGTTCTGCAGCAGATCTCTGCAGATGTCTTCATAGGCAAGATCCATCCGCTGTACCATCTCCAGGATGACGTTCTGATAAGTGTCAAATGTTCTGTGGATCAGTCCGATCAGAGAAGGCACCTTCTGCTGCAGAACGGACAGAGTCACGGTTTTTGCAAAACTCTGCCGGCAGGGATCCAGTTCTTCGGAATTGTCGTCTTTGATATATGGATCCAGCATGTCCTGCTCGTTCAGGTATTCCAGGAACATGCGGAACAGCGTCGGATGCATGATTTTCGCAACTCTGATGATCAGTCCGGCCTGCAGGTCCTCTTCTGCCTGCCGGCTGATGGAAAAATGCTCCGCATGCATTTCCGTCAGCTTGCAGTTCAGCTCCGCAAGCACTTTTTGAACAATCTCTTTTTTTATCAGATCATCTCTTTCAGACATACATCTACCTCACAGAAAAACAATGGGTTTCAATAATATTATGTTACCTTATCCGTGGCAAAAAAAAACATTCCTTCTCTGTACGGATTCCCTTCCGGATCATCTGACCTAAAAAGAAAACAGGAAAGTACGTGAATCATCCTTTCCTGTCTTTCAGTATTTCTGATACGTATGTCCTGTTCTGTGCGTTACTTCTTCAGTTCCGTCCAGTTCAGCTTCGTCAGTGTTTCATCATCGACCGCGTTGCCGGAAACCCCATATACATCCCCGTATTGATTCTGGTATACATGGTCAGCACTGACACTGACATCCACATTCTGGCCATAGCTGTTCGTATAGACGTTCACACCCATGGTCGCTTCGCTTCTGGCCTGTGAGATACGGGCATCGGAAGCCATCTTTTTATTCCAGGAATCCATGATGCCGGCCGACATCTGGGCGGAATTCTGCTGGAGTGTCTGCATCAGCCGCTGCTGGTTCATCATCAGATTCTGGGCAGACTGCTGGGCCATCTGCTGCAGCTGCAGAGTCTGCTGGAGGTTCTGCTGCTGACGCTGCATGTTCAGCTGATAGAACTGGTTTCTCAATCCTTCTTCCATATAGAACGTCTGGACGAATTCAAGGAAGTCCTGCGTCGCTTCCTTTTCGTATTCCGCCGGTGTCACCAGCAGGAACTTGTTGGCGGATCCCCAGTCGATCGCATCACACGGTGTGCCATGGCCGAACTGGCGGGAGGACTCCGCCTGCTTGCGGCTCTTGATCGCACTGCCGAGCATGCCGGCCAGGGGGCCCATGACCGAGGCAATCGACACGGTGGAATAGTACTCGATGCCTTTGTAATCCATACCGCCGAGAACCACACAGTCGGCCCCGCTCTTCGCTGTTCCTTTATATCTGACCAGGAATGAACGGCAGAGAGAATTGTTTGCCTTGGTCGGAGTGCCAAGCGCCGCTTCTCTGTCAAATGCCGCCTGATACTCGGTCATCATGCCATTGTAGTATTTCTGGATATTCCGGCCGATCACGCTCGGCAGGTCCGCAGTGGCCGTCGGCGTCAGTTTCATCTGTGACAGCGCTTCGGAAAACTGCTGAAGATAGACTTCCGGTTCCACGAAATCACGGATCGAAGACCAGATGACACTCGGCACGGATTTCAGTGCCATTTTCAGCATCTGGTTCTTATAGGTCGTAAACAGTTCGTCACTGAGCCCGAAGATCATGATGTTTCTGGTGGTATCGATGGCATGGGCGGTAATGAAGAAAGGCACGCCTTCATGCTGGCGCTTGTCCACCAGTGACGCGCCGATCATATAGTGATCGGGAATTGCGGCATAAGCCAGAATTCCGCCCTGCTGATCTTTGAATTCCTTAATTGTACTCATCGCGGTTTCCTTTCCGATATCACATGCATTCTCCGATATCGTTTTCTATTTGCATTTTTATTCTACTATGAATCCTTCCCGCTCTGAGTCATGATTTTGACACATCTGCACCTTGTGCTGATTCCGTTAGGCTTCCCGCCGGCAATGCTTTATGATAGATATGACAGATCAGAAGCAGCCGGTACATATAAGGAGGATCGATCATGCCCAGACAGTCCATATTTGATATGCCGTTTTCCCGTGTATATCCCCTGCTGATTCAGAAAGCGGAAAAGAAAGGCAGGACACGCTCAGAAGTCCTTGAAGTAACCGCCTGGCTCACCGGATACACACCGGAACAGCTGGAAAAATATCTTTTATCAGACATCACCTACGGTGCTTTTCTTTCGGAAGCACCGGACTATAATCCCCGGGCTGATCGAATCACCGGAAAAATCTGCGGTGTGCAGGTGGAAACGATCGAAGACCCCCTGATGAAGAAAGTCCGGCAGCTCGACAAACTGGTCGATGAACTTGCAAAAGGAAAAGCCATGGAGAAGGTGCTGAGATGAACTGGAAATGTCCTCAATGCGGCCGTGTGTTCAAAAAACAGAACCAGCCCCATTACTGCGGCAAGCCGCAGACCATAGACGAATACATCCAGACGCAAGATGAAAATATCCGGCCAAAGCTGGAAGAAATGCGTGCGATCCTGCGAAAAGCAATTCCCGAGGCGGAAGAATGCATTTCCTGGTCGATGCCAACCTACCGCAAGGGCAGAAATCTGATTCATTTCGCCGCATCGAAGAAACATATCGGCTTATACCCGGGCGGTGAGGCAACAGCCGTGTTCAAAGAGGAGCTGAGCGGCATTGACACCAGCAAAGGAACGATCCGGCTGCCTTATGACAAAGAACTGCCGGAAGAACTGATCACGAAAATCGCCAGATGGTGTTACGCGGAGTATCAGAAATGAGTGAGGAACGAAATACCGCTGATACGCTGCGTTTCTTTGACCGCCAGCTTGCCGCCCTGCCGCTGTACGAAGCTTTTGAAGCAGTGATTTACCGGCTGTTTCCGGACACGCGGAAGACTGTTCACAAGACACAGATTTCCTTCGCAAGCCGTTACATATACGCATGCGTTTCTTTTCAGCGGGTAAAGCGGAAAGCGGAAATGCCCGATCCCTTTCTTACCGTCACACTGGGCCTGCCTTTTCCGCTGGAATCGGACCGGGTCGCTGTAAAGAGTGAACCGTATCCGGGCAGATGGACGACCCACATCGTGATCGGCAGGATTGATGAAATCGATGACAAACTGACGGCTTGGCTGAAAGACGCATATGCTTTTTCGAAAAGGAAATAACGGATCCTTCTGTATCAGATACGGATATCCGTTATCTTTTTTGTAAGATTTCTTCCGTTTTTTACACTATATGGGTGAGGAGGTTTAGAACATGAAAAAGACTTTGACATTCCTTTCTTCCCTTCTGCTGCTCGGCGGATGTGCTCCCGCTGCTATCAGCACACAGCCAAAACCGGGTGAAATCACGGCTGTAACCGATCTGACTTCCGAAAACAAAAAGAACGGCAATACCGTATTCCGTCTGGAAACAGAATTCCGCAATCAGTCGGAAAACCTTTCCCTGATGGAGATCCGCTATACCGTACGGGCAGAAGACGCTGCGGGCAATGAGATATTCACCGTTCATGATACATGGAACGGACAGGATACACCGCTCGATCCCCATCAGACCGCCATCGCGTCCTATGCTTTTCAGCAGGAGACAAAAGACGACGTCAAAAACGTGATCGTGACGGTCGATTCGTGGCAGACATCAGATGAACTGCCACCGGTCCACCTGCCGCAGCCCGGAGAATACCTTTATGAAGTGCACAAAAGCGAATACATCCGGAATATGAAAAAGGAACTTCCCGTGCAGGTTTATATCATCATCGATCATATGGGAGCTCAGGAAATCGCCGATATCACAGATCCAGAGACGATTCAGGCTGTCACCGATGCCTTCACAGATCTCACCATTGCTGAAGAGACCAATGAATGGGTGACAGACAATTACAACTCCGTGACATTTACTTTCGCCGACGGCACTTCCGTATTCATCAGTCTGAATCTGACCAATCTGGAATACAGTGTTTACGGTCATGAACATATGTACGAACTGGGCAATTTCGCCGAATTCTGGACACTGATCAACGATCTTGCGGAATTCCCGCAAAACAGCTGATTTCCTCTGTATGACACATGCGCAGTCTCTGATCATCCGGAGCTGCGCTTTTTCTGTATCCGCCCGGTTTGTTCTGAGCGAAGCGCTGTGTTGACAAACCGGAACGGCACAGCGGAAAATGGATACAAAGTAAATTGACAGGTCAGAACAAATACGATGAATAACCGTGAAATACTCGGATCGCAATGGAACAGTCAGCTGAAGACACTGGATGCCGGACGGAAGGAAATGAATTCGAAACTGTCGCGCTGCAATAAAGCTGTGAAATCGGCCGATTCCGTACCGGAATACAATGATCAGACGGAGAATACATATGGAAAACAAAACGAATGACCGGAAATCGTTACTGATGTTCATTGGCGCCATGCTCATATTCGGAACGGTGGGCATCTTCCGAAAGTATATTCCGTTTTCTTCTGCGTTTCTGGCATTTTCAAGAGGTATCCTCGGCGGTCTGTTTCTGCTGGTTTATATGAAACTGACAGGAAAAACAGCGGCGGATAAACTGCAGCTGAAGCAGGTCCTTTGGCTTGCGGCTACCGGCGCGGTGATGGGCATCAACTGGATCCTGCTGTTTGAGGCATACAATCACACGACGGTTGCAGTCGCCACTCTCTGTTATTACATGCAGCCGACGATCGTCATACTGCTGTCCCCGCTTCTGTTCAAAGAAAAACTCTCTGTGCGTAAGGCACTGTGCGCGGCTGCCGCGATCGCCGGTATGGTGCTGGTGTCCGGTGTCATGGACGGCGGGATGCAAATTGACAGCTTCAAAGGCATCCTGCTGGGTCTTGGCGCGGCGGTATTCTATGCCGGTGTCATCATCATGAACAAAAAGGTGCCGGGCATCGATGCTTATCAAAAAACCGTCATCCAGCTGTTCGCCGCCGGACTGGCCATGATTCCGTATCTGCTGCTGACCGACGGGTTTCCGCATACCGGATTCACTCTTTCTTCCGTGCTTCTGCTGCTGGCTGTCGGAATCATTCATACCGGTATCGCCTATGTTCTCTATTTCGGCAGTATGGACGGACTGAAGGCGCAGTCCATTGCCATATTCAGTTATATCGATCCGGTATCCGCCCTGCTGTTCTCAGCTCTGTTTCTCAGAGAACCGCTGAGTCTGATAAACGTCATCGGTGCGATCATGATCATCGGTTCGGCGCTTGTCAGCGAACGGATGACGGAACGCTGAAAAAACAGCTTAGTTTCTGTTACGGAGCATTCGTAAAAAAGACACGTACCAGGGTGCGTGTCTTTCGTTCTTTATGCGATTTTGTCGATGCGCAGCACACACATTACTTCATCGAGAGTAATGCGCAGCCCGGCATTCGATGTGAGATTGTTGCGGTACACAATATCCTGCACCGCCTTCTTCAGTTCTGCCGTGCTGCCGAAGCGCAGACGGATCCGGCCGGTTTTCTCCTGGGTCTGCACCGAAGCGTAAACGGCATTTGCGTCATAGGTTTCAAAATAGATGCCGTTCACATGGTAATACTCCATCTGCAGAGGTGTTACCGGCGGAAACTGAATGGCCAGTCTGGCTTTGGCGTTGCCGGTTTCAAGTGTCTTTGGAATCGAATGTTCCTTGCTGATCCAGCTGTCGTTCAGACAGAAGTAATCATGCTCAGCGCTTTCCATTCCCCTGCCAAGCTGCAGATCATCCCAGGTGCAGTCGATCCATGTCCAGCTGCCGTTGATCCTGGCAAGATTCCAGGCATGCTGGATCGACGTTCTGTTTTTCACAGCCTTGCCGGTCACGTATACACATTCAATTCCGGCGCTCCGGCAAAGCAGCTGGAACGCTCTTGAATAGCCCGCACAGACGGAATTGCCGGCGAGAAAGACACTGCTGAGGTTCTGATCAGAATAGCCATCCGTGTCCCGGCCGCTGTTGAAGGACGTTTTCAGAACGATATAGTCATGGAAGAACAGAGCCTTCTGCCAGTCGTCCCGCAGCTGGGATGCTTTGTCAAGAACCTCCTGGGCGATCCGGGCAATCGTTTCCGTAAGCTGCTTTTCGTTGCCTTTCAGCTGCAGGAACGTATGAGAAGTGACTTTGCCGGCCAGATTGAACTGATACCTTGCCGGTGTATCCGCCCACCACAGTTCCGGATGATCGTCCAGAACGGCGCGGTTGGCAACCAGATAATCAGACGAAGAAACAGGGGTCAGCGAGAACTGGGTTTCAAACTGCCGCATATGCAATAACAGTTCATCGTAACAGTTCTTCTGTGACGGATTGAGAAACTGATAATAATAACCGTGATTCAAGTCCAGCTGTTCTGCCATAAATGATCCTCCCAAACGAATGCTTCTTTTATTCATCATACCATTCCCTCCTCATGCAAAGAGAAAGAATCTGCTGTGTCTTTGAGCGGTACGGTATAATATCCCTGATACCGTATGGGAGGATGCCGATCATGAAAAAGAAGACATTTGTGAAGTATCTGTTTGCTGTTGCTTTACTGACAGCCAGCTGTGCCGGCAACGTCAGTGAGAATACCATACCGGCGGAAATCGTTTATGATACAGCGGTCGTCAGCTATCTCGGACCGGAAGGCACCTATACCCAGGAGGCATGCGGACAGTTCTTCGAAAAGAAAGGTTCCTATCTGCCTTATGAAACGGTTCAGGGAGCTATCGAAGCCCTGATTCGCAAGGAAACCGGCTATGCGGTCATTCCGCAGGAAAACACGATCGGCGGAGCCGTCATCGACTATCTTGACACGCTGCTTGCCCAGGATCAGGTTTCCATCGTCGGCGAGGTCGAACTGCCGATCAGCCAGAATCTTCTCGTACTGCCCGGCAGTGCCCTTTCCGATATCCGGACGGTATACTCCCATAAGCAGGGACTTGCTCAGGCAAAGGACTGGCTGAAAGAGAATCTGCCGGATGCGGAAGTCATTGAAGTATCCAGCACAGCGGAAGGAGCCCGCATGGTATCCGAAGGACAGGACAAAAGCTGCGCGGCTGTCGCTTCGGCTGCCTGTGCGGATGTATACAGCCTCGAGATCCTGGCTGCCGCCATTCAGAACAACGACAGCAACAAAACCCGTTTCTATGTACTATCCCTGCAGGAGCCTGCCACAGCCCCGGGTGAGCGTCTCGTGTTTGTCGCCATGGGCAAAGCGGAAGATCTGCCGGCTCTGATGAGTGAAATGGAAAAGCAGAAAATGACCCTGGTCACGATCCATGACCGGCCGCTGAAAACCGAACTCGGTCAGTATTACTATCTGATCGAATGCGCCGACGGCAATTATGACAAATATCTGAAGGTCAGCAAAAACAGTCCGTTTGCCTTCCGTTATCTCGGCAGTTTTGATGTCCATTGACGCATTTATGTGTTTTCCGTATCACATGCGGAAAGCACTTTTTTCTTTCGGCTCTCCCTTCTTTTGAAGCAAAACAGCGGAAGTCTCAGCCGCCAGCGTGTATATAATAGTCATATACAACTTTGGAGGAAAATATCATGGCCAAAAAGAAACTGCAGCCGATTACGATCAACGACCTGCTGGCATACCGGTTCCCGGGCAACCTGCAGTACAGTCCTGACGGAAAGTACATCGCTTTTCAGTGCAGCCGTCCCGACGGTGTGAAAAACGATTATCGTCAGGATGTCTGGCTGGTCAGAGACGGCAAAGCAAAACAGCTGACGTACAGCCTGGATACGACAGTGGCTTTCTGGGAAAACGAAGAAACCCTGATTGTGCAGCGCGTGTGTCCGGAAGCAGCAGGCGGCACTTCATCCCTGTTCGCCATTGACATGCAGGGTGGTGAAGCACTGCCGTGGCAGGTTCTGCCCTTCCCTTTAAAACAGATCAAAAAGGTCCGCGAAGGTGTTTATGCGGCTCTTGGCATGATCGATGCCAATGATCCGGATGCCTACCTGGATGATGAAAAAACAAGAGACAGCAAGGCCGCTGCCAGAGAAGCGGAAAAGGACTACACCGTCGTCGACGAAGTGCCCTACTGGTTCAACGGCTCCTACTTCACTAACAAGAAGAGAACGGCTCTGTTCCTGATCGACCGCGCGAAGAATACCGTCAAGCGTCTCACCGATCCGTTTGAAAACGTTCAGAGCATGATCGTCAGTGACGAAACGATCTATATCATTTCGGAAACATACCAGCGCAAGAGCACGGTGCCGGTGAATTCGGTATACAGCTTCAGCCGCACCGGCCGCCGGAGCACGGTATACGGCAAAGGCGATATCGCCTTCAGCAGTCTGTTCGTCCGCGGCGGCAGGTTATACACCATGGCTTCCGACATGCAGGAAATGGGCTACGGCCAGACCGCGGATATCTGCCGTCTGGAAAAGAACAAAGTCACAAAGCTGCTTGATCCGCACCGCCAGTTCGGCAACCATGTCGCCAGTGACATGCTGATGGGAACCGGCACAGTATCCGCTGAGACAAACGATGAATGGTTCACCATCGTGACGGATTATGATCATGCCGGCATCTGGAAATATGACAGGGATTTCAACTGCACAGTCGTTCATGAACAGCCGGGTGTCGTTTCCCTGCTGGATGCCTGCAACGGCAAAGTCGTTTTCGCCTGGACCGGCGCGGCCGCTCCGACGGAAATCTATGAAATGAATGCCGACGGCACAGACGTCAGACAGTTGAGCAACCTGAACACAGACGCCATGAAAGACAGATATGCCGCCCTGCCGGAATCCGTGGAATTCACCTCAGAAGGATGGGATCTGCGCGGCTGGGTGCTGAAGCCATACAACTATGATCCGAAGAAAAAATATCCTGCTGTTCTGGAAGTCCACGGCGGACCGAGAGCTGCTTACGGCGAGACGTTCTATCATGAGATGCAGGTTCTGGCATCCAAAGGATACTTCGTCTTCTTCGCCAACATCGTCGGCTCCGACGGCCGGGATGACGTGTTCGGTGATCTGCGCGGAAAATACGGCGACATCGACTATAAGAACGTCATGGACTTCACGGACGCGGTCGTCGAAAAATATCCGGCCATCGATCAGACAAAGCTCTGCGTAACCGGCGGATCCTACGGCGGCTTCATGACCAACTGGATCATCGGCCATACCGACCGCTTCTGCGCAGCTGCTTCCCAGCGTTCCATCGCCAGCTGGATCTCGATGACATTCATCGCCGATATCGGCTTATGGTTTGACGGCAACGAAATGGGCATTCCGCTGAATGACAGCCTGTTCGATCATTTCGATACGATGTGGAAACATTCGCCGCTGAAATACATGAAAGGTGCCAAGACACCGACCCTGTTTATTCACAGCGATCAGGACTGCCGCTGCCCGCTGCCGGAAGGCATGCAGATGATGCAGTCACTGGCATATCAGGATGTTGAAACAAGAATGGTCATCTTCCATGGCGAACATCACGGCCTCTCCCGGGTCGGCAAACCGCTGCACCGGATCCGCCGCCTGGAAGAAATCACCGGCTGGTTCGACAAGCACACAGATTAGTATTCTCCGAAGGTCTACCGTAAATCCGTATATGCATGATGTATATACGGATTTTTCTTTATCCTGTCCGCAGAAACATGCCGTTCTTCACGTTATAATAGATTCATATCGACCTGTATGGTTTCAGATCATCATTGAATACTGCTGTCCGTGGATGTTCAGGAAAGGAAATAACACAATATGAAAAAGAAGACTACGCTCTGGCAAAGATTCCGCTACTGGCTGGATTATCGTATGGTAAGAGGCACTGTCAGCATGGTCAAACTGCTGCTGATCCTCGTTCTGACCGCCGTTGTTTTTGTCACGATTCTGACCAGACTGTTCAACCTTGCAGAAGGTAAGAGTCTCATTGCCGCATTCTGGGACAATCTCCGCTCAGCCATGTCCTCCTCTTTTCCCGCTTCTGATTCCGGTCCGCTTCTGTACATTATCCTTTATACCCTGCTCGGTCTGACCGGCATGGTCTTTACCGGTATGCTGATCGGTATTTTCTCAAGCACGATCCGCGGCAGGATCATCGCTCTGCAGGAAGAAAATCCTGAGATCATCGAACAGAATCATACCGTTATTCTCGGCTTCCGGACTGGTGAATATGCTTTGCTGAAAGAAATGATCGCGGCCACCGAAAAAGAACGGCGCACGATCGTTGTCGCGGAAAACATGGAACGTCAGGAAATGGAACAGGCCATCCGGAAGAATGTCACAGTGCCGAATAATATCCGCCTGATTACCATCAAGGCTGACACCACCAGTCCGAATGACCTGCAGTGCTGCGCAATTTCCGACTGTTCCACGCTGGTCATACACACACGGACCAGAGGTCGAACGATCAAAACACTGCTGGCCGCGGAGATCCTCATGATGGGCAGCAAGAAGCGGCCGAAAATCGTATCCTCCGTCGATTCCAACTCACGGATTTTCTCCCGTGAAATGCTGAAGGAAGACGGCATAACCATGCTTTATTCTGGTGATATCGTTGCCCGCATCATCGCTCATTCCACGACCCAGACCGGTATCTTCGAAGCCCTTCTGGATATGATCGACTTTGAAAACTACGAATTCTATTTCGAGCATCGTCCTGAAACAGCCGGTCTTCCCTTCGGCAAGGCGGTACTGGCCGGCCGCAAAGGCATCGTGGTCGGCATCTACCGTGATGAGCAGGCCATGATCAATCCGCCTCCGGAAACAATTATCCTTCCTGACGATCAGCTGATCACCTTTGAAGAAGACCGTGCCGATCTGATCCTGGACGGAATCGAAAACTGCAAACTGCCGGAAAACTTCGAACGGCCACCGTTAAAACCGATTCATGAAGTCGTCATATTCGGTATCAATTCATCCATTGTCACAATCCTGCACGAGCTGCCTGACAATATTGAAAAGATCCGGATCATCGGTGTTTCCGCCGCGGACAAAGCGTCCTACATACCGGAAGATGAGAAGTTCGCTTCCAAGCTGGTGACGGATCTCAGAAGCACGGAATCCAACTATAACCTGGCCGATATGATCGGCAATGCCGAACATATCTGCATTCTGTCCGATTACCGCAAGAAAGAAGAAGACTCTGATACGGATACGATGATGCGGATCATCCGGCTGCGCAACATTAAGAAACAATACAATCTGTTCTTTACGATTACCGCGGAGATGCGCTGTGAAAACAACCGCCGGCTGATTACTTCCGAAGATACGGAAGACTTCATCGTGGCGACGGATCTGTCTTCCATGATGCTGGCCCAGGTTACCGCCGATACCAGAAGAGCACCGGTTTTCACCGAACTGCTGGACGAAAAAGGTTCGGAGGCATATCTGAAACCGGCTGCGGAGATGGGACTTGTCAATACGGAGTTCACTTACGAGCAGCTTCTGAAAGAAGTCTACGCGCACGGTGGCATCCTGATGGGAATCCGGACCAGAAAAGAACCGTTCCGGATCATTGCCGCGGAGACCTCTCCCATTACCCTTTCTGAAACAGACCAGCTGATCGTGATCGGTGAAGAATAAAGAAAAGTGAGTTCAAGACTCACTTTTTTCATTATCAGAACAATTGTGTTATCTGACTCTTTCGTATCTGTCGAAATGGAAGACCAGACCTTCGTATTCCTGATCCTCGCCCCGTTCGACACACTGCCACTCAGGATCGTCGTCCAGATCGTCAAACCAGGTATCCGCTTCAAAGATACTTTCCACTTTGGTGATGATGGCGGTATCACATAAAGGAAGCAGTGTGTGGTATATGGAACCGCCGCCGATCACCACATAATCATCCGTGTTTTCCGGCAGAAGCTCTTTCAGTTCGTGAACGCTGCGAACGATCTTCGCACCTTCCACAGAAAAGTCGGTATTGCGGGAAAAAATAATATTCTCCCGGTTCGGCAGCGGTTTGCCCTGCGGAAAAGTCTCCAGGGTTTTTCTCCCGTAGATAACGGTTTTTCCGGTTGTCAGCCGGCGGAAGTTCTTCATGTCTTCGGGGATATGGACAAGCAGGTTTCCCTGATTGCCGATCGCCCAGTTTCTGTCTACTGCAGCAATTGCGATCATCTTCTTTACCTCACACAGCTATTTCTATGTTGCGGATCTGTTCTCCGGCAACCTTGTAATCCTTCAAAGCGACACTGTCTTTTGTAAAACGGTAGAAATCATGGATCTCCGGATCCAGCCAGAAGGTCGGAGCCGGCTGCGGGGTTCTCTGAATCAGTTCTTCGATTGCTGGAATATGCCGCGGCGCGTAAATATGGGCGTTGGCGTCGACATGGACAAATTCACCTGCTTCCATGTCGCACACCTGAGCGATCATATGCTGCAGAACGGCATACTGGCATGTATTCCAGGCCCAGGCGGCCAGCACATCCTGCGATCTCTGATTGAGGATCATATTCAGCGTCAGTCTGTCCTTGCCCTCTTCCTGGCTGACGACGAAGGTCACGCTGTACGCACATGGCTGCAGATGCATTTCATCCAGATCTTCCGGATTCCAGATCGTTGTCATGATGCGGCGGCTGAACGGTGTGTTTTTCAGGTCATAGATCACTTTGTCAACCTGATCCAGATGCCACTTGCCGTTCTTCTTCACAGCTGCGACACGGCCGGTTTCCCTGTCACGGAAGATATCTTTCCCTTCTTCATTGACAGTGAATTCATAATATTCCGGGAAGGCATGCACCAGCCCTTCCTCGTTCACGTCCTTGCAGGCATGTTTGATGCCCATCTGATATCCGTATGCTTTGCCGATCGATCCGCTCTCGTCAGCCCATTCATCCCAGATATGCGGTCCGAGATCATTGATGTTGTTGCTTTTCTTCTGCCAGATCCACAGCACTTCGTCGGTCGCGCTCTTGATACCTGTTTTTCTGAGTGTCAGCATCGGAAATTCTTCTCTGAGATCGAAGCGGTTGATCTCGCAGAATTTCATGATCGTGTAGGCAGGCGTTCCATCCGGCCAGTGCGGACGTACTTTCTGTCCTTCTGTCGATGTTCCGTTTTCCAGAATATCTTTGCACATTTTGATAAATTCGATATCCGCAATACTCATAAAACACCTCTTGTTTCTTTTCCCTATTGTACAGAATTTTCTGCCTGATTTGTAAAAAACCACTTTCGTATCCGCATGCGGCTCACGGCCGGCAAAAAACACGGCCAGGCATGGATATCGTATACTTCATCCCTTTTCTTTCGCCCTGTTTTCAAAGATAATAAAAGTAACAAGAAAAGGACTGGTAATCATTTATGAGTTTTCCTAAGAATTTTTTATGGGGCGGCGCAGTTGCGGCCAATCAGCTGGAAGGTGCCTGGCTGGAAGACGGCAAACAGCCCAATGTAACAGACATCATGGTCGGTATCGGATCCAGAGATCCCGGCATCAAATGGAATGAGGAAACAGGCAAATGGGAAATGTGCCTGAATCCGGAAAAGAAGTATCTGAGTCATGAAGGCATTGATTTCTATCACCGCTACAAGGAAGACCTTGCCCTGATGGCCGGCATGGGCTTCAACAGCTTCCGTACCTCGATTGCCTGGGGACGTATTTTCCCCAACGGTGATGAGAGCGAGCCCAATGAGCCGGGTCTGAAATTCTATGATAATCTCTTTGACGAAATGATCCGTCTCGGCATGGAACCGGTCATTACCCTCTCCCATTATGAAACACCGCTTCATCTGCTGACCGAATACGGCGGATGGTCCAATCCGAAGCTGATCGAATTCTGGAAGAATTATGTCACGACAGTCTTTCAGAGATACAAGGGAAAAGTTAAATACTGGCTGACCTTCAACGAAGTCAACGCGATGCTGAGAAATCCGTTTGTTGCCGGCAGTATTCTGAACATCACCGATCCGAAAGACAAGAACGATCCGATCGGTTCCATCACGCAGAAAGAAATCTGGCAGGGCTATTACAATATCCTGGTCGCCAATGCCTGGACCGTGAAACTGGGTCATGAGATCGATGAAAACAACCTCGTCGGCAACATGATGACCGCTTCCGGAACCGCCACCTATCCGGACGACTGCAATCCTGACAACGTACTGGGCGCTCTGAATACCCAGCGCATGGCTGTCTTCTATATGTGCGACCCGATGGCGCTTGGTGAAATTCCGGGATATGTGAAGCGTATCTGGAACGAGAATCCGGATCTCGAGCCGAAGATGGACGAGGAAGGCCTGAAACTGATCAAAGATTACACGGTAGACTTCATTTCCTACAGTTACTACCGTTCCGCTGTCTATGCGGTTGATGCCAACATGATCAGCAACACCGGCGGCATTGCCGGCAAAAAGAATCCGTATCTGAAGGAAAGCAGCCCGAAACCGTGGAGTTGGGCAGTTGACCCTAAGGGCCTGCGTTATACGATGAATGTCCTCAATGACAGATATCACAAGCCGCAGTTCATCGTCGAAAACGGTATCGGTCTGGATGAGAATCTGGATGAAAACGGCAAGATCGACGATCCGTTCCGGGTCAGATATCTGGAAATGCATCTGAAGCAGGTCCATGAAGCAATTCTGGACGGCGTTCCATGCATGGGCTATCTCTGGTGGGGTCCGATCGATGTCGTTTCAGCCGGAACCGGCGAAATGAAGAAACGCTATGGCTTCGTTTATGTTGACAGATTCAACGACGGCACCGGAACACTGGAAAGAAAGATCAAGAATTCCTATTACAGATATAAGGAAATCATCGAATCCAACGGTGAAGTGCTTCTCAACGAAGAATAATAAGTTCCCGAAAACGTCTGACTGTAACAGTCAGGCGTTTTTTTGACCGGATGCGGCGCTTCTGATGACGCAATGGTACAATATATACAGCATTGAGATGATCGCATACAGGATATCTCTGTCTGTATTGAAACCGGAAAAGGAGGATGAATATGAATAAAAAGATACTGCTTCTGCCGGCGATGACAGCCCTTTCCCTTTATCTTGTCCGGCAGAGATTCATTTCTGCTGAGACGGCCAAACGAGCAGCAGCCGCCGGAAATGATGAAAAATATGATCTCCGTCATTTTCCGGCGCATGAACCATCTGTGCTGAGCGGAAGAAAGATTCTTTTTCTGGGCAGCAGCGTCACCTACGGAGCCGCTTCGGGAGGACAGTCTTTTGTGGAACTGTTTGAAAAGCTGGATGGTGTGCAGGCCGTAAAAGAAGCCCGGAGCGGAACAACTCTTGTTGACCGGATTTCCTGGCCGGGACTGTTTTATTTCGGCAATGGCTCCAGTTATGTCAGCCGGCTGAAAAAACTGAATGTCAGTGACATCGACTGTGTCGTCTGTCAGCTTTCCACCAATGACGCGACAAAGAAACTGCCGCTGGGTGAAATCAGTTCTTCCCGTGATCTTTCCTCTTTCGACACTTCGACAATAACCGGTGCGATGGAAAACGTTATCCGCTCCAGCATGGACAGATGGAACTGTCCGGTTGTCTTTTATACTGGTTCATATTACGAAAGCGATGCCTACAGTGCGATGGTGAAACGTCTTTATGAACTGCAGGATAAATGGCAGATCGGCATCATTGATCTGTATACCGACGAAGTTTTCAATGCAATTGACAAAGAAACCTATGATCTGTACATGTATGATCCCATTCATCCGACCAAAGCCGGCTATGCGGAATGGTGGATGCCGAAAATGGAATCAGAACTGATCCGTATACTGTCGGAATCTGAAAACCGTCCTGCCGGCAAATAACGAAAGGACCCTTTCCGTCTGCTGTAGTGTATCCAAAGGCGGAAAGGTCCTTTTTTTTCAGCATGCAAAGACAGATGTTATGTTGTTGCGAAGAACCTGTATTCTTCTGTCTGCTGTATAATGTTTCTGAAATGACAAAAAGTATACCGGATAAAAAGAATACAGCCGGTCAGTGGATCGGCGTCATGATCTATATGATTACCGGGGCAGCCTGCGGCATCCTGATGCTGGAAAATCTGCGGTACTTTTCCGCTGCCGGATTGCCCTGGTATGCTTATCTGCTGTTTTTTATTGGCGCGGCTCTGCTCATGTATTTCTGCATGATCCTGCAGATCATCATTCATGAATCCGGCCATCTGCTTTTCGGTCTGCTGACCGGCTACCGCTTCGTTTCCTTCCGTGTCTTCAGTCTCATGATCCTGAAGGAAGGCGGCCAGCTCCGGCTGCGTCATTTGAATCTTGCCGGAACCGGCGGCCAGTGCCTGATGGCCCCGCCGGATATGAACGGCGGAGATTTTCCGGTCATGCTGTATAACTACGGCGGCGCGATACTGAATGTGATTTCCGCCCTGCTTTTCCTGCCAGCCGGTCTGTCACTGTCAGGTGGTTCCCTGCTGCGGACTTTTTTCCTGGTCATGACCGTCATCGGTATTGCTTTTGCACTGATCAACGGTCTGCCGCTTCATATGGGACCGGTCAACAATGATGGGCTGAACGCGATGGAACTTGCCCGTGATCCGCAGGCCCGGAAAGCCTTCTGGATCCAGATGAAAGTCAGTGAACAGACAGCCAAAGGAATCCGCACCAAAGACATGCCGGAAGAATGGTTTTCTGTGCCGGCGGATGAAGAACTGAAGAACGGTATCATCGCGGTACCGGCCGTCTTTGCCTGCAGCCGCCTGATGGACGAGCACCGTTTTCCGGAGGCAGACGCTCTGATGGCGCATCTGCTGTCCATTGAAACCGGCATCGTACCGCTCCATTGCGCGCTGCTGGTCAATGACCGCATCTATGTGGAACTGATCGGTGAAAACAGGCAGGACATACTTCAGGAAATGCGGACGGATGAATACAAAAAACTGATGCAGGCAATGAAAGACAATCCGGCTGTTCTGCGCACCGGATATGCCTATGCCCTGCTGGCAGAGAAGAATCATGAAAAAGCGGAAGAAATCAGCCGGCAGTTTGAAAAACAGGCCGAAGTGTATCCTTATCCTCAGGAGATCCTCTCAGAACGGGAACTGATGGATATCGCCGCTTCTCGCGCGAAAATGGGAGTATAATGAAACATGGTCATTCTGACTCGAACAGAATCCATACTTGCTTCAGGAGGAATCAGTTTATGACATTTGCCGTATTTGCGGACGGCACCGCGAATCTGCCGGGAACTCTGCTGAAAGACATCACGCTTCTGCCCAGTGAATACACCATAGACGGTGTGCCGAGTGTTTACAGCGGTGATATTGAGCATTTTGACGTGCATTCGTATTACGAAAGCCTGCGCGGCGGCGTAGTCGTAAAAACAAGTCTGCTGAATTCCGCCCTCTTCATGACTCATTTTGAACCGCTCCTCAAAGACGGAACAGACATTGTATACGTCGCGATGAGTTCCGGCATCAGCGGCACTTATAACGCCGCCCGTACCGCCGCACAGCAGCTGATGGAAGAATATCCGGAGCGCTTTGTCCATATCGTCGATTCCCATGGCTGCGGTTTCGGCAACGGCATGCTGGCTATCAAAGCGGCGGAATTAAGCAGAGAGAACATTCCTGTCAGGGAAGCCGCACAGATACTGGATGACATGGTTCCCCACTGCTGTCAGTATTTTACCGTCGACGATCTGAACTTCCTGAAACGGACCGGCAGAGTCAGCGGCGCCACCGCCCTCATCGGCACAACGCTGAATATCAAGCCGATCCTTTACGGCGACCATACCGGCCACATCGTTTCCTGTGCCAAATGCCGCGGCCGTAAGAAATCCATTCAGATGCTGGCCGACAAATATCACGAAAAGCACATGAACCTGGCAAACCCGACCGTCTTTATCTCACATGGTGACTGTCTGGCGGATGCCGAAAGACTGAAGGAACTGATCCTCGCGGAAACACCGGATGCGAACGTCGTTGTCTGTCCGCATGAACCGTTCTCCGGCGCCCATGTCGGACCGGGCATGCTTGGTCTGTTCTTCCTCGGCAAAGAAAGATAAGTCTCACATCCATTCATGTATACTGAACCGCTGACTTCTGCATCAGCGGTTTTTTGATTTCCTCAATGTTACAATGAACACAGTACACCGCGAATGAGGCAACACTGCCGGAGCCGAAGGATCCAATATTTTATGACAGCCGCTTTCCTCCCACAACAGAAAATGCAGATCATAAAGACAGAAACAGGCAAAAAATGACAGGAAGTGCGTTTATGCCGTCTGTATACTGAAACCATCAGAGAAAGGAAGAAACGACCATGGAATGGCTGACCTGTATCCGTAATACAATCGATTATATAGAAAAGCACCTGGAAGAGAACATCAGTGCGCAGGATGTTGCCGGCCAGGTGAATATCTCACCGTTCTTTCTGCAGAAAGGTTTCTCGCTGATGACCGGTTACGGTATCGCTGAATACATACGAAACCGCCGGCTGTATCAGGCAGCTCTCGATCTGAAAAAGACGGACAGCAAAGTAATCGATATCGCACTGCGCTATGGTTATGAGACACCGGAAAGCTTTTCCAAAGCCTTTCAGCGCTTTCACGGGGCAACCCCTTTACAGGTACGTGACGGCGCTGAAATACAGGACTTTCTGCCTCTGAAAATCAACATTTCAGTATTTGGAGGACATCACATGATAAATTGTAAAATCACCCCCATGTTCCCGTTCCGGGTCATCGGCTTTCAGAAAATCTTCAACAATGAAACCGCATATGCAAAAATCCCGAAGTTCTGGGACGAACTGTGTGAAAAATATGCGGATCATGTATATGCCGGAAATCCGCCGGCAAATCCTTACGAAAAAGCGATCGTCGACAACTGTATCGGTGAATACGGTATCTGCATCGACGATATCGGCAACGGGCAGTTCCGCTATCTGGTTGCCGGCCGCTATACGGGCGGCGAAGTGCCGGAAGGCATGGTACTCTATGAATTCCCGCAATGTGAATGGGCCATATTCAACTGTTACGGACCGCTTCCGGATGCGATGCAGAGCATGAATACCCGCATCTTCCGCGAATGGCTGCCCGGCAATCCGGAGTATGAACTCTGCGGTAACGCCAACGTCGAATGGTATGACAGCATCAACGGTGAAAAAAGCGATCCCAACTACCATACCGCGATCTGGGTCCCGGTAAAAAGAAAGACCTGACATTCCGTCCCAAATGGAGCAGGCCCGTATGTGTTCTGTGTGGTATTCTGTAGGAAAGACAGGAAGTATTTCAGGAGGAAAACCTATCATGGAACTTACAAAACAGATGAAATGGACGCGTGAGCCTGCCCGTTACAGCATCAGCGAGGACCGCATCGAGATCACTACCGCGCCGCATACCGATCTGTGGCAGAGAACGTATTACCATTTCCGCAACGACAACGCACCGGCACTGCAGCTGGAAACAGACGAGAAGTTCTTCTCTTTCATTGTCAAAACCGATTTTTCCGGCAGCAGCCACCGCTTTGACCAGTGCGGTGTCGTCATGTATCTTGATTCAGAGAACTGGCTGAAAGGTTCCGTTGAATACGAAAACGAATCCTTCCAGCATCTTGGCTCGGTAGCGACCAATCACGGCTATTCCGACTGGGCAACCACCGCCATCCCGGCTGACGTCAAAGTCATGTGGTACCGCTTCAGCCGCCGTGAAGACGACTACTGCATCGAATGTTCCCAGGACGGTGAAAACTTCACCCAGATGCGTATCTGCCATATGTGGGAAGGTGCCGGCACGATCCGCTTCGGTATTTATGCCTGCAGCCCGGAAGATTCCAGTTTCACGGCCGTGTTCACCGATCTTAAGATGACGGAATGCGCCTGGAAAGCGCACGACGGCCAGAAACCGGACGAGGAATAATCAGAATATCACAAATCCAGAGATGGCCGTCAGGGTCATCTCTGGATTTGTATCAATCCCCTCCGGCATGGGTTATAATGCTGATAGAAACCGGAGGCAGTCACGGATGAAAAAAACAGACATCTATATCGGTCTGAACGACCAGGACACAAAAGTGCAGAAGTTTGAAACAGAGAAGTATGTCTCCGTTCTCAAACGTCTCTGCATCGCTTATAAAGTGCCCTTCTCATTCAGTCTCATTGACGGCGGTTATATTCATGACTCCGGTGAATACACGCAGGAGAAAACCCTGGTTCTTACCCTGATCGACGCAGACAAGAACATCATCGAGGAAATCGCCAAAGACCTCTGTGTTTTCTTCCATCAGGAGTCGGTTCTTGTCACATCCGGTGAAATCGAAGCCTACAGCATCAGCGAACATTTATGATATTGAAAAGGCCCTTGCCTTCACAGGCAGGGGCCGTTTACTGTCCGTCTCCGATTGTTTCCCTGATCAGTGCGATGATCAGTTCTTTTTTTTCATCACGGCTCATTTCCGCATAACTTTTGGAATGAATGGCTGCTGAGATACCGGCAATGGTTTTCGCCGCGGCTATATCCAGCGGATATTTGCCATGATAGCCATATTTTTTCAGCATCTCTTCCGCTGCCGGGATCAGAGCTGCGACTGTGCGTTCATGAAGAGCGCTGCGGACTGTCCAGTGCATGTTTCCCTGGATCAGCATATACTGTTCCATGGATGTTTCAAACATGACCAGAAACCGGTCGGCGAATTCTTCTACGCTGCTGATTTCTGCGGCCATTTCGGCAAAGTCGGTTTCATACTGGTGGAAGAAGCGGTCAGCCACCACGTCAAACAGTTCATCCTTGGATTTGAAGTAGTGATAGAACATACCGACTTCACCGTCTACTTCATCAAGGATGCGGCGGACCGAAGTCTTCTCAAATCCGTCGGTAAAGAACAGCTTTGCGGCAGCTGCTATGATCTCATCTCTTTTTCCGCCTTCAAGAACCGGTTTCCTCGCCATTCGTTTTCGCCTCGATCCATTCTGTTATTGTATCCAGAGCCAGCTGCAGATTGCCGATCTGACAGTGATGGCCGGCGCACTCTTCTTTGGTAAAAAGCCGGCCGGTCACACTGCGGGCATTCGTCAAAGCATTCAGCTGATCCTCATAATAAATTGTATACAGGTCTTCGCTTCCTGCAAGTACCAGAACGTCCTGTTTCAGCAATGGCGAGATGATCCGGGTATTATACTGTTTGATGCAGTTGAAGTAATCACATGCATTGTTCACATTCTCATAAATGACCTTCCCCTGGCCCAGCAGCCAGCGGGTAAAATAATTCTCGTCCAGTTTTTTCTCCAGCCATTTCCAGAGAAAGCTTTTCGGATGAGCAGTCATATAATCAAACAGTTTCGCTTTCCACGGTCCCATTTTATGGGTAATGGCACCGTAGAAATCATAGATCAGATCAAACATGACGACCCTCTGGATTCGCTGATCATATACCGCCGCCCGCGGGGCAAGATAGCCGCCGAGTGACACACCGATCAATGTGACATCATGCAGATCAAAATGATCCAGTACCGCGGATGTGCAGTGTTCCCACTCCGGTGTCATCCGGATACCGCAGCGCAGCAGCACTTCTCCCTGTCCGCATCCTTCAAAGAAATACACGTCGTAGCCAAAGCTTTTGAAATACGGCAGAAAATCGAGAAACTCCTGGATGAAACTGTCATAGCCGCCATGCAGAACAATTATTCCTTTCGGCTTTTCACATACCGCGTAATAGACCGGCAAATAACCGTTCTGAAACGGCACCCGGACATAATTCATCAACTTGCCGTCACCATAGCAGCGGTCATAATTGGCCATGCATTTTTCATACAGAACCTTCTTGAGACTTTCTCCCGAAGCATCCCTGCCATCACTCAGCGTATAAAACTGCGCGGAACGGTAGCACGATGCGGCTTTTTTATATTCGCCGGCCGCTTCGGCTTTTTCAGCAAGTCCCGTGAACAGTCTGATCCAGGCACTGAAATCGACTGCCTTGCGGCCGATTTCATACAGTTCTTCCTGTTTCATGACACCGGTTGAATAAAGCCGGTTCAACTGATAGTTCATACTCGCATCCGTACTGAAATTATAGAATCCGACATTGAATTTCATGATCTTTTCTCCTTGTATAATTAACAGAATATCGTTCTGTTAATTATTATATATGTCGATATTTCACCTTTCAATATATAAACAGAATATCGTTCTGTTTATTACCTTCGGACACACAAAAAAAACTGATCAGTTTATAAACCTGATCAGTTTCCATTTACTTTAATGATGCAGCAGGTACCCATACCGAGACAGAACCGCCGTCACAGTAGAAGATGCCGTTGCCGTTGTCATCGATCCTGACTTCCGCTTCATAGTCACCCAGAGCTTCTTTCCAGATCTCGCCTTTATGTTCGACACCGACGTACATCGTTTTCTGACCGGCCGCGTTGTCACTCATGATGACCGCCACACCGCTGTTTTTATGCTCGGCATCACCGGTGTACGTCCAGCCGACGACATACTGATGATCAAAGTAATCATGCTGTTCACCGAACAGATTGTTCTTTCTGATCTTCAGCAGCCGGTTGATCGTCTCCTGAAAGTTTCTGCCTTCTCTGGCTTCCAGTCCGTAATAGTCACCATAGAAGATACACGGATAGCCCTGCGTGCGCAGCAGGATAGTCGTATAGGCAAGCGGCACGAACCATTCGGCGACAGTACTCTCCAGAGCCTGGCCGGGCTGTGTGTCGTGATTGTCGACAAACGTTACCGCATGTTCCGGGTCATCCTTCATCAGCGTATTGTCCAGCAGTTTGGACATGTCAAACGTTCCGTTCGATGTGGAAGCGTGATGGAAATTGAAATGCAGAGGCGTATCAAACAGCGACATGCATCCGTCCACTGCTTTCAGATATTCCTTCAGTACATTTACGTCACCGTTCCAGTATTCACCGACGCTAAAGTATTCCCGGTGATTGTTTTTGCGGAGCGTCGCCAGCCAGTCCGGATAGAACTCACTGTCAATATGCTTGACAGCGTCCAGCCGGAAACCGTCCAGATTTGTCGTGTCAATATACCACTGGCCCCACTCCTTCAGGTGATTGACAACTTCCGGATTGGAGAAATTGATATTCGCGCCCATCAGATAATCGGCGTTGCCGTTTTCATGGTCGGTATTTTCACTCCAGTCGTCGCCTTTAAAGTTGAAGATGGCCTTTCTGTGTTTCTTGTCATCCCAGTCGACACCGCTGAAGCAGCTGGCATCCCAGACGAAGTCTGAGTATTTGCCTTTTCTGCCCGGAAATGTGAACTTGGTCCAGGCCTTGATCTTATATTCGTCGCTGACCTGCTGGTTGCGGTCATATTCGGCACTTTCCGACGCCACGACCGTTTCCCTGATATCCGCACCGATCATATGATCCAGTACGATATCGGCATATACCTGTATGCCGTTTTTATGCAGTTCCTCAATTGCCGCAAGATATTCCTCGCGGGTTCCGTATTTTGTGGCAACACTGCCCTTCTGGTCGAATTCGCCCAGATCATATATATCATATACGCCGTAGCCGACATCGGCTGCTCCGGCCTGTCCCTTATAGGCAGGCGGCATCCACACAGCGCTGATTCCGTTTTTCGCAAGGGAAGAAGCGTTGTCTCTGAGCTGATTCCACAGACCGGAATTCTCGGGAAGATACCATTCAAAATACTGCATCATTACACCTTTTTCGATACTCATTTTTCCTTCCTCCTCCCGGCCTATTTTAATCATTCCGGCGGCTGTGTCAAATAAAAACACCGCATTTGGAAAATGTAAGCGTTTGCCTTTGGTTTTTTTCAGAAAACTGCCGAAAATCCTTTAAAATCCGCATTTTTGGCATTACCGCCGGAAACCGCAGTATTTGCCGTACGCAAACAAATGTATAATAATGGCAGACAGCAAAGGAGTCAGAAGCGAAGATGGAAGAATTTGAAACACGCATCGAACAACGAATCAGCCAGCCCTGCTGGATCATGGATATTCTGCCGATGCGCGTGCCGGCGAAAAACAACGGACAGTATTCGGCCGTGGAACACTATTACCGTCATCCGGACAGACTGTCCCTGCTGCATCAGAAACAGGCGGAAATTCTTCTGAAACTGAACTGTTACGATAACATGTCCGTTTCTTTTGACAGCTCGGAATGGCAGGACGATCCGGATCCGGAATGGTTTGTTGCAAAACTGAAAGATCTTTCTTTCCGGAATCTCAGAGTTCTCTTTCCCAGGCTGCAGATCCTGATCGATCTGGACCGGGATGACACCTGGCTGACGATATACCCGGAGCATCCGGAACAGTTTGACTTGCTGGAACGTCTGGCCACAGCAAACGGCTTCTTCCTGTGGAAAGCAGAACAGGAAACAGCCATTACCGTGGAAGAAATTCCTCCTGATCAGATCGGCTCTTTCTGGGATGCCCATCTCCGGTACCTGATCGAGGATGAAATCATTACCGGTCAGGAGGATATCGATTACTTTTCCGGCGATCCGTACCGGCATATTCTGGAAGCCCATATGGAAAGAGTGCCGGACACCCAGCACATGGCCTGGTTTGTCCGTAACCACATCCGTATCGGCGCAGCATCCTGGTGTACCTTCCACAGTGAAGACGGAAAATGCTTTATCCTCGATTTCTGGGTCTTTCCGCCCTACCGCGGCGATCAGGCAGGCCATCAGTGCTTTCACGCACTGGAGGAATACACCTGGAAGGACGGTGCTGCATATTATGCGCTGAACAGCCAGAAAGAAGATTCGGTCCGTTTCTGGAAATCGCTCGGTTTTGCGGAAGCGGGCACGGATGAATACGGTATGCCCGTATTTGTCAAAAGACAGCCTCTGAAGCCATTCACGTATGTGAAACTTACTGATCATCCGCAGCTGAAAAACGCGGCGGCCCGGTGGTTCCATGAAAAGTGGCATGTACCGGAAGAAGCTTATCTGAAATGCATGAACGACTGTCTGAACAAGGTCAGTGATTATGACTGGTATCTCTGTCTGGACAAAGGAGAGATCGTCGGCGGTCTCGGTGTCATCGACAACGACTTTCATGTCCGCAAAGATCTCAGGCCCAACGTCTGTGCCGTATATACTGAAGAGGCTTATCGCAGCCAGGGCATTGCCGGAACACTCCTCTGGATGGCTGCTGCCGACATGAAAAGCAAAGGCATCTCCCCTCTTTATCTGCTGACGGATCTCAGCGGCTTTTACGAACGATATGGATGGGAATTCTACTGCCTGGCGCAGAATGAAGACAGCGATGAAATGTCAAGGCTGTATATTCACAGATAGAAACAGGATGGTGAAAACAATGGAAATCAACTGGCATGACGGGTTTTCAATCCGGGTAAGAGAGGATGGAAATGCCGTGATCATTTCGGCCAACAAAGCCGGCCTGCTTTCTCTTTCCGATCAACTGAGAACCCTGGCCGAAGGAGAAACGGGAGACCACATTCACTATGACGAATACAGTTCACTCGAAGACGGTTCCCGGGAACTGATCATTGAACGCATACCGGAATGACTCTGACCAATCCCGATAACCGTAAAAGCAGAATTCTTCATAAATTCTGCTTTTTGATTCCATGATTCTGTTCAGAAGCCATTCTGCTGCTGGCGTTTTTCATTTTCAGCAGTGTTTCTTCCATTCTGCTGACAACCGGATATCTTCTCTTTCCTGTTCGGCACGAATCAGGTTTTGGAGTATATAATAGATAGAAAGAAACAGCAGGTGAATCATATGGAAATGTTTGAACTGGACTGGGTATTCCGTCTTCTTGCGGCTATGTGTGCCGGCATCATTATCGGTTATGAACGTCATTACCGCGCCAAGGAAGCCGGCATCCGCACCCATACAATGGTCGCGCTTGGATCGTGTCTTCTGATCCTGATCTCCAAATACGGCTTCCGTGACATCGGCACCGGCGATCCCGCCCGGGTTGCCGCACAGGTCGTATCCGGCATCGGTTTTCTTGGCGCCGGCGTCATTTTTGTCAGACACGATATTGTGCAGGGACTGACAACAGCAGCCGGTATCTGGGCGATATCGGCAATTGGTCTGTGCTTTGGCTCAGGCATGTATCTGATTGGTCTGATCAGCACTGTTCTGATGGTGGTCGTCCAGCATTTTTTCCGTCTGTTTCTGCCCCATAATTCCACCAGTGTGACGCTGAAACTGAAAATACGGGTGAAGCCGGGCTGCAGTGTCCGTGAACTGAGCCACATCATTAGGAAATCTCAGTTTCATCTGAATGGTGAAAACAGAATCGTGAAAGACAAGGACGGCGGCTGGTATGTCTCCCTGGATGTGGGAACAAGCCAGAACATCAGTCCGGACAAGCTGCTTGCCGACCTGAACAATTCCGATGAAATCATTTCCGCGGAACTTCAGTAACGCAAAGACCGCATCTGAATCTGATGATTAAAATGAGAAGGAATATCCTTCTCTTTTTTCGGATCGTAAACAGCCAAAGAATTTAACCATTTTTCCGGCTGTTTCCGTATATAATACAAGTATCACAGAGAGAATGACATGGGAAAACTCATTGCATATACAGAGCAGGAACGGGAAACCGTACGCAGCGGATTCGCAGTTGTAAAGGCTGTGCTGACCGGCAGCGACAATGAACAGAAACGCTCCCTACTGTTATGTCTGGACTGGTTCATGGATCCGTATTACGGCCACAGCAGGGAAATCGCCGGCTGGCGCAGTGAACTGAAAGATCTGCTGCAGAATATGATCCTGTGTGAAACGGATCCGGATGTCATAGAAGACTGTCTGCAGCTTCTTTCCGATTATGAATGGCTTCCGTTTGCCATCCTGCAGGAACATGCCGGTGAAGTGGATCCGCGCTTTCAGACGGCTGTGCGCTGTCTTCTGAACCCCATCGAGCCAGCCGTATTTCATCAGACTGACATGCTTTATCAGAGAATGTCAGAAAGTGATCTGCGGGGGACTGTCCGCTATGCGGATCATGAGATTCTATGGCAGTTTTCCGAAGACATCCTGATCAGAATCCGGAAACAAAATGATCACGGCTTTCTGATCAGCACATGGCATCATGACAGGCTGATACAGAAATGGACCGCCGTAGACGAAGACATCTGGACCGATGTGACGGAGATACAGTCCGGTATCATCTTCTTCGCCTTCCGGCAATCGCTTTTTCATGATTCCATCCCGGTCCAGCTTGACCGCCGGGAATATGAAAAGATGCCGGCAAAAGAAAAAGAAAAATACATCATTCCGCAGCACGAACCGAAATAAACAGCATCTGATCAGGAAGGAGGAAACGATCCATGGAATGGTTCTGGTATATCGCCGCATCCCTGGGAGCCGGTATCGGCACCGGTCTGGCCGGTCTGTCCGCGGCTACCGTCATGGTACCGATCCTGATCGTTCTCTGCCCTTCTTTTTATGGTGAAACCGGAGCCTATCAGGCGACCGCCATCGCCCTCGCCTCGGATATCCTCGGTTCAGCCGTTACCGCATATACATATGCCCGCAATCATAATATCGACCTGAAACGCGGCTGGATCATGCTGGTATGTATCCTGACCATGTGTATCGCCGGCAGTTACGCGGCCTTTCTGGCAGGCAATGTCGTCCTTGGCAGCTTCACGCTGTTTCTGACATTTTTCATTGGCATCCGCTTTCTGATCAAACCGGATACCAGCCGTGAGAATCCCCATCCCAAAGGCGAAAAACTGGACTGGAAAGGCGTTCTGATCTCGCTGTTCTTCGGTCTGACGATCGGCTTCGGCACCGGGTTTGTCGGCACCGGCGGCGGCATGATGATGCTGGTAGTGTTCACCGTTTTCCTCGGCATGGAACTGAAAACAGCAGTCGGCACCAGCACCTTTATCATGACGTTTACCGCTCTGATTGCTTCCGTCAGTCATATCCTGATCCATCCGGCCATCATTCTGGAGAAATGGCATGTCATGTTGGTATGCATTGCCGTGGCGACAGCTTCCTCCCTGTATTCCGCCCGTTTTGCCAACCGCATCAGCAACCGCTCCATCGGCCTTCTGACCGGTCTGGTACTGACCGTGCTTGGCGCATGCATGCTGATCCTGAACTTCCGGGAATATCTGTTCCAATATGAACTGATCCGCCACATGCTGCACTGCATCGGCGTGCTTGTTCTGTATCTTCTGCCCTGTATTCTGATCCTGTTTCCGATCCGGATGTTCACGAAACTGCCGGGTTTCATCTTCCGCAAACTGCTGCACGCGGTCGCTTTCACGTGTGTCACGCTGATGATCCTGGCGGCCGGCAGCTGGCAGGCAGCGGCCCTGACTGCCGTACTGCTTGCGGCGGTAATCTATCCCCTGCTTACCGCGGCGGAAAGAGAACCGTGGTACAGCCGGCTGTTCGTCGAAAAGAAACCGGGTGAAATCAAGAAAAGCATGGTGATGCTGTTTCTGATGTTCGCCGCTCTGATCACCCTGGCCTGGGGCGGTTTTGCCAGACCCGACCTTGCCGCGGCGGCCATCCTCATGTGGGGAACCGGTGATGCAGCGGCGGCCCTCGTCGGCATACCTTTTGGAAAACACAAGGTGCACTCAAAACTGACAGACGGCAAAAAGTCCTGGGAAGGCACGGCCGCCATGTTCGTTACCTCTGCCTTCAGCGGCATCCTTTTGCTGCTGATCAGAAACATTCCCCTTTCACAGGCTCTGCCCGCCGTGCTGACTGGTGCCATTTGCGGAAGCCTGACGGAACTGATTTCACCAAGTGAATATGACACCGTCACTGTTCCGACTGTTATTGTCATCGTATTACTGCTGATGCAGATGATATAAAGTGAGGAAACTTCCATGAAACAATCAATGCTCTATCCATGCACCAATGCCCACCGGACTTTTACAAGTCTGGACGGCCTCTGGAAAATGCAGTTTGATCCTGCCTCGGATGGAATCGCACAGAACTGGCAGAACGGTCTGCCGGATCCCTTTTCCATGCCGGTTCCCGCCAGCTTCGCAGATGTCTTTACAGAAAAAGAGAAAAGAGACTACTGCGGTGATTTCTGGTATGAAACAAAATTCTATCTGGAAGCGGATGACGGCCGTGATGTGATCCTGCGGTTCGGCAGTATCACCCACCGGGCTGACGTCTATATCAACGGTGTCTGTGCCGGCTTTCACGAAGGCGGCTTCACTCCGTTTGTTCTGAACATCACAGAATTTGTGCGTTTCGGAAACCGGAACCGTATCAGTGTGAAGGTCAACAATGAACTGAACGAAACTTCCATTCCCTGCGGAACGACGAAGGTCAGAAAGGACGGCTCCCGTCTGGCGCAGCCGTATTTTGACTTCTTTAATTATTCCGGCATCCAGAGAAGTGTCCATCTGCTGAGAGTTCCGAAAGAGTCCATTCTCGACTACGATACAGCGATCACTCTGAACGGCAGCGACGCATTGATCTCCTATCAGGTCAAAACCAGCGGTGAACATTCCGTCATCGCGGAAATCTTCGACCATCAGGGAAACCGCGTCAGTGATAATACCGGCAAGAACGGTGAACTGCAGATCAAAGACGCCCGCCTCTGGAATGTCCGTGACGCCTATCTCTATACCCTTGTTTTCCGCATCCTCGATGAAGACGGCAATGAGATTGACAAATACCCTGCCCGCCTTGGGGTCCGCACTGTCGAAGTGAAAGGAAACAGGATCCTTCTGAACAACAGAGAAGTGTATCTCAAAGGCTATGGCAAACACGAAGACTTTGAAGTGATCGGCCGGCAGTTTAACTGGACGGTCGCCAAGCGAGACTTCGAACTGATGAAGTGGACCAATGCCAACTGCTTCCGTACCAGTCATTATCCGTATGCGGAAGAATGGTATCAGATGGCGGATGAAGAAGGCTTCCTGATCATTGACGAAGTGCCGGCTGTCGGTATGATGCGTTCCCTGATGAATTTCGCAGCGGCCGGAGCCGGCGGCAAAGACACCCGTTTCTTCACCGCGGATACCGTCCCGCAGCTGCAGAAGAACCACAAGGAGCAGTTGGAGGAAATGATCATCCGTGACAAGAATCATCCTTCCGTCATCGCCTTCAGCATCTTCAACGAACCGGAAACCACCTATCCGGAAGCACGTGAATACTTCGCCCCGCTGTTCGCTCTGGCAAGAGAACTGGACGTGCAGAAAAGACCGCTCACCGGTGCCCTGCTCGTCAACAGCACACCGGGAAAAGATACCTGCGGCGAACTGTGTGACTTTATATCACTGAACAGATATTACGGCTGGTATATTCTCGGCGGGCCGGATCTGAGAGACGCGGAAGCGGCCTTCCGTGCCGAGATGGACGCATGGCGGCCGATCTGTGAAAACAAACCGCTGATCTTCACGGAATTCGGAGCTGACACCTATGCGGGTGAGCACAAGCTCCCCAGTGTCATGTGGGCCCAGGAATATCAGAACGAATGTTACGAAATGAACTTCCGCGTCATGGACGATTATGATTTCGTCAAAGGCGAACTGGTATGGAACTTCGCTGACTTCCAGACAACGGAAGGCATTATGCGTGTCAACGGCAACAAGAAAGGTATCTTCACCAGAAACAGACAGCCGAAAGATGCCGCATTCCTTCTGAAAAAACGCTGGGAACAGAAATAACTGTATTAAAGACTCCTTCATGCATATCCACATAAAGGAGTTTTTTATGTCTGTTCAGCCCTTCTGATGACACCGTCACCACATGCTGGCAGGCAGTCATTTTTCCTAAAAAACGATGCTTTTCCCCGGTTTTAGTAAACCGGTTTGAATATCATGCGGACTTTTTGAAACGAAACAGTAATTTCGACCGTTTTCATCTGCTTTTATCCATTGAACAGGCTCTTTTTCTTTGTTAAAGTATCCTTATGAAGCAAAAAGTAACAATCAATGATATCGCCCGTATTGCCGATGTTTCGAAAGCCACCGTTTCCTTTTATCTCAATGGAAAGCATGAAAAAATGTCCGACAAAACATATGAACGGATCAAGAAAGTAATTGAAGAAACAGGCTATCAGCCCAGTGTCGCCGCCCGCACACTGAACTCCAAAAGCGCTCACCTTTTTGGTGTCATCATCGGTGATATCACAAGACCATTCGCCAACCGGATCGTCAAAGGCATAGAAGACTATGCGAATGAAAATGACTATATGACGATCGTTGCTTCTTCCGAGTTCAAGCCCGAGCGCGAGAAGTCCTATATCAAATCCATGCTTGCCCTGGGTGTTGACGGTTTTCTGATTCAGCCTACTGTCAATTTCGTTGATCTGTATAAGGAAATCGACATCGATAAACCAATCGTATTCTTCGATTCCGCCCCGTCCGGCGACGACCAGATGTATGTGAAAACAGACAACTATGATGCCTGTCATTCCGCCACCCGGAAAATGATCCGCAAAGGCTATCAGTACTTCATTATCGTTTCCTACAACCCATATATCCTGCAGACCCGTATTGAACGCAACAAGGGATGCATCGATGCCCTGGAAGAAAAGAACATTGATTACGACCAGATCATTCTTGGCCCTGATGCGGATTCAGCCCAGCTGGCTGAGAAGCTGCAATCCCTGCTGAACAGCCATAAGAAAATCTGTGTGTTCGCCATGAACAGCACGCTTCTGCAGCTGAGCTACCTGGCACTGGAACCGTACAAAGAAAGATTCCCGGAAATCGGTCTCATCGGTTTCGACCATGAAAAATGGTGTGAATACGTCACGCCGGCGATCACGACGATCAGCCAGCCGGCTTATGAAGAAGGCTACACAGCTGGCCGTATCCTGCTGGATGTCATCCGGAACGAAAACCAGACAGAACATGTTCAGGTCCTGCGTTCCACCCTTCTGGAGCGCGACTCGACGGCTCTGAAGAAATAAAAAAACTGCTGATGCAGATACCTGTGTATGAATTCAGGCTTCTGCAAACAGCAGTTTTTTTTTTATCAGCAGACAGATCAGCGCTGTACTCTTGCGCCGGCACCACCCATGATCGCTTCCACTTCCTTCTTGGAAACCATGGAGGTATCACCCGGAGTCGTCATGGCAAGAGCGCCGTGTGCCGCACCATAATTGACCGCGATTTCAGGATCCTGGGTCGTCATCAGTCCGTAAACCAGACCGGAAGCGAAGGAATCGCCGCCGCCGACACGGTCCATGATTTCCAGACCGTCGTAGCTCTTGGACATATAGATTTCACCATCCGCGTAGCACATGGCCTTCCAGTCGTTGACCGTCGCTGTCTTGACGGTTCTCAGTGTCGTGGCGACGACCTTCCAGTTCGGATAGGTCTTCACTGCTTCATTGAGCATCTTTTTATAACCGTCAAGATTCAGTTCCTTCAGGTTCGCGTCATTGCCTTCAACTTCGAAGCCAAGGCAGGCTGTGAAGTCTTCTTCATTGCCGATCATGACATCGACATACTTGGCGATTTCACGGTTGACCTGCTGGGCCTTTTCCTTGCCGCCGATCGCCGACCACATGGAAGGACGGTAGTTCAGGTCATAGGAAACGATCGTGCCGTACTTCTTGGCTGTTTTGATTGCTTCTATGACGGTTTCGCTTGCTTCTTCGGAAAGAGCCGCGTAAATGCCGCCGGTATGAAGCCATCTGACACCCAGTGTGCCGAAGATGTAATCAAAATCGAAATCCTTTGCTGTTGCTTTGGAAATAGCTGTGTTGGCACGGTCGGAGCATCCTACCGCGCCGCGGATACCGAAACCTCTTTCGGTGAAGTTGATACCGTTGCGGCAGATTCTGCCGATGCCGTCTGTCTTCATCCATTTAATCAGGGAAGTATCGACACCGCCCTGGCAGATGAAGTCTTCCATCAGACGGCCGATTTCGTTGTCAGCGAACGCCGTAATGACGGCTGTCTTCAGGCCGAAGCATTTTCTCAGACCGCGTACGACATTGTATTCGCCGCCGCCTTCCCAGGCTCTGAACGAACGGGCTGTTCTGATTCTGCCTTCACCCGGATCCAGTCTCAGCATGATCTCGCCGAGACTTACCGCATCATACACATATGAGCCTTCAACTTTTAAATCCAGCTTCATGACTTAACCTCTCATCTCCTTAACGATTGCGACCGCATCTGCTGTCATCTGTCTGATCTCGTCAAACCTGCCTTCCGCGATGAGGTTTCCCTTGACCATCCATGTACCGCCGCATGCGGCAATCTTGTCGCAACTGAGAAAATCTCTCAGATTCTTCAGACTGACACCGCCGGTCGGCATGAATTTCACCATTGTATACGGTGCCGCCAGTGCTTTGATCGTATCGAGTCCGCCGAACTGAGCAGCCGGGAAGAACTTGCATACTTTCAGGTCTCTCTTGACTGCCATGGCGACTTCAGTCGGTGTGACAGTTCCCGGATAAACCGGAATTCCCTTTTCGATACAGTAGTCGACGATCTCCGGATCAAAGCCCGGCGAGACGATAAACTTCGCGCCTGCTTTGACAGCTCTTTCGATCTGCTCAACTGTCAGCACAGTTCCGGCACCGACCAGCATATCCGGATAAGCTTCCGTCATGATGCGGATGGACTCTTCGGCCGCATCTGTACGGAAAGTCACTTCCGCGACAGCCAGGCCGCCTTCCACCAATGCTTTTGCCAGCGGCAGTGCGTCTTTCGTGTCATTGAGAACAACGACCGGCACAACGCCGTAGGATGCAATCTGTTCATTCATTTTCTCGTACATGATAAATCCTCTTTTTTATTATTATACGTATAAGAACTGTCTTAGGAAAAGGGTGCCCTGAAGCATATGCTAGCATGCACAGCCTCCGGTCACCCTTTTTTATTCTTTCCGACAGTTTTCAGCTGTCATTTTTACCATCATCTGCAAAACTCAGCAGTTTAGTTTTTCAGATGGATCGAATATTACTCTAACGGTGCCGGGAATGCGATCTGGGAAGAAGAGAACTCAAACGGCCATACTGTCTTCCAAGCGCCATCCTGAATCTGAGCGATCGCTACAGAAGCGGATGTGTTATCTCTGTAATGCTTTGAACCGGCGAGATCATATTCGTCAACGAAGTCAATCTTGGAATACGGCAGGATGATATTGCGGCCGCCGTCGAACGCACCGTCAATAACCAGTTCAGCAAGAGCCTTCTTGACTGCTTCGCCGTCTGTGGAGCCGGCTTTTTCAATTGCAGCCTTGAACAGCCATACGACTGTGTAGGATTCTGCGGAGTGACCGTTCATGTCAACGCCATAGACTTCCTTGAATTCCTTATTGATTTCTGCACCGTTTGTCAGGTCGCTGTTGAATTCAACAACAGAAGCGACACCGTTGGCAGCAGAGCCGAGCTGTGTGATGAAGGACGGATCTGTGAAGCCGTTTGCCTTGGCAACGATCATCTTCGGCTTGTAGTTCTGCTCTTTCAGAGTGTTGACAAACAGAACAGCGTCATTGACATAAGAGTCGCAGAGAATTGCATCCGGGTTCAGCTGCTTGAGAGCCAGAACCTGTGCGGACAGGTCAGCAGCACCGCCGGAGTAGTCAACTTCACCAACAACTTCCAGACCATACTGGTCAGCGAAGAGGTTGACGCAGCGGATCAGTTCCTGACCGATGGCAGCTTTGTCTGTGAAGATAGCGACTGTCTTGATTTCTTCGCCAGTCTGCTGAGAGGAATCCTTCAGATACTTCAGCATGTCTTCAACATAGATAGAGTTCAGCGGGCAGAGACGGAAGAAGTAGTCATATGCAGCATGTTCTTCATCAGACAGCTTGTCCAGTGTGGAGATGGCTGTGATCATCGGAACACCATACTGCTGGCATACCTGAGCGACAACTTCGGTTACAGTGGACATATGGCAGCCCATCATAACATCGACATGTTCCTGTGTGATCAGACGTTCTGCTTCGGATCTGCCTGTTGCGGCATCACCAGCGTGGTCGCCACGGACAACTTCCAGCATACGGCCGTTGATACCGCCCTGCTTGTTGATTTCTTCAACAGCGAAGTCAATACCGCGGAGGATGTTTTCACCGATGGCAGCTTTGTCACCGGACATAGCATAAATCGTACCGATCTTGATTGTTTCGCCGGATGTTTCTGTTCCGGTTGTTTCACCGCCTTCAGCGGTTCCCTGGCTTCCGCCTGCACAGCCAGCAAACATTGTTGCTGCTAAAGCCAGCGGAAGAAGGCCTTTCAAAAACTTTTTCATTAGGTTATCCTTTCTCCTCAAAATATTTATTTTTGCTTTTAGCGCCGAACTGCTGACGGCGCTTACTGCCTCATCAGATGCCAAGATATGCTTTCTTGACGTGTTCATTCGCGGCCAGTTCAGCCGCCGTGCCGCTCAGTGACACCTTGCCGTTTTCAATAACGTAGCCGCGGTCAGCTGTAGCGAGCGCTTTGGTAATATCCTGCTCTACCAGGAGTACGGAGATTCCCGATTCCTGAGCAAGTGTCTTGGCGACATTCAGAATGTCGTCGACGATATTCGGTGCAAGACCGAGAGACGGTTCGTCAAGGATCAGCAGCTTCGGCATGCCGATCAGTGCTCTGGCGACAGCGACCATCTGCTGTTCACCGCCTGATAATGTACCGGCTGCCTGTTTGGCTCTTTCTTCCAGTTTCGGGAACCATTTGTAGCAGCGTTCCAGATTTTCCTGGAAGTGTGCTTTCGTTTCCTTGTTGAAAGCTCCCATCTGCAGGTTTTCCAGAACGGTCATTTCCGTGAAGAGCTGTCTTCCTTCCGGAACCTGAACGATACCTTTGTCCAGGATCTCACGGGAGGACTTTTTGCAGAGTTCTTCACCGTTGAAGACGACAGAACCGGATGTCGGTCTGATCATGCCGGTAATGGCACGGACCATGGTTGTTTTTCCGGCTCCGTTTGAGCCGAGGATCGCGACGACTTCTCCGTCATTCATGTCAAATGCGACATCCCAGAGAATGTTGACAGGACCGTAACCAGCGTTCAGATTTTCGACTTTCAGCATACTTACGCCTCCTCCTTCTCCTGTTTGTCTTCTGCTTTCTTACCAAGATAGACTTCCATGACATACGGATCATTCATGACTTCTTCCGGTGTGCCCTCGGCGATCTTCTCGCCGTGGTGCAGAACGATGACCTTTTCGCAGAGACTGACGACTGCCTGCATGATGTGCTCGATGAGCAGGATCGTCACACCGGACTGATTGATCTTGCGGATCAGTTCGATCGCTTCAGCTGTTTCGGTCGGGTTCAGACCGGCCATGTTTTCATCCAGGAAGAGCACTTCCGGCTTGGTTGCCAGAGCTCTTGCCATTTCCAGACGCTTCTGGTCAGGCGTGCCCATTTCCTTGGAAAGGACATGTCTTTTTTCGTAGAGACCTGTGAACTTCAGAATCTCGATCGCTCTTTCGGTCGCCTCTTCCTTACTCTTTGCGGCAGCGTGGCCGAAATACGCGGAAGCGATGACGTTGTCCAGAACGGTCAGATTCTTTAAAGGCTTCATGATCTGGAAGGTACGGGCGATTTTCATATTTGTATATTCATAAGCCCGTTTGTTGGTGATATCTTCGCCGTTGTAATAAATCTTTCCTTCGGTCGGCGGATAGTATCCGCAGATCATATTGAAGGTTGTGGATTTACCGGCACCGTTCGGACCGATCATGCCGGTGATGCCGCCTTTGCGGACTGAGAAGGAAACGTCGTTTACAGCTGTCAGACCCTTGAATCTCTTTGTCAGACCGACAACTTCGATTACCGGTTTTTCAGACATGCTCATTTCCCTCCCTTCCTGCTTTCGTAATTCATCATCTGGTATTCCTCAAGAACGTCCAGAGGCGGCTTCTTCAGGATCTTTTCATCGATGAATTTCTTGAAGTCCGAATCCATGTACCAGCCAAGAATGCCGGACGGACGGAAGCGGATGACGACCAGCAGCACGATCGCGTACATGATCATGTTGATGCCGGGCAGAACTCTCGCGAAGTTGGCACGCAGGAATTCAGACAGCGGGATCATGATCAGGCCGCCGACCAGCGGTCCTTCCACATAAGCCGCACCGCCGACAACGGCTGGCAGAACGAACTCTGTCGATTTTGCCTGAACCATCAGGTCCGGGTCGACATAGCGGATATAGCTGGCATAGAAGAAGCCTACGAAGCCGGCTACCATCGCTGAGATGACAACTGCGATGACCTTGTATTTGGTCGGGTTGATACCGATGGCTGCTGCCGCGTCTTCATCTTCACGGATCGTCTTCAGGGCGAAACCGATCTTTGTGCGGTCAATTGTTTTCATGATCGCGTAAACGGCGATCATCATGATCAGACCGACATAGAAGTACGGAACCTTGCTGGCGAAGCGGAACTGAGCGAAGGAATCGCCGCCGAACGGGAGACCGACGCCGCTGGCTCTGCCAAAGAACTCGGAGTTGATAATGAACTGACGCATCGATTCCGCGAAGGCGATAGATACCAGTGTGAAATACGGACCCTGCAGGATAAAGCAAGGGAAGAAGATCACACCGGCGATCAGACCTGTCACCAGCATGGCGAGAATTGATACAGCCCACGGATTCCAGCCGAGCTTTGTTACGACCAGACATACCGTATATGCGCCGATGCCCATATATGCCGCAAGACCAAGGGAATTCTGACCGGTCATACCGCCGAGAATATTCCATGCCATCGACATTGTTGAAATATAGAACACCAGGACAAAGATATTAATGATATAAGGAGTTTTCACAAACACCGGAATCAGGCAGAACAGCAAGATAAGTGCGCCGATGACAATTGCCAGATTGCGATGATATGTACCTACTGCTTTTTTGACATCCATTGTTATTTCCTCCTCATGATGATGAGCTGACGTACGACCAGGATCACAATAAATGTGATGAAGACGATCATGTCACTGTACGAAGGACTGATAAACAATGCGCTCATCTGTTCCAGAAGGCCAAGCAGAATACCGGCGAAGAACGCTCCCGGAATCGACCCGAGACCGCCGACAACAACTACGATCAGAGCACGGAAACCAAATCCTGCACCGGCCGTCGGGAAGATCGAATAGAACTGGGTCAGCAGACATCCGGCAATACCTGCCAGAGCGATGCCGAGACCGTATGTCAGCAGATAGATACGCTTGACATTGATACCGCAGACTTCAGCACCGACCGGGTTCTGAGAAACGGCGCGGATCTGTTTTCCGACTGTCGAATACTTCAGGAAAGTAAACAGAGCGATCGTCACGACGATCAGTACGCAGAAGCTGATCAGTCGCGGCAGCGCCACAGAAACAGGTCCGATCGGGATCGTTGTCTGAGAATAAGAAGTTCTGATTGATTTGTAATCAGATCCAAACAGAACCAGTGCTCCGTTCGAGAGCAGAAGGCCAAGACCTACTGTCAGGAACAGAAGGTTCGTGAAACTCTTTGTCTTCAGAGATGGCGTGATCAGCGTATGCTGGATCACTGCGCCAAGGAAGAACATGATGAGAGCTACCAGCGGAAGCGCGAGGTACGGATCGATTCCCGCATAGGTATACAGCATATATGTCAGATACATGCCTACCATGAGCATTTCACCATGACAGAAGTTAACGATCTTCATAACACCGAAGATGATGTTCTGTCCCATGCCCATAAGTGCATAGAAACCGCCAAGCAGAATTCCGTTTACGATAGCCTGTAACAATACATCCATAAACTATTCCCCTTTAACTAAAGATACCGGTATTCCGATTCCTGCCGGAATACCGGCTGTAATGAGTATTATTGCGGCTGTTTGCCGATATAGGCGAGAATACCGCCGTCGACATACAGAATATGGCCGTTGACGAAATTGGACGCATCGGAGGCCAGGAATACGGCTGGACCCTGCAGATCTTCCGCATTACCCCAGCGGGCTGCCGGTGTCTTGGAAACGATGAACTGGTCAAACGGATGTCTGGATCCGTCCGGCTGCTTTTCTCTTAACGGAGCTGTCTGCGGTGTGGCAATGTAGCCCGGGCCGATGCCGTTGCACTGAATGTTGTATTCACCGTATTCAGAGCAGATGTTTCTGGTCAGCATCTTGAGACCGCCCTTGGCAGCTGCGTAGGCAGATACTGTTTCTCTGCCCAGTTCGGACATCATGGAGCAGATGTTGATGATCTTGCCATGGCCCTTTTTGATCATTCCCGGAATGACAGCTTTGGAAACGATAAACGGTGCGTTCAGGTCAACGTCAATGACCTGACGGAAATCAGCTGCGCTCATTTCCAGCATGGGGATACGCTTGATAATTCCGGCGTTGTTGACAAGAATATCGATCGTTCCGACTTCTTCTTCGATCTTTCTGACCATAGCCTGAACCTGTTCCTCGTCACAGACGTTGCAGACATATCCATGCGCTTCGATACCGGCTTCCTTGTAGGCCTGAATACCCTTTTCTGTCTTTTCTTCGTTAATATCATTGAAGCAGATTGTTGCACCGGCAGCAGCGAACGCACTTGCGATCGCAAAGCCGATTCCGTAACTGGCACCAGTCACAAGAGCGACTTTGCCGTCGAGTCTGAAATCTTTAGAATCAAACATAACTAACCTCTTTCTTTCCCAATGATCCGGTTTTGGTAAACCGGTAAACTAATTACATTATCATGCCCCCTTCCGGTTTTTGCAAGCGTTTTCTTTTTTACAATTATTTTACAGTTCTTTCATAATTTTTCATTTTCGTGAATATGTTTCAGAACGACAATTCCAGTGCAAAATCACAAAAACCAGACTGCTCAATCCTGTATAATTTAAATGTAAAGGAGATGTGAAATACCATGAGTGTGTTTACAGGAAAAGAGAAACTGAAGATGGGTTTTGGCCTGATGCGCCTGCCCAAACTCGAAGACGGATCAATCGACATCCCGCAGGTTTCGCAGATGGTCGACAGTTTTCTGGAGGCCGGCGGCACCTATTTTGACACAGCCTTTGCCTATCCGGGAAGTGAGGAAGCGATCCGCCAGGCACTGGTTGAGCGTTACCCGCGTGACCGTTACACCCTGGCATCCAAACTGATCATTTCACCAGGCAGTGATATCACGGAAGAAGAAGCGAAGCAGGAAATCAGAACCAGTCTGGAACGCAGCGGCGCTGGTTATTTCGATTATTATCTGGTCCATGCCATTCAGCGGACAAACTATCAGAAATATGAAGAATACGGCATCTGGGATTATGTAAAGAAGCTGAAGGAAGAAGGTCTGATCAGGCATTACGGCTTCTCCTTCCATGCCGATCCCGAACTGCTGGTGGAACTGCTCGAAAAGCATCCGGACGCGGAATTCGTCCAGCTGCAGATCAACTATGCCGACTGGGAGAATCCCGGCGTGCAGTCCCGCAGAAACTATGAGATCTGCAAACAGTACGGCAAGCCGGTCGTTGTCATGGAACCGATCAAAGGTGGCATCCTGGCTAATCCGATCGATTCCGTCAAAGCCATTTTTGACAGAGAGAACAACGGCCTCTCCTACTCCTCCTGGGCGCTGCGTTTTGTCGCCAGCAAGGATAACCTCCTGGCTGTCCTGAGCGGCATGAGTTCCCTGGAACAGATGCAGGACAACCTCAGTTACATGAAAGACTTCAAACCGCTTGACGCCCATGAAGAAGAAGTGATCAAAGAAGCGCAGGAAGCACTGAACAGAGATCAGTCGATCGCCTGCACCGCCTGCCACTACTGCACCAAGGGATGTCCGATGAACATTCCGATTCCGGAAATCTTCGCCGTCGAGAACCGCAAGAAAGGCAGTCCGGAATTCCGCACCAAGAGAGAATATGTCATTGTGACGGTCGGCCGCGGCAAAGCGTCTGACTGCATCCAGTGCGGCCAGTGTGAAGCAGCCTGCCCGCAGCACCTGCCGATCATTTCCCTGCTCGAACAGTGCCGCAGCATGGAATAACCCACAGTATCGAATAAGCGACATGAAAAAGAGTCTCACGCAGAGACTCTTTTTTCAGACCCGCTATTGATATCTTTCAGCGTTCACTGACTTATCAAAGAAGAATTCGATTTCTTCACCGAGCGGACCGCGGCAGAACGCGATACGGGCAGGAACCGCTGGTTCACAGGGTATGCAGACTTCCTTCGGTTCCATGAATACGTCATAGCTGGCCGCCCTGATCCTTTCAGCCAGCCCGTCGATTTCATCGGCGAAGAAAGCGAAATGACGGATCGCGCCCCGTTCGGTGCTGCCGGTTTCGTCATTGCCGATTTCCAGCCAGCAGTTTCCGGTTTCGATCATCATGCCTTTGTCCCATTCCCGGACAACCGGCAGACCAAGAACCTCAGTATAAAATCGTTTTGTTTCCGCGAAAACTTCCGGACTGCCGCATTTCATGGAAATATGGTGAATCCCTCTGATCATGAACTGCCTCCTTTTATCTATCTGTTATCATCTTATCAAATCCTGATGACGCGGAGAATCAGTTCACATTTCTGTTTCACTTTTTACGCATTTGGTGCATAATGAATTGACGAATTCGGATGACCGGATTCAGCAAGGAGGCTTTATGAGAAACCTGAAACGATTCTTAACTGCTGTTCTCTCTTTTGTCCTCGCCTTCGTCCTGGTCGGCTGTCAGAAAAAAGCCGTCATGATCAACTTCGAAGGTATGCCGAAAGAAAGCGTTGAACAGTGGATGAGTGAACATTCCGTCAGTACGGAAAATATCGTCTACTCATATGAATATCACGAGACCCTGAATCAGAATACCGTGGTCTCCCAGTCACCGGCGGCCGGTGAGGAAATCGACGGAAACATCAGTTTCGTGCTTTCCAACGGTCCTGACCCGCACGCCCTCATCACATTGATCGACTTCAAAGGCATGACCCTCGAAGAAGTCCAGAAATGGTTTATCAACGAGCATTTCGCGCGTGTCAGTATTGAATATGTCTATGATCCGACGATTCCGGAAGGACAGTTTGTCGGCATCAATGTCAAAGACGGAAAGGCCAAACGCAGCGATCAGATCGTGATCCAGATCTCCGCCAGTCCGGAAGAAGCCGGCGTCGCCCTCACCGTGCCGGACATGACCGGCTGGACCCGCGGCAAAGTTGAAGAATGGGCGAACACCAACAAGATCACCGTTACTTATTCGGAAGTCAGAAGCACCAAGGTGCAGGCCGGCTACGTGCTGGCTGTCGAGCCTTCCGCCGGCAAGGAAGTCTTCCGCCGGGACGGTCTGAAAGTCACCATTTCCAAAGGCCCGCAGGTACAGGCTGTGGATCTGACGAACAAAACAGCCGCGGAAATCGAAGCATGGGGCAAAGAAAATGAAATCCAGATCTCCTGGATCAAGTGCTACAGTGATCAGCCGAAAGACAAGATTTACCGCAATGAGCCGAATACCGGCATGCTGAACCCGGGTTCGATCATGAAAGTATATCAGTCAGCCGGTGCTGTTCCGGTTCAGAGCTTTATCGGCAAGAACTATCAGACAGCCTTTACGCCATGGCTGACACAGACCAACCAGAATTTCAGCGGCACCGCCAATCTGAAAGTTACCGTCACGGAAAAAGAAGTGACTGACAAGGAGACAGGCGTCATTCTTGAACAGTCGCCAAGCAGCGGCACCCTGAATCCGGGCAGCACGATCGCTGTTGTGATCGCCCGCCACGTCGATCCGAAGCCGGAACCGAAACCGGATCCGAAACCGGAACCGACACCGGAACCGAAAAAGATCACCATTCCGCGTATGACCGGCTACTCTGAATTCGATTTCAAACATGCCCTGCATGCCTATGGCGTGATCGAAGGCATCCGCACAGAGCAGTACAGCAACGTCATTGCCAAGGAATACATTATCTCGAACGATACCGGTGAATTCGACGAAAACGCCGAAGTCAATTACACCGTCAGTCTCGGCCAGTTCACCATTGACGGACATGAATGGGAAGACAAACCTTATTCCGAACTGGAAGCCATGATCGAGAGCGCCAACCGCCTGGGTGCCTATGTTACCCTGTCACCGTCCTATATCGATACCGGTGATGAAAGCAAGGATAATCTGATCGTTTCGCTGGAAGGTCCGATGGATGACGGCACGATCCACGTGCGTGTCATGCATTATCTGGAAAACAGCGACGAAGATCCGGCTGATGAGGAAATTGATCCGCTGGCACCGTCTGAGGATGAGGAAGTTGTCCCTTCCGAAGAAACGGATCCGGAACCGGCTGACGAACCGGCTGATGAACCGGAAGACAGCAAAGCAGACGAGGAAGCGTCCATACTGCGTGTCCTGAGCCGCATCCTGTTCTTCTGCAGCAGATACAATAGAGGTTAAAAAAAGAAGACGCATGTATGCGGAACTGATATGATCCCGCCAAAGTAGACACACGAAATATAGAAACGTGTATCTATGGAGGTGGGATTTTATCATGGGAAGGAAACCAAAGGTGTCCTATGAGGATAAACTCAAGGCATGTAACAACTATTTAAACGGTATAGTCAGTGCCAGACAGTCAGCAGAAAGTCTTGGAGTCAACGAAAGAAGAGTTATGGAATGGATAAAAAAGTATCGTGAGAATGGGCCAGAGTCGTTGATGCCAAAGCTGAAGAACAACTCGTATACCAAAGAATATAAAATCAAAGCAGTTGAAGATTATCTTTCAGGTGGTAGATCAAAGGAAGAGATATGCAATAAGTATCAAATACCCAGTACAAGCACCCTGTTCAAATGGATAGCCAAGTATAATGATCTCAAAGAGCTTAAGGACTATATTCCCAAGCCGGAGGTCTATACAAAGATGGCACGTAGAAAGACAACTCAGAAAGAGCGCGAAGAGATCGTAAAGTACTGTATCGAAAACAATAATGATTACAAGAATACAGCGGCAGTATATGACGTTTCATACAGCCAGGTATACAGTTGGGTACAGAAGTATTTGAAGAATGGCAATGAAGCACTCACTGACAAACGCGGCAAGCGTAAAGAAGAATCAGAGCTCACGGAAGTAGAGAAGCTGCAGCGACAGAACAAGATCCTTCAGGCAAGGATCAAGGAACTTGAGATGGAGGCTGTACTACTAAAAAAAGTAGAGGAAATCGAAGGAGGCGATCTTCTCAAAAGCAAAAAACGAAGTGAAGTATCTGGCAATCAGAGAATTGCATGAGGAACAGGATTACAGTATCAGCTGGATGTGCGGGAAACTGGGTGTGACCCGTGCAGCTTATTACAAATGGCTGAACAGAGATATCCCGGTCAAGGAACTGGAAGACATAGAGATCGCCGGAAAGATCGAAGAACGCCATGAGCGTTATGGCGGGATCCTCGGATACAGACGGATGACGATCTTCCTGAACAGAGAAGAAGGAACGGACTACAAGCCCAAACGGATCCGCAGGATCATGAGGATCACGGGCATTCACTCCTCGATCCGCAGAGTGAGGAACTGCTGTACGGTAGGCAATAAGAAGGATCAGAAAGCAGACAATCTTCTTGGAAGGAATTTCGAAGCATCTGCACCGAATGAGAAATGGACTACAGATGTCACTGAGTTCAAGATCCCAGGCGGAAAAGGAAAGATCTATCTCAGCGCATTTATGGATCTATATGACCGTTCGGTCGTTTCCTGGGCAGTAAGTGAGCATAATGATAACAATCTGGTATTCGATACATTCAGGAAAGCGATCGCCGCCAATCCGGATGCGAAGCCGCTGTTCCACAGTGACAGAGGATACCAGTATACAAATCCTGTGTTTCGAAAGATGCTTGCCGTACAGGGAATGACACAA
>CADBEA010000004.1 GCA_902793635.1 uncultured Erysipelotrichaceae bacterium | reverse complement strand
TGAATTTCGAACCGCCGTATACCGAACGGTACGTACGGTGGTGTGAGAGGTCGGGGCTAAGTAAAGGAGGAACCTTTACTTAGTTCCTCCTACTCGATTCTGCGAAAGCGAAAAACCGGATCCGATAAGTAACGTTTATGGTCGTTTATGTCAGGTGGACAGATATATTGAATGCTATTAAAATGAAGAAAATCCGCATTGCGGCAATCAGAAGGAATTGTATATGGATCAGCTGGAACAATTTACAAACGAACTGCACGAATGGACTTTGAACGGCAAGGAACCCGTCTCGGCATCGATCGGACTGCGCTATCTGCTTAATCAGCAGGAAGCGCGGCTGAAAGCGCTCGGCATTCAGAGGGAAGAGGAGTTCATTCATGTCAAGGATGAGCTCAAAGGCAGCATCCCCCGGGAAGGAAACGGCTTTGCTTCAAAGATCCTTTACCGTGAGGCAAGACAGAATGTCACATACCGCCAGAACGGCAAGGAAATCAAAAAGATCAGCCGTCCGGTCGACCTGTACGTATCATTTATCGACAGGGAAGGTGTCGAACCCGGCACATGCACATGCCCCAACTGCGGACATACAATGTCCGCCTCCGAGGCAAGAGACGGATGTCCGTACTGCGGGACACATTTTGAAATAGATGAAGTATATCCCTGTGCCAGTTATTACTATACGGTGTCCAGTATCGTCGAACGGGGCACTCTGATGGATAACCTCAAACGGGAAATGATCATTGCCGGCGTGATCGCAGGTATCGCAGTCGCGGCGATGGCTGTTATCAGCTGGAATGATCTGGAAATGATATTCAGGATCCTTGGCGCCGTGCTGCTCGGGGCTTTCTACGGTCTTGTGTTCGCCTTCATCTGGTATATGATCCGGAGTCTGATCCTGATGGGGAAAGTGTTCTATGAAGCAGGCAGAGCGATGCCGATGATGAAATCACTCAACAGCCGGAAGAAGATGACAAAATTCATGCAGTCCTGCGAACCCTCTTTCTCATTTGAGGCATTTGAAGGAAAGATCCTTTCCCTGATCCGCTCAATTGCCTTCGAAGACGACAGGGATTCCCTGAGCATCTGGGAAGGCAGCTGCGACCTGTCGGAACTTGATCAGGCTGCCGATATGCAGTACAGAGGCGCTCTGTATATCCGCAGACATGAAAAAGACGGTGACATCCTCAGAGTGCAGGGAACCGCCTTCATGACAAATACCTATGCGTCCGGCAGGAAGGTCAGAGAAAGGGACGAGCAGTTCAATTTCACGGCGGAAAAGAAGATCGATCCGGAATTCCATCCGGAATTTACTTTCCTGAAAGTTACATGTGACGGATGCAACGGCAGCTTCGACGCCATGCATCAGAGATGCTGCCCGTACTGCGGCAGGGAATATGAACTGAAGAAGAAGGACTGGATCCTGACGGATCTGCACCGGAAGTAAGAAGATAAAAAAGATAAGGCATCCGCGCGGATGCCTTTATTGCTGTTCTTCCTCATTGATGTTCATGTGCATGATATTCCGGTACTTTGAACCGACGGTCCGTTCCAGTTCGAACGGTTCGCCCTCGGGACACGGTACATCGTCCATCATGGCCCGCAGTGACTGCTTTTCTTCTTCACTGAGACGGAAGGAGAAGATCCGGTCGTTGTCTTCGACATGACGGGAATTGCGCACGCCGATGACGGCTGCCGCGACCATGTCCTGTTCGAGAATGAAGCGAGTCGCGACCTGGGAAACCTGCACCTGATGAGCGTCGGCGATTTCCTTCAGTCTGGCAAGCAGCTTCTGATAGCCGTCCCAGCCGAAGGAGTCTTCAATGATCTGCAGGTATTTGACCTGTGATCTGGTTTCCGGCACGATTTCCTCTCTTGTGTTGCCAAGGTATCGCTCGGCCAGGAAGCCGCCAGCCAGAGTGCCGTAGCAGATCATCGGGATCTGATGTTCACGGCAGTAGGCCTGCAGTTTCTTTTCCGGTCTTCGATCAAAGAGGGAATACTGCGCCTGAATGGATGCGACAGGCACGCCGGCCTTTACCAGCAGGTCCATATGGTCGGTATCGAAGTTGGTCAGGGAGACACAGCGGATCTTGCCTTTTTCCTGCAGTTTCTTCAGGTGCAGGGCGGTTTCGACCATGCCGGGAACTTCATAGTCCCACCAGTGAAACTGCACGACATCGAGGATGTCGCGATTGAGACGCATCAGTGAGCGGTCAATGATGCTTTCGGTAAAGGCAAAGTCCACTTTTGAAAGGTATTCGAGATCCGGTACGTACTTGGTATGGATCTGAATGTCTTCTTCATGATAGTCACCGCGCTGTTTCAATTGGGAAATGAATTCACCAATGAATTCTTCCGCGCCGGTATAGATGTCGGCGACGTCAAAGGTCGTAAAGCCTCTGTCTTTGAGCAGATAGAAAGCCTTCATGACGTCGTCCATATCGAGCGGTCCGTTCAGACTGTGTCCGAGTGACAGTTGCCAGCAGCCGTTGAGTACCCGGCTGATGCTGTAGGAATCGGTAAGCTGATAACGTTCGGCAGTCATTCTTTGTTTTCCTCCTCTAATGGTACGATCGTCACTTCATGGTGATGAAAGACGCGTTTGCCTGTTCGTGTGATACGGAAGCGGGCTCCGCAGTTGGGATCCGGACAGGCAATCTCGGCATCGGTGTACATCCAGTCATTGTGATCTGTCACTCTCTGTTTGGCGGCCAGCAGGGGCAGGATGGCGCTTAATGCGTACATCGAGAAACGGTCTGTCTCGGGGAAGACCAGGTTTTCTCCCTGGACGAGAAAGTAATCTCCTTCCCGGTGTGAACAGACGAATGGTCTGCCCGTGGCAATCGTTTCAACTTTCAGATCATAGAGTTCAAATGAGTCATCCATTCTGCTTCCTCCTAAAGATCACGGAACTGCTTTTTGATCGATTTGTACAGGCGTTCCGCTTCCGCCGCTTCCTGATCACTGCCATGACCGTAGCGTACCGGAAGCCAGAGGCGCCGCAGCTTTGAGGCGTCTTTGCTGTTGAGCATGGTATCAGTCTTTGCGGCAATGACATCCGAGGCATCACGGCCGTCAGTGTCGATCTGATAGCGGGATGCCAGTTTCAGATATTTGCGGTAGAGGGTGCGGATGCGGGAAGAAGGATTATGATCCTGTTCTTTGGCGCGGTGCGGGATGGATCTTTCTTTCGTGAAGGAAAGACCGCTTTCCGTCCGGCTGCGGCGTTTTCTCATCCGCCGGATGATCAGCCAGGTGATCAGGATCACGATCAGCACGGCAATGACACGGGTCAGGATCATCAGCCATGTCAGGTCGCCGCCATGTGTGTAATTGAATTCGTAATGTTCGTTGTAGGAACCGATCTCTTCAAAGACACTTTCGAAATCATTTTCGAAATGTATTTCGCTGAAGCCGATACTGGAAAGCAGGGTGAAGAACTGCTGCAGAAGCAAGGCGATGCCCTGGATCATCAGCAGGATCGGTGTCAGAAGTATTTTTTCATAAATAAAGCGGATCAAGGCTTTTAATGCATTCGCGAAAGTCTGCGAAGTCATGACCTGAATGATCACCAGCATGAGAAGCGATATGCCGCCGGAGAACAGCAGATACTGCCGGTCATTCTGCAGCTCGGGATTTTTCAGCAGCCGCAGCTGGAAGGTGGCAAGGGCGGCCCAGGCAAGAAACCAGGGCAGCGTCATTGCGAAGAAATCAGCCGCGTTCTCCAATGAAGAGAACAGGGCGACAACAGCGTACAAAGCACAGCCGGCAAACAGTTCCGTCCGGCTTTGATCATAGGTCATCCGGTCAATGCCGGAAATGATGCGGGCGGCTGTATAAATAACCGGTATTGTTCTGGAAACAAAACCGACTTCAGAAAACAGCGGCAGAAACAGGAAGCCCCACAGCAGCAATGGCAGAAAGCGCAATGCGGCGTTCTTCTGTTTCAGAAGCGACGAAAGGGCAACGACAGCTATCGTCAGCAGGATCATGGCCAGCACCGGCATGAAGCCGGCCATCAGCCAGCCGATGCCGAGCGTGCAGAGATACAGCAGGACATGCCGGAGAACGGTCAGATAATCAGGCCATTTCATGCGGGATCCTCCTTGGCTGTAAAGTCAGCACTGCGGATCGTGAAGATGCGGGTGTTGAGCCGGCGCTCATAACGGCGGATCGTTTCTTCCTTATTTTCCGGATGCGGTGTGATATAGATATAGGAACGCATTTCGTCCATGTGGCCGAAGGTTCTTGATAGCAGGGTGTCAGTGGAAAGAAACGACGAGTGGACAGCCCGGCCGAGAGTTTCCATGATCGACTCTTTGTGGACTCTTCCGATGCCGTCGGGAACAGTCGCTCTGCCTTTGATGCGGGTATTCATCTCCGCGTTGGTATAGAAGCCGTAATAGATGCGGCGCTGTTCGAGATATTCGATGATACTGCGGGCTATGCCGTAGCAGGCTTCGATTTCTTCCCGGCTGCCGTCAGTGATATCGACGATGACTGACGCTTTCTGTTCCGCTGTGTAGTCATACTGTTTGACCATCAGGGCATTGCGGCGCAGTGTCTCGGTCCAGGAGATATCCTTCTGCGGTTCACTGCCGCTGTATTCCCGGAAACCGGCGGTCAGGATCGGATCAGGCATGATGAAGCGGCGCACGGAAAGAGATCCGAGATAGCCGCCGAAGCCCGGCTCAATGACATCGATCGGTACGGCTTTGGGGAAGACGACCAGTTCTTCTTCAGCTGCGAAAGCTTCCGTCCGTTCTCTTAAACCGAACAGATCGCCGCATCTCACTCTTGTCTTGCCGAGCAGATAGCGGCCGCGCTGATCGAGGGAAGCCTGAAAGGAACGCTTCGCTTTCTGATGCGGCAGCAGATAGAGGGACTGTACCAGAACCCGGGTGTCCTGATCGTATTCCTCGTTGAGGACGGCTTTACTGCGGTCGTCTTTATAGACATTGATGGCTGAAGGCATGTATTCGTACAGTTTGATAAACAGCATCGGCATCCACTTGTCATTTTCCAGCGTGGTGTCCATGCGGAATTCCTCACCCGGATAGACACATTTCTTTTCCGGATGGATGGCATAGGAAAAGCCCCGAAAGCAGTCCTTCAGACTGATTCTTTCGAGGAAATAAAGAAGCAGAATAATGAGAATGAGGATCAGGATCCTCATAGTGCCTCCAGCGGCACTTTGACACTTTCCAGCAGGGTCTGCACCCGGGCGATGCTGTTGTCCATGGACATCGCGGAACCGCCGATACGGTGGGCCAGAACCGGCACTGCCAGGTCTCTGACATCTTCGGGGATGACATAATCACGGCCATTTAAGGCAGCGTGTGCCTGACAGGCCGCATAGAGGGCGATACCGCCGCGGGTGGAAATACCCGGCAGGGCGGGATCACGCCGGGAAGCGGTGATGATGTCCATCATATAATTGCATACGGCATCACTGACTGTGACTTCCCGTACCTGTTTCTTCAGCAGGGCAATCGTTTCCTTGTCGAGGACCGGCTGCAGTTCATTGACGATTTCCGCCACCGGTTTGCGGGCGATGACGTTCTTTTCTTCTTCATAGGACATGTAGCCCATGCGCAGACGCATGAAGAAACGGTCGATCTGCGCTTCCGGCAGAGCGAAGGTTCCGTAGCTTTCCAATGGATTCTCGGTGGCCATGACCATGAAGGGTTCCTTCATCTGATAAGTAACACCGTCGATACTGACCTGGCGTTCTTCCATCGCTTCCAGCATGGCTGCCTGGGTACGCGGGGTGGCGCGGTTGATTTCGTCGGCGAGAATGATTTCGGTAAAAAGCGGACCGGGACGGAATTCAAATTCCTGTTCCTTCATATTATAAAAATTGATGCCGGTCAGATCCGAAGGCAGCAGGTCCGGTGTGAACTGTATGCGGCGGAAATCACCGCCGATCGAGCGGGCGAAGCTTCGTAACAGCATCGTCTTGCCGGTGCCGGGCACATCCTCCAGTAGAATATGACCGGAGCAGAGAAAGCACTCCAGGACATGCAGAATGATGTCATCCTTGCCGAGGATGACCTTCGAACAGCTTTCCAGCACCTTGCGGCGCGTTTCGGTAAATAAAGCAGTATCCATAAATATTACTCCCGTTACGTTTTCCTATTATAACGCAAATATGCCCTGAATACAGTTGTTTGCAGGTGTCAAGTAAAAAACCTTGACACAGTATTTTCTTTCTCATATAATCGATATCGTTGCAGGAGGTAAACAACAATGGCAGTAAGATTACGTTTAAAGAGAATGGGTGCCAAGAAGGCTCCGAGATATCGTATCGTTGCGGCAGACGCTCGTATGCCGAGAGACGGCCGTGATATCGAAACAATCGGCTGGATCAATCCGACAACGGAACCGGAAACAGTATTCGTTGATGCTGACAAGGCTCTCGAATGGCTGAGAAAAGGTGCTCAGCCGTCTGACACTGTTCGCAATATCCTTTCCAAGCAGGGTGTCATGAAGACATTCCACGACGAAAAGGCAGCCGCCAAAAAGAAGGCTTAATTCCGTATGGCAGAACTCGATAAGGTTCTTCTTGACCTCGTCAGACCGATGGTGGAAAACAAGGAGAGTCTGGATGTCAGAGTCATGCCGAGCCTGAATGAGAGGGAAATCGTTCTGCATGTCTATGCGACAAATGACGACATTGCCCGCCTCATCGGCAGAAAAGGCAGCATGGCATCGGCACTCCGTCAGGTCATGTCGGTCGCGTCCCACGCGGAAGATAAAAAGGTTACGATCAAATTCGAACAGATCTAGGATGCGGATTCGCATCCTTTTCTGACGAACAGGAGGAAACAATGAACTATATCAGAATCGGCACCGTCATCAACACGCACGGTCTCAAAGGTGAACTCAAGATCAGCAGTGAATCTGATTTTGACGATATCCGATACAAAAAGGGCAATACCGTCTATCTCGAATGCGATGAAGGCATGAAGCCTTTTACCGTGCAGACTTACCGTGTCCATAAAGGTTTCCCGCTGGTCAGTTTCACGGATCATGCGGATATCAATATGGTCGAGAAGTACAAGGGATGCGGTGTATACATCGATGCGAAAGACCGTCAGGAACTGCCGGAAGGCGAATATTACCGCGATCAGCTGGAAGGTCTTTGCGCGGTGGATGAAGAAGGCATTGTGCTTGGTACGGTAACAGCGGTGGAAGAGACAATGGGAGCGCAGAACAACCTGCGCATCCGTGATCCGGAAGGAAAGGAATTCCTGGTGCCCAACGTGCCGGCGTTCGTCGTCCGGGTGGATCTCGAAGAAAAGAAGATCGTCATCCGCCGCATTGAGGGTCTTTTATGAAAATCACGATCCTGACCCTGTTTCCGGAAATGTTCGAAGACATGCTGAAGACGTCGGTCATCGGCCGGGCTCTGGCAAAGGGCTGCGCCGAAGTCGAACTGTTGCAGATCCGTGACTTCACCACGGATAAGCACCGCCATGTCGACGACACACCGTTCGGCGGCGGCAAGGGCATGGTCATGAAGTGCCAGCCGGTCCTCGATGCTCTGAACAGTGTCCGGACGGAAGGGTCGCATGTCATCATGATGAGTCCGGCCGGTGTGAAGTTCGATCAGCAGAAAGCTCATGAATATGCCGGGAAGGATCATCTGATCATCCTCTGCGGCCATTACGAGGGCATGGATTACCGGATCAATTCCCATGTGGACGAGCTGGTGTCGATCGGCGACTATGTCCTGACCGGCGGCGAACTGGCGGCCATGGTCATCTCGGATGCCGTCATCCGTCTGCAGAAAGGCAGTCTGGCAGAAGGAAGCACCGAGGAAGAGTCACATGAGAACGGCCTGCTGGAATATCCCCAGTATACCCAACCGGCGGATTATGAAGGTGACGTGGTGCCGGCCGTCCTGCTTTCCGGCAATCACGCAAAGATCCGGGAATGGCGTATCCTGCAGTCACTGAAGCTGACCGAAAAGATGCGTCCCGATCTGTACGAGAAACATGAATTTACCGAAGAGGAACTGAAGATCCTGAAAAAAGCAGCGAAAGAGACGGAATGAATTCCGTCTTTTTTTTGCGGCAGCTATTGCATTCTGAGTGTATGAAAAGTATGATTTGTATAACAAAGATTACTTTGAAAGGAGTCCGAAATGAAACCAGATAACCGTTATGCGTGGATCGCGACGGTCGGCGAGAAAGGCCAGATCGTCATTCCCAAACAGGCCCGGGACCTGTTCGATATCAAACCCGGAGACACCATTCTGCTGCTCGGCGATCCCGACCGCGGCATCGCCATTCCTCCCAAAGGAACGTTTAATCATGTATTTGAGGCGGTATTTGCGGAGAAAAAGAAATGAAAAAGATTGCCATGTTCTGCATCCCGGCCCACGGACACACCAATCCGATGTTGCCGGTTGCGGCCGAACTGGTCCGCCGCGGCCATTCGGTTCGCTTCTATTCCTTTGATATGTTTGCTGAAAAGATCCAAAACACCGGCGCGCAGTTCATCAGCTGCGACAGATTTCTTCCGTCTCTGAACAAGGAGGAGAAAAAGGGTATCATGAATGTCTCCTCGACTGAGATGACGATCCAGGACCTGCGTATCACAGCGGCCATGGATGGCTTCCTGAAGGAGGAACTGACTGCTTTTCAGCCGGATATGATCTATACTGACTCGGTCTGTTTCTGGGGCAAACTGAATGCCATGAAGTATCAGATCCCGATGGTTGTTTCAACCAGCACGTTTGCTTTCAACGTGCTTTCCTCACGCTATATGAAGAATTCATTGAGTGAAATCATGGATCTGATCCTCGGCCTTGGCAAGATCAAAAAGGAGATGAAGAAACTGGAAGCGTATGGCTATCAGGTGAAAAATGTCCTGTCACTGATCCAGAATGACAACGACACCGATACGATCGTCTATACGACCAGACGTTTTCAGCCTTATTCCGAAAGCTTCAGCGACCATTATGCTTTTGTCGGACCGTCCGTCTTCGCCACGGAAACGCCGATGAAGGAAAAGGAGAGACCGCTGGTTTACATCTCGATGGGAACCGTCATCAACGACCGTCCCGACTTCTATCACAAGTGCATGGAAGCCCTGAAGGATATGGATGTTGATGTCATCATTTCCTGCGGCCAGGCCATCAGCATCGAAAGTCTGGGAAACATTCCGGCCAACGTCCGTGTCTATCCGTACGTCGACCAGCTTTCCGTACTTGCCAGAGCGGATGTCTTCATCAGCCACTGCGGCATGAATTCAGTTTCGGAGAGCCTGTATATGGCCACGCCACTCGTCCTGTATCCGCAGACCAATGAACAGAAGGCGGTGGCAAAGCGCACCGCCGAACTTGGCGCCGGTCTTCTGCTGGAAGATGATTCCGCAGAGGGCATCCGCAAAGCCGTGACGAACGTTCTGCAGGATGCGTCGTTCCGGAAAGGGGCACAGGAAGCGTGCAATGACTTCCGGCAGGCCGACGGCCGCAAAGTGGCGGCAGACTTTATCGAACTGGCACCGCATCAGGGCAATGGCAAAGATCTGCTGAAGGAGCTGCAGAAGACAACGGGACTGTATCAGCTGGTCTTCTGGCTGATCGTGATCGCTCTGGTTCTGATTCTGTGGCTGGTATGCCATGTCCGTTTTGCCTGGGTCCTCTGCCTTCTAGCCAATCTTGTGTGGGGTCCGCTCAGCCGGAAACTGGAAGAGGATGCCTGGCGGAAACTCACGGGAAAAACAGAATGAGCAAGTTTTTGCAGAAATTGTAGGATACGCAACTGAAAAAGCCGGCATATGCTATAATAGTTTTTAGAAATTCTGTGAGGTGTAAGGGATATGGAATATATTGACCGCAAGGATACTCATCTGAAATGGCATCGCCTGATGCAGTTCATTGGCTGGCCGGTTCTGATTTTACTGAACGGTGCCATCATTGCGACATGCGTCTGCGCTCTGCTCAATGTCAAGCTGCCGTGGCCGACAACACCGCTGACAGTTGTTCAGCAGTTTATCACAACATTGTCAAAAGGAGCGGTCACACCGCTGCTTACATCGATCATGATAATCGTTCTGGCACTGATTTTCCTCGTGCTGCAGTTCTATTCCTGGATCGGCTCATTCAAATGGCGCAGATACAGTCAGCGCAGCTGGATCGTTTGCATCGTGCTTTCCTTCCTGCTCGTCTGCGGACTGGCAGCCCTGATGGAACTGGTCGTGATTCCGGGCAGCGGCCTGAGTGTGCTGCTCGGTCAGCAGATCGCCACCGGCGTTCTGCGCAGCCGCGTCATTCTGCTGATCCGCATCGCCATGTACGCGGTGGTCTTTGCGGTCGGTCTGATTCACTATCTGAATTTCCTGTATTATCACAAGCGCAGAAAGCTTTATGTCAGCGATGACTACTACGAAGACGACAGTGTTCAGGAATACGGCCGTCCGGAAGTGACATCGCCGATTCAGCCGCTGCCGACTGAAACACCGAAACCGGCTCCGACACCAGCACCGGCACCGGTTGCCGCTCCGCAGGAAGCCCAGGAAACGATCGTCCTGGAACTGCCGGATCAGCCGCAGCGCAGTGTATCCGCCAACTTCCTGGATGCCGACAATGACGGTGTTCCCGACAGTCCTGACAACACGGTGATCAGATAAACGGAAAAAGAAATCCGGAGGATCAGTTTGATTCCTCCGGATTTTTTGCGCGGTTTTCAAAATAGCGTTCGAGATACATTTTGTGGGCGATCGTGATTATGACGTTGCGGGTCATGTGTTCCAGTTCGTTGTCCGGATCCATCTGTACCGAAAGTTCCTGTTCACTGAAGGAAGAGAGGATCTCGGACAGCAGACTGCGGAAACGGCCGTAGATTTCCTCGGTCGTGACACCGGTCTCTCGGATGTCGTCCATCAGTGTCCTGACATGGTCGATGGACAGCACCGTCTTGGTCAGGGCAATCATCAGCAGCACCGCGATCTGATCACGCGTGTAGCGTTTTTTATTGACACGGTCAATCAGCTTCTGTTTGGCATAGTTGGAAATCATCGACGGTGTGACATTCATTTCCGGAAAATCGGCCATGAAGGAATTCATGTATTTGGCGACCTGATCAAGATAAAGTCCGACATCGGGGATCTCATGATAAGTCGGCAGGCTGAAGCTCTTCAATGCTTCGTGGATCTGTACGTTTTCGTTCATAAATTCATTATAGTTGAGATAATCATAAGCGTCAAATCTATACGTCATTACCCCTTGACAGGTTATTGAAAAACCGATAGTATTTAATTGCAAAAGGTTTATCAATAACCGATTAAAGGATATATGAAATCCGGAGGTGATTTATGACAGTATATGAGAATCGACCGGCTATCAGTGATACATTGATGATTTCCGGGTATTTCCGTCTTAAGGATTTCTGGAGCGCGCTGACTCATATTGCCGGTTTTCTGGCGGCGATCGTCGCCATGCCGTTTCTGATGCTGAAAGGGTATCTGGCCCAAAACGAAACAGTTTCCATGATCTCGTACATGATCTACATGCTGAGCATGATCCTGCTCTATGGCGCTTCGTCTGCCTACCATTCCTTCAATATCAGTGAGAAGGCGAATCTTCTTCTGAAGAAGATCGATCATCTTTCCATATTCATTCTGATTGCCGGCACCTATACGCCGGTATGCGTGATCGCCATTGACAAACCGTTCGGCTGGATCATGCTGGCGGCTGTCTGGGGTATCGCTCTGGCCGGTATCGTCTTCAAGCTGTTCTATGTGACCTGCCCGAAATGGGTGTCGTCAGTGATTTATACCGCGATGGGCTGGGTATGCATCTTCGCACTGCCGCAGCTTCTGAGAAGTCTGAGCGCCGGTGCCTTTATCTGGCTGCTGGCCGGCGGCATTCTGTACTCGATCGGTGCCGTGATTTATGCCATCCGCCCGAAGTTCCTCGCAAATCCGCGGTTCGGCAGCCACGAAGTTTTCCATTGCTTTGTACTGGCCGGTACATTCTGCCACTTCATCGTCGTCTGCGGCTTTCTGACGATGATCGGCTGAATATATTTATCATCAATACCATGCCTGCAGACCCAGACAGTCTGCGGGCTTTTATAATGTGCATTGATAAAAATATGTAGTAGACATTCACTATTTTTTACTTGAGAAACATAATTCAGGGGACTCATATATATGAAGGGTCAAAACAGACTGACCACATAATAAAAATAGAAGGAGTAATCACATGAATTTTGAAGAGAGAGTTGCAAAACAGCAGGCCAAACTGGAAGAACTCAAGGCCAAGCTCAATGAATCGATGGACGTTGCCAAAGAAGCTTATCAGTACAACAAGAACGAGAGAGAAGAAAAGCTGAACCAGATGAACGACAAGGTCGAAAACTTCAACAAGGAAGTTGAATCCAAGATCGAAAACAGCATCGAAGAAGCTAAATCTGATGTCAGAGTCACACAGCAGCTTGTCAAGGAAGATGTTGCTGCTATGGAAGACAGAATCGATGACAAGATCGAAGCAAAGGCTGACAAAATCGGCGCCGCTTTCGACAAGATCGATGAAGCGATCCATGACGAAGCAGTTGAGACACTGCAGGCCAAGGCTGACGATCAGCTTGCCACAGTTGAAGGCAATTTCAACGCCACTGAAGAAAACCTCCGTCTTGCCAAGGAACGTTATGAAGGCAAACTGAACGCTTCCCGTCTCAAGGTTCAGATGCATAAGGAAGAACTCGCAAGAAGAATCGACAATAAGAAGACACAGCTTGACATGGCTGCTGAAGAGCGCATGATCACTGATCTTCTCGACTATGCGGATGACTGCCAGATGATCGCTTACGCATATGCTCTGGAAGCTGAAATGGCTATCCAGGATGCCTGCGACGTGCTCACTGACTACACTGACAAGATGAACAAGCTTGTCGAAAACAGCTGATTGCAGTATTGAAAATTCATTTCTGAAAAACAACACCGGCCGTTAAAAAGCCGGTGTTGTTTTCTTTCCACTATCATGTTTCTTTTGCGGAAGGGAAAGAAGTGATACAATGCAGCGGAGGAGAAATCTATGAGGGGACTGGGCACACTGATAAATATGGCCGCCATTGTCGCCGGCGGTATTCTCGGACTGTTTTTCGGAAATCTGCTGAAGGAACGTTACCGTGATTCGCTGATCAAGGCGAACGGCGTCGCGGTCATGTTCGTCGGTATTTCCGGCACACTGCAGAAAATGATCCGGGTGACGGGCGGTTCAGTGGAAATGGAAGGGGCGATGCTGATGATCGCTTCCCTGGCTGTCGGTGTCGTGGCCGGTGAATTCATCAATCTGGAAGACCGTCTGGAACAGTTCGGTGAATGGCTGAAACAGAAATCCGGCAGCAGTAATGACGCATCCTTTGTCACTGGCTTCGTGACAGCTTCTCTGACGGTGTGCATCGGAGCCATGGCTGTCGTCGGCGCGATCCAGGATGGGATGAGCGGTGATTATACGACGCTTGCTGTCAAGGCGATCCTCGACTTTCTGATCATCATGGTCATGGCGGCTGCAATGGGAAAAGGCTGTATCTTCTCCGCTATTCCGGTCGGTATCCTGCAGGGCAGTGTGACCATTCTGGCCGTGCTGTTATCTTCATTGATGACGCAGCCGGCAATTGATGCTTTATCACTGGTCGGCAACGTGCTGATCTTCTGTGTCGGTGTCAATCTGATCTGGCCGAAGACCTTCCGGGTCGCGAATATGCTGCCGGCCGTGCTTGCCGCGATGATTTTTTCCTTCTTTTTCTGAGAATACACAGTGATGTACAGGGAAACAGACCTTCGAAACGTATATTACGGACAGGAGGTCTTTTTTCATGACACAGAGACAATTCGAAAAAGAAGCTTTGAAGAAATATGCGCGCTTTCAGATCAGACATCCCGACAACACGATGTCACCGGAGCAATGGGTCGCATTGCTCAACTGCTATCTGAAAAGGGAACCGCTGCTGCAATGTGCGGAAAAGGCGCGGATCAGCGAGGCCCAGGCAGCCATGTGGTACTGTCATTTTTCCCTTGCGGTCAGTGCCTACGCAATCCGGCAGACCCGCCGGAAATATCGTGCCTGAGCATTTAAAAAACAGGCAAAGAGTGCGATAATTTCTTAAAGAGAGTTCATTGTTTAAGGAGTTATCATGCGGTTTGTAGATATGATTGAACGCAAGGCGGAAGGTCTTGCTTTAAGCAGCGAAGAAATCCGATTCATGGTAGACGGGTATGTCAGCGGTGCGATTCCCGACTATCAGATGAGTGCCATGACAATGGCCATTATGCTGAAGGGAATGAGTGACGTGGAAACCGCCCAGCTGACCATGGCAATGATGGAAAGCGGCGATACCGTCGATCTTTCCGATCTGCCGGGCATCAAGGTAGACAAGCACAGCACCGGCGGCGTCGGTGACACGACGACGCTTGTCGTGGCTCCGCTGGTGGCTGCCTGCGGCGGTACGGTCGCCAAAATGAGCGGCCGCGGTCTCGGTCATACCGGCGGCACGCTGGACAAGATCGAATCGGTGCCGGGTGCCAGTGTTGAGATTCCTCTGGAGGAATTCAAGGATATTGTCCGCAGGAACGGTGTGGCGGTCATCGGACAGACGGCCAAACTCGTTCCGGCGGATAAAAAGATCTACGCTCTGCGCGACGTGACCGCGACAGTCCGTTCGATTCCTCTGATCGCTTCCTCGATCATGTCCAAGAAGCTGGCCAGCGGCGCGGATGCCATTGTCCTCGATGTCAAGGTTGGCAGCGGCGCTTTCATGCGCACACTGCCGGAAGCTAAAAAACTGGCAGTTCTGATGGTATCCATCGGTGAGCTGACCGGCCGCCGGGTCAGAGCGCTGATCACGGACATGAACCAGCCGCTTGGTCTGGCAGTCGGCAACGCCCTGGAGGTCAGGGAAGCCATCCAGCTGCTGAACGGTGATATTCCAGAGGACGATCCACTTTACCGGGTATGCCTGCTGCTCGGCATCCATATGCTGATGCTCGCGGACCTTGCCGAAAGCGAAGAAGAAGCCGCCGCGAAACTGAAGACGGCGATCCATGACGGTTCCGGTCTGCGGCATCTGAAAAAGATGTTTGAGCTCCAGCATGGCGACGCATCCTACATCGATCCGCAGAAGATCAACCAGCTGCTGAAAGTCAATAAACTGATTGAGGTGCCGGCGGAAAGGAGCGGTTACGTGTCGGCGATGAATGCCGAAAAGATCGGTACCGCCGCCCAGCTGCTGGGCGCCGGAAGGGCAACCAAGGAAGATCAGATCGATCACGCTGTCGGTCTTGTCATGAAGGTCCGCTGTGGTTCTTATATAAAGGAAGGCGAACCGCTGTGCACGATGTATGTCAATGACGAAACCAGACTTGCGGAAAGTATCAGAGTGTTCCGGGAAGGAATCGAGATCAGCAGTTACCCGAAGAAGGTTCCGCCGATGGTCTATGAAGTCATCACAAGGGAGAATATATGATCGAATACAAAATGATGGAAGGACAGAGCGCCGCGTTTGACGGGGAAACCCTCGTCGGTGTCTGTCAGTTTAAAGACGAAGGAAAGACACGCGTCATCGATCACACAGCCGTGGACGTTTCCACCCGCGGCAAGGGTGTCGCTGCCGAGCTTGTGAAAATGGTCGTGGAAGATGCGATTGAGAAGAAGCTGACCGTCGATCCGCAGTGTTCCTATGCCGCTGCCATGTTCGACAAAAATCCGGAATGGATTCTTTATCGGAAAGGCAGAAAGATATGAACGTCCGCATCCTTCATCTTCTGGAAGGAGCCCGGCAGGCGAAGGGACTGACGGTCATCATTGACGTCTTCCGCGCTTTCAGTGCCGAATGCTACATGTATGAAGCCGGTGCCGCGAAAGTCATCGCGGTCGGAAAAGTCGAGGATGCCTTCCGGCTCAGAAAGGAACATCCGGAATGGATCCTGGCCGGCGAGCGCAACGGCATCATGGTGGAAGGCTTTGATTACGGGAATTCGCCGGCTGCTTTCGAGCATGCACAACTGAGCGATAAAACAGTCGTCCACACGACGAGCGCCGGTGTGCAGGGGCTGACAGCCGCGGCCGGTGCCGATACGGTTCTGGCCGGATCACTGGTCAACGCGGCGGCCACCGCCCGCTATATCCTGGCGCAGGATCCCGCTGAGGTATCGCTTGTCGCGATGGGCTGGAACGGTGTCAAAACAACGGAAGAAGATGAATTGTGCGCCGCATATATCGCTTCTCTGCTGCGCGGCGAACCACTGAAGGATGTTGAAGAAAGGGCACTGCAGCTGCGTTATCAGGAAGGAAAGAAATTCTTCGATCCGCTGCAGAAGGACGTGTTTCCGGAAAGAGACTTCTGGCTGAGTATTCCGCATGACCGCTTCGATCATGTACTGCTTGTCGAAAAAAAGGACGATCTGTTTGAAACGTCCTGGATCCGGGCATAAAAAAGGTATTCCTGCGCGAATACCTTTTCTTATGACTTCTTATTCGTTGTTGACGAGTTTGTCTTCGGCGATGGCCGTGAAGGCGATCGTCGGCAGTTCGTGATCTTCCGGATCGTTGGCGTCATAGAGGGCGGAGCGTTCCTTCAGAGTCTGCAGAAGTTCACCGATCGGTTCGTCTTCCTCGTCGAGCGGAACATCCTGCAGATCCATCTGCAGCGTGTTCTCAATATTCTCAATGGCCTGATCATATTCTTCCAGCTGCGGCATGTAGTCCAGGAAGTCGGTGGAATCCGGATCGGAAACCGGTGCCGGTGTTTCTTCCGGTGTTTCCTCGTCGTCCAGTTCGATGTTCTGAATGTCGGTAAACGGTTTGTCGGCGGCAGCCTGGGCAGCGGCTTCTTCTTCCTCGGCGCTGATGCGGCTGGAAATCTGATCTTCCGCTCTGGCTGCTTCATCGACTGCTTCGTTGATTTCCGAAAGGATCATGCTTTCCGTGAAACTGTCAAAGTCAAAATCGTCGCTTTCCATAGCCGGCGCTGCAGCCGGTGCTTCTTCTTCCTTCTGCACTGGTGTCGGCTCCTGGTATACCGGATAGGCTGTTTCGCTCAGTTTTCTGACAAAGTCGGCGCGGACTGTGTCGGTTGTGACATCACCGTCATCCTCAAAGAAGAAGACCGTGCGGTAAGGAATTCCGTCTTCCTTTCTTTCTTCTTTCAGAAAACGGCATTCGCGTTCCGTTCCGTCGGCATTTCTGTATAATGCGTCTTCACCCAGGAATACGACATCCGGGTCATCGGAAGACAGCCATGCGCCCCAGTTGACATATTCACTGGCACGCTTTGATACGATCGATCTGATGAAGGCTTCCAGTTGTCTGGCGGAGCAGTTCTGAAGTCTTTCTAAATTCGTGGCCATAATAAAACCTCCCGTATATGATTTTATACGCATTATATTATGACACAAGAAGACTGGCTGGTGAATTATTTTCTGTTTTTTATTGTATACAAAGGGTTTTTGTGCTATTATCTACGAGCGCGATTGCGCATCACTGTTCCGCTGACGTTATCGTGAATGAACAGCTGATCATTCGTTAAAAAGGAGACAGAAGATGAATTTAGGTTTAGTCGACAAAATCACAAAGGAACAGTTACGTAATGACATTCCGGAGTTCAAGGTAGGTGACACCCTCAAGGTTCACGTACGTATCAAGGAAGGCAACAAGTCACGTATTCAGGTTTACGAAGGTGTCTGTGTAGACCGTTCGAACGGCGGTATCGGCGCTTCCTTCACAGTCCGTAAAATGTCCAGCGGTATCGGTGTCCAGAGAACATTCCCGGTACATTCTCCGGTTCTTGACAAGATCGAAGTTGTCCGTCATGGTAAAGTCCGCAGAGCGAAGCTGACATACCTCAAGGGCCTGTCCGCTAAGAACGCCCGTATCAAGGAAGACCGCAGTAAATAAGTTTCTGAAAAGGGGAAGGGTACTTCCTCTTTTTCTTTGCGGTGTTATAATGGTTTCGTTATCAAAGAAGGTAATAAATGAAAGACTACAACAACGCTCCCGCAACGGAAGATACGGAGGATCTGAGCTTTCTCAGCACCCAGACATATGAGGCCATGACAAACGGCAGTCCCTACAAGCCGCCGAAGTATGACATGTCTGAAACCAGAGTGCTGGAAACGATGACCCACCGGGACGGCAAGGAAAAGGAAGATCCCGACCGTACCCAGGAACTTCCGACTGTGGAAGAAAAAACAAGCTGGACAGATACAGCAGCCGGTGAAGTGCTGCTCTTTTTCCGTGACCTTGGCATCTGCATGGCGCTTGTACTGATCATGATCAACTTCGTGATCCGTCCCATTCAGGTCAAAGGCAGTTCCATGTATCCGACCCTGCAGAACGGCAGCCTCGGTGTTTCCAATCTGCTCGGCTACAACATGAATGGCATCAAGCGCTTTGATATTGTCATCGTCTATCTGGAAGACAAAAAAGAATATCTCGTCAAACGGGTCGTCGGTCTGCCGAACGAGACCATCGCCTATATTGACGGAAGGTTATATGTCAACGGGGAAGTCGTGCCGGAAGATTTCCTGGACCAGAACTACCGTGATTCCTATGAAGGTGATTTCATGGAAGATGTCGCGCCGGTGACGCTGGCGGCGGATGAATACTTCTGTCTCGGCGACAACCGTCCGCACTCCACCGATTCCCGTTACTACGGTCCGTTCAAGGAGAACAAGATCATGTCGAAAGGCGTGTTCATCGTCTATCCGTTTGATGCTTTCGGAGCGGAAACATGGTAAAGATCCAGTGGTATCCGGGCCATATGGAAAAGGCCCGCCGGCAGATGTCGGAACGGCTGAAGGCGGTGGATCTCGTGATCGAACTGCGTGATGCCAGAATTCCCGAAGCCAGCCGCAATCCGCTGCTGAACATGATGGCGAAGGACAAGCCGAAGCTGATCCTTCTGACCAAGACAGATATGGCAGATCCGCTTCTGACCGAAGAATGGATCCGCTTTTTAAAAAAGGACAATGTTTCCTGCCTGGCGGTCGATCTGAACAAAGATCCGCACGTCAGCCGGAAGATCATCCGCGAAGCCCTGAAGGTCATGAAGGAAAAGCGTGACCGTCAGAAGGCGCGCGGCATCAATCCGCGGGCCGTCAGAGCCATGGCGGCCGGCATACCAAACGTCGGAAAATCGACGATGATCAACCGCATTGCCGGCAAGAATACCCTGAAGGCGGCCGACAAGCCGGGCGTGACAAGGAGCCTGACATGGCTTCATGCCGATCCCGACCTCGATCTGCTGGATACGCCGGGTGTGCTCTGGCCGAAGTTTGACGACGAAAAGACCGGCTCGCTGCTGGCTGCTGTCGGATCGATCAACGACGATATTCTCGACCGGCGGATGCTGGCAATGGATACGATCCACATGATCCAGGATCTTTATCCCGGCCATCTGGAAGAAATCTACGAGGCGGAAGAAGGAACCAATCCCAACGGCATGCTGAAGGCGATCGCCAAAAAGCGCAATCTGGTCAGGGAAAACAATGAACCCGACACAAAACGGGCAGCCGAACTGTTCCTCAGCGAACTGCGCAAAGGAAGACTGGGCCGGCTGACACTGGAAAAACCGCATGAAGAAGACAGTGAAGAAGATCTGCACGAATGAATATGAACATGAATACTGGCCGCAGGGAAAACTTGTGCTTGGTATTGATGAAGCAGGAAGAGGACCGCTTGCCGGTCCTTTAACCGTTGCCGGCGTTATCTTTCCGGAAGGATATGAGAATCCTGACATCTATGATTCGAAAAGTCTGAGTGAAAAGAAAAGGGAAGCCTTGTTCGATACGATCAGGGAAGATGCCCTGTGGTTCGAGATCCTGATCGTTTCCGAAAAGGAAATCGATACCTATGATATTTACCATGCTGATCAGATGGCGATGGCGAAGATCGCCATGCACGCACCGGAGGCGGTCGTCGTGACGGACGCGATGCCGCTTGAACTCAATGACCGTCTGGTGTTTCATCCCGTCAAAGGGGATCAGAAATCGATCAGCGTCGCGGCCGGTTCGATCCTTGCCAAGGTGACAAGAGACCGGCTGATGAAAGAATATGACCTGCTGTATCCGGAGTACGGCTTCGCTTCGAATAAAGGATACGGCACCAAAAAGCATATGGACGCCATCCGCGAATACGGCATCACGCCGATCCACCGCCGTTCCTTCGCCCCGGTCCGGGCCGTTCAGCAGCAGCTGGATCTTTTCGCGGATTAACGCATCTGTCCTCTATATAAATGATGGAGGACGGATATGGAAGAAAGACAGAAACTCGCATTATACGCATATATGTATGACGGTGACTGGACAAGGATCGCCACCGCTCAAAGAGCCGGCATTACGCCTGTCATGCACGATATCAGAGAAAACTACATCACCTGTCTGGATGAAGACTACCCGAGGCAGCTGCGCGCCCTGCGCTATCCGCCCTGGGTCGTTTTTTACCGGGGTGATCTTTCTTTGCTCAAAAGAAGGATGATATCGATCGTCGGCTCGCGGGATATGCAGCCGTACGGGGAAGCCTGCACACGGATGTGTGCCGGTCTATTGAAGGAGAAGTTCGTGCTTGTCTCGGGTCTTGCGAAAGGAACCGACGGTCTTGTGCACCGCTGCGCCATGGCCGGCGGTCATACAGTAGGGGTGATCGGCTCGGGTTTTTCACGTGCCTATCCGGCGGAAAACAGAGACCTGTACCGACGCATGGAACAGGATGATCTGATCCTCAGTGAATATCCGTATCATACCGGTGTCAGGAAACATCATTTTCCCTGGCGCAACCGGCTGATCGCGGCATTGGGGGAGGCTTTGATCGTTACTCAGGCAGCATTGAAAAGCGGTACGATGCTGACGGTCAACGAGGCGATTTCCCTGAACCGGGATATCTACGCCGTGCCCTGGCCGCTGATGGATCCGCACGGCTTCGGCTGCAACAAACTGATCAGCGACGGAGCGATGATCCTGTATGATCCCGAACAGTTGAAAGATATTATGCGAAATAATAGTTGTTGAAAGAATAGATTTTTTACGCTATTCTTTGAAATGAATTTTTTCATCAGGAGAATTTATGAAGAATTTAGTCATTGTAGAGTCACCGTCGAAATCCAAGACGATTGCCAAATATCTGGGAAAAGACTACACCGTCGTTTCCAGTAAGGGCCATATCCGGGATCTTGCCATCAAGGGCAAGGACGGACTCGGTGTAGATATTGAAAATGATTTTGCCCCGACCTATGTCGTTTCCAAAGACAAGACCGACACGGTGAAGGATCTGCAGAAACAGGCGAAAAAGGCCGACAACGTTTATCTGGCGACCGACCCGGACCGCGAAGGGGAAGCCATCAGCTGGCACCTGGCGGAAGAACTCGGTCTTGGCACAGACGAGCTGGACCGCGTCACGTTCCACGAAATCACGAGAAACGCCGTGACGGAAGCGTTCAAAAATCCGCGCACCATCGACATGGATCTCGTTCATTCGCAGGAGACACGCCGTATTCTTGACCGTATTATCGGCTTCAAGCTTTCCAAACTGCTGAATACCAAGATCAAGTCCAAATCAGCCGGCCGTGTACAGTCCGTCGCTCTGAAACTGATCGTCGAGCGTGAGAAGGAAATCAACGCCTTCGTGCCGGAAGAATACTGGACACTGGACGCCGTCTTTGAAAAAAGCCGCCGCAAGTTCAATGCTTCCTTAAGCCGGATCAACGGCGAAAAAGCCCAGCTTCGCAACGAAGAAGAAGCGATGAAGGCATATGAAGCATGCCAGGGACCGTTCACGGTCACGGAAATCAAAGTGACTTCCCGTCACCGCGATCCAAGACCGCCGTTTATCACCAGCACCCTGCAGCAGGAAGCCAGCACCAAGCTTTCCTTCAGCGCCAAGCGGACGATGTCCGTTGCCCAGCGTCTGTATGAAGGTATCGATACCGGACACGGCGAAGAGGGTCTGATCACTTACATGCGTACCGACTCCACCCGACTGTCCAACGTTTTCATCAACGATGCCAGAACTCTCATTCTTGATAACTACGGCAAGGAATATCTGGGCGGCTACCGGGTGCGCAACGACGCCAATTCCCAGGACGCTCACGAGGCGATCCGTCCGACGAGTCTTGCCAACACACCGGAAGCGCTCAAACCGTATCTCACCAATGAGCAGTACCGTTTATATAAACTGATCTATGCCAGAGCGCTGTCCTCTCTGATGGCACCGGCGAAATATGATTCCCTGAGTGTCACGCTGAGCCGCGAAGGCTATGACTTCACCGCCCAGGGCAGCACCCTGAAATTTGACGGTTATCTGAAGGTATACGGTGATTACGATTCCTCCAAGGACGTCATCCTGCCTATCATGAACGAAGGGGAAGTACTGGAAGCCATTGAACTCAAGGCCAACCAGCACTTTACGGAACCGCCGGCGCGCTATACGGAAGCCCGTCTGATCAAAGCGCTGGAAGAAGACGGTATCGGCCGTCCGTCCACCTATGCGATGATCATCGACACGATTCAGGCGCGCAACTATGTCACGCTTGAGAAGGTTTCCGAAAAGAGCCGCACCAAGGTCTTCAGACCGACCGAACAGGGAACCCTGACAGTCGAGAAACTGGATGAGTTCTTCTCGGATATCATCAATGTTGACTATACCGCCCGGATGGAAAGCGAACTCGATGAGATCGCTGACGGCAAGGCAGATGAAACAGCGACCCTGCGGTCGTTCTACGATCGTTTTTCACCGTTGCTTGACAAAGCCTATGAAGGCATGGAAAAGAAGGAACCGGAAAAGGTCGGTGAGACCTGTCCGGAATGCGGCGGCGAACTGGTCTATCGTACCAGCCGTTACGGCCGTTTCATTTCCTGCGGCAATTTCCCGAAGTGCCGCTATACCAGACAAATCGAAAAAACGGAAAAGGAAAAACCGGAGCCAACCGGCAAGGTATGCCCGGAATGCGGCGGTGAACTGCTGAAGAGAAAGTCCCGCTACGGAACCTATTTCCACGGCTGCTCGAATTTCCCGAAGTGCCGTTATATGGAAAACCTGGACGGTGAGAAGATCGTCAGCCGCAGCACCGGCAGCCGGACAACAGCGAAAAAGACGGTCCGCCGCACAGCGGTCAGAAAAACCAGCCGCAAGAGTGATAAAGCATGAAAAGCGCGGTAGTTATCGGAGCCGGTCTGGCCGGCTGTGAAGCAGCCTGGCAGCTGGCAAAGCGCGGCATTCATGTGAGACTCTACGAGATGAAGCCGCAGAAGAAATCACCGGCCCATCATAGCGATGATTTCGCGGAACTTGTCTGTTCCAATTCACTGCGTTCCAATGCACTGACCAACGCGGTCGGACTTCTGAAGGAGGAGATGCGGCAGATCGGTTCGCTGATCATGACGTGCGCCGATGCCAATCAGGTGCCGGCCGGTAGCGCGCTGGCTGTTGACCGCAACCGTTTCGCCGCCATGGTCACGGAGAAGATCCGCAGCCATCCGAATATTGAAATCGTTTCCGCGGAATGCGATGCCATACCGGACGAACCGTGTGTGATCGCGACCGGTCCGCTCAGTTCGAAAGCGATGACCGATGCGATTGCTGCTCTGTCAGGTGAGGAATACTGCTATTTCTATGACGCGGCCGCGCCGATCGTGACCTATGAATCCATTGATATGAACAAAGCCTACCGGAAGTCACGCTATGACAAAGGGGAGGCGGACTATATCAACTGCCCGATGAACAAGGAGCAGTTCGACGCGTTCTATGACGCATTGATCACGGCTGAGACAGCGGAAATGCACGAATTTGAAAAAGAAGTGTATTTCGAAGGCTGCATGCCGTTTGAGGAAATGGCGCGCCGGGGCCGCAACACACTGCTGTTTGGACCGATGAAACCGGTCGGCCTGGAGAAGGACGGCTGGCGTCCATACGCGGTCGTGCAGCTGCGGCAGGACAACGCCGAAGCGACTCTGTACAACATCGTCGGATTTCAGACCCATCTGAAATGGGGCGAACAGAAACGCGTCCTGCAGATGATTCCCGGTCTTGAGAACTGTGAGATCATCCGCTACGGCGTCATGCACAGAAATACGTTTATCAATTCACCGAAATGTCTGCGCGAGACATATCAGTGGAAAGACCGTGATGATCTTTTCTTCGCCGGCCAGATGACCGGTGTGGAAGGTTATATCGAATCAGCTGCCTCAGGCATGCTGGCGGGCATCAATCTCGCCCATGTGCTGAACGGTGAAGAGCCTGTCGCTCCGGGTGTGAAGACGATGATCGGTGCCATGTCGCACTATATCGTCACAGCTGATCCCGCGCACTTCCAGCCGATGAACGCCAACTTCGGCATTATGTATCTGGAAGGCAAATTCAATAAGAAAGACCGTAAGAACCAGTATGCCCCGCAGTCGCTGGCCGTGATCAGGGAGATGAAGAATGGCGGACAGCTTTGAGAGGTCCCTGGACCGTTTTCTTGATCATATCCGGCTTTCCCGCACCGGCTCAGCCGATACGGAAAATGCCTATCGGCGTGACGTCGAGCGTTTTCTCGAATATCTGCGGGACAACAAAATCGATTCCTTTGAAAAAGTCACTAAGGAAGATATCAGCGATTATGTCATGAAACTGCGTTCCGGTGAGATCGGCGGCGTGCCGTTGGCCAATTCCAGCTATGCCCGCAATCTGTCATCCCTGAAATCCTTCTACCGGTATCTGAACCGTTCGGAAGGGGTGCAGGCCAATCCGGTGCGGATGTTCCGGGGTACCGCTTCGCGGCGCAAACTGCCGGAGTTTCTGACGTTTGATCAGATGGAGACACTGCTGGACTGGTTTGATCTCGATGATCCCGCCCAGATCCGTGACCGCTGCATGATCGAAGTCATGTATGCCTGCGGCCTGCGTGTTTCCGAATGTGCCGGCCTGCGGCTTGAGAAGATCAATCTGAAGGAACATTACCTGAGCGTCATCGGCAAGGAAAGCAAGGAACGCATGGTGCCGTTCTATCCCCGCTGCGCCCAGCTGATCGAACTCTATCTGACGGAAGCCAGACCGGTCTTCATGGCTGATCAGGAAGAACACGGCTATCTGTTTGTCAACCGGCGCGGCAAGCCGATCACATCCCGCAGTATCCAGAATCTCTGTGAAAAAAGCGGTGAAGCGGCCGGACTGCCCGTTCATGTGCATCCCCATATGATCCGCCACAGTTTCGCGACCCATCTGCTCGACAACGGTGCCGATCTCAGGATCGTGCAGGAACTGCTCGGTCATGAGAATCTTTCCACCACGCAGATCTATACCCACGTGACGCAGGACAGACTGCAGAAAGTCGTTGATCTGGCCCATCCGCATTCCCGCCGGCATGAAGGGTAAAGTATTGCAATTAAGCCTTACTGTGATAGAATGCAGACAGAAATTTTAAGGAGAGAGGCGATGAAAAACACGCGTGTTGAAAACATGAACTGCAGCGCGGGAAAACGTGTTTTGAGCATTTCTCTTTCTGTCTTATCCAGCCCATATGCACGAGACAGCATTTCCCGATGAGGGACGGCTGTCTTTTTTTATACGTAGGAGGTAAGCAATGAAGACCCTGATCAGAAACGGAACCGTCCTGTATGAAGGAAAGCTTCAGAAAAAGGAGATCCTGTTCGATGAGACCGGCATTCTCGCTGTGGAAGATGCCATTGACGCCGAAGCGGAAGTCATTGACGCAGAGGGCCTGCATGTTCTGCCCGGTCTGATCGACGTGCATGTTCATTTCCGCGAGCCCGGCTATCCCCAGAAGGAGACACTGAAGACCGGTTCGCGGGCAGCCGCGGCCGGCGGTTTCACGACGGTCTGTCCGATGCCCAATCTCTCACCGTTTCCGTCTGATGCGGAAACAGTCAGGAAATATCTCGCCATGATCGAACGTGACTGCATCGTCAACGTACTGCCTTACGGCACCATCACGGTCAATGAAAAGGGCAGAGAGACAGCAGATCTTGCCGGTATGAAAGAGGAAGGCATCCGCTGGTTCTCGGACGACGGCGTCGGCGTGGCTGATGAAACAGTCATGGCGGAAGCTCTGCGCAAAGCGAAAGATCTGAATGTGCTGATTGCCTGCCATACCGAAGACATGCATTACCGGGCACCGGGTGCCAGCGTGCACACATCCGCCTATGCGGAAGAAAACGGCTGGCTGGGTATTCCCGGCGAATGTGAAAGCGTGCAGCTGCAGCGTGATCTGGATCTGGCCTGTGACATCGGCACGAAATACCACGGCTGTCATATCTCAGCCATTTCCTCGGTAGAAGCATTGCGTAAAGCCAAGGCGGCCGGCGGTGATGTCAGTGCGGAAGTCACGGCTCACCATCTGCTGCTGGAAGACAAAGACGTGAAGGGACCGAACTGGAAAATGAATCCGCCGCTTCGTTCGCATGAAGACAGAATGTGTCTGATCGAAGCACTGGAAGACGGCACGCTGGACTTCATCGCCAGCGATCATGCGCCGCATACGAAAGCAGACAAGGAAAAGCCAATGGCAGAGGCTGCCTTCGGTATCGTTTCTCTGGAAACAAGCTTCCCGCTTCTCTATACCGAATTCGTTTATAAAACAAAGCGCTGGACACTGCCGCAGCTTGTCAGCTGGATGGCGGAAAAACCGGCTGCCCGCTTCGGAATGGACAGAAAGGGAACGATCGCACCCGGCAAGGACAGCGATCTGATCCTTGTCCGTCTTGATCAGGAGTCACTGATCGATCCCGAGAAATTCTATTCCAAAGGTAAAAACACGCCTTTTGCCGGCTGGAGTGTCAGAGCCGCTGTGATGCGGACGATCGTTGCCGGCCGTACTGTATATGAAAAGGAGCTGCCGTTATGAAAACAGAAATGGCACTGATCACGGAAAACAGGCAGATCGCCGCTGATACATGGAAAATGGTCCTGAAGACAACGATTGCTTCGGAAACAGGCTGCGGTCAGTTTGTCCAGGTTCAGGTTCCCGGTTATTTCCTGCGCCGGCCGATCTCGGTCTGCCGGGTTCTTGATGAAGAGCATCTGGTTCTGATCTACAAGGTCGTCGGTGACGGCACCGCCCGCATGGCGGAAATGTCAGCCGGTGAAAGCGTGGATCTGTTCGGCCCGCTCGGCCATGGTTTCCCGATCGAAGACAGAGACGTGCTTCTGATCGGCGGCGGAGTCGGTGTTCCGCCGCTTCTTGAAACTGCCGCAAGACACATTAAAGCTGGTCATCATGTTACCGCTGTGCTGGGCTTCAACGACGCATCCGGCATCATTCTCGAACAGCAGTTCCGGGAATTGGGATGTGATGTGTATACGGCTACCATGGACGGTTCAGCCGGTACGAAGGGAACCGTCATGGATGCCATCCGTCAGAACGATATCAATGAAGAATATGTGCTTTCCTGCGGTCCGCTGCCGATGCTGAAAGCTGTCAGCAATGCCTATCAGAAAGGCTATGTATCGCTGGAAGCGCGCATGGCCTGCGGCATGGGTGCCTGCATGGGCTGCGTCGTCAAGGACAATGACGGGGAAAGTCTCAGGGTATGCAAAGACGGTCCTGTCTTTGCCATCGGAAAGGTGGTGCTGTAATGGATCTTTCAGTAAAACTGCCCGGTCTTGATCTCAAGAACCCGGTGATTCCTGCTTCCGGCTGTGCCGGTTACGGCCGCGAACTGGCCGAACTGTATGACCTCAGCCGGCTGGGCGGCATCGCCATCAAGAGCGCCACACCGAAGGAACGCTTCGGCAATCCGACACCGCGTATCGCTGAAACACCGATGGGCATGCTGAATGCAATCGGTCTGCAGAATCACGGTGTTGACTACATCATCAAAAACGAACTGCCGTTTCTGGCGAAATACGATACGTGTGTGCTGGCGAATGTTGCCGGCGCAGCGGAAGAGGACTATATCGAAGTCATTGAAAAGATGAATGACGAACCGGTGATCAGCGCCTTCGAACTGAATATCTCGTGTCCGAATGTGAAGCACGGCGGTATCGGCCTCGGCACTGATCCGGAACTTGCCGCCCATATCACGCGCATGGCGAAAGCCGCGGCGAAGAAACCGGTTTATGTCAAACTGACGCCGAATGTCACCAGCATCGTCGATATCGCCAGGGCAGTTGAAGCAGCCGGGGCTGATGGACTGGTCATGATCAATACGCTGCTTGGCATGCGCATCGATCTGAAGAGCGGCCAGCCGGTGCTGGCCAACAATACCGGCGGTCTTTCCGGGCCGGCCATCAAGCCGGTTGCCGTCAGGGCGGTCTGGCAGTGTGCCCAGGCTGTCTCGATTCCGATCATCGGCGTCGGCGGCATTGCCAGGGCGGAAGATGTGCTGGAGTTCCTGCTGGCCGGAGCTGATGCGGTGGAAGTAGGCGCCATGAATTTTGTCGATCCATATATCTGTGTCAGGATCATCGATGATCTTGAGCGGGTATTGAGCAAATACGGATACACATCTGTCAGGGATGTCATTGAGAGGAGAAAACTGAAATGAGCAGAACGATCGTAGCACTTGATTTTTCGACCCGGGAAGAAGTACTGAACTTCCTGAAGCAGTTTGACGAGCCGGTCTATGTCAAGATCGGCATGGAACTGACCTATGCCTGCGGCCTGGACATTGTCCGGGAAGTCAAGGGAATGGGCCACAAAATCTTCCTGGATCTGAAACTTCACGATATTCCCAACACAGTCAAAGGCGGCATGAAGAACCTCGCCGCACTTGGTGTCGATATTGTCAACTGTCACTGCGGCGGCGGCATTGCCATGATGAAAGCTGCCAAAGAGGGCATTCTGGAAGGCACACCGGTCGGTCAGGAGCCGGCCAAAGTGATCGGTGTCACGATCCTGACCAGCACTTCCAAAGAAGCGATGAACGAGGAAATGGGCATTGCCGGTGAAGTGATCGACACAGTTGTCCATTACGCGAAGAATGCCAAAGAAGCGGGACTGGATGGCGTTGTCTGCTCCGTGCATGAAGCGAAAGCCATTCATGAAGCCTGCGGTGACGACTTCCTGACTGTCACACCGGGCATCCGTCTGGCCGGCAACAGCGCTGACGATCAGAAGCGCATTGCCACACCGACATATGCCAACGAACAGGGCTGCGACATGATCGTCGTCGGCCGTTCCATCACCAAAGCGGAAAACCCGGCGGAAACATACCGCCAGATCGAAAAGGAGATCAGCAATGGAAGAGTATAAAAAGGAATTCACGCATTTCATGCTTGCCTGCAACGCCCTCAAATTCGGTGACTTCACACTGAAGAGCGGCCGCAAATCACCGTTCTTCATGAACGCCGGCGCCTATGTCACAGGCGGTCAGCTGCATGATCTGGCATGCTATTACGCCAAGGCCATTCATGACAATTTCGGCCTCGACTTCGACGTCCTTTTCGGACCTGCCTACAAGGGCATTCCGCTGGCTGTCGCGACCGCCATGGCCATCCATGAACTCTATGGGAAGGAAGTGCGCTATTGCTGCAACCGCAAGGAGGTCAAGGATCACGGTGACACCGGCATCCTGCTTGGCTCGAAGCTGCAGGACGGCGATAAAGTCATCATGATCGAAGACGTCACAACGAGCGGCAAATCAATGGAAGAAACCGTGCCGATCGTCCGCGCTCAGGCCAACGTCGAAATCAAAGGCCTGATCGTTTCCCTCAACCGCAACGAAAAGGGCAAGGGCGACATCACGGCTCTGCAGGAAGTATCCGAGTTATACGGCTTCCCGACAGCCGCCATCGTATCGATGCCGGAAGTCGTCGAGATCCTGAAGGAAGAAAACCGTCTTGACGAAGAACTGCTTGGCCGCATCGCCGCTTATTACGAACAATACGGCGCAAAAGGAAACTGAGAGACTGCTGCGGCAGTCTTTTTTCATTGACGGATGGAAAAGGGACGGTTGATAATGAAATCAGCAAACCGTGAGGAGGATGATCATGAATTTCTGGGAACAGCTCATCAATGATGAAGCCACCTCGAAAGAGGACCTTTTTTACCGGACCAGAGATCTCTATGGAAATCTTCTGAAGCATCTTTACAACGACCCGAAGAACATTCCCGATTTCCGGATCCATTTCGCCAATGACAAGCGCAGTGAACAGGAAGGAATCGAAAAGGGCTACAGCATCTCGACCGTGAATTACCGTTCCAACAAACTGCTGTATTCGATCGTCAAGGATGTTTCGGAGATAGAGAACTTCGAGAATTCCTATACCTGGTTCTTTGAAGACGTCTTCGTCGTCTTTGATTTCCGGGAAGATTCCGTATCACCGCTGCTTTTTATCACAAAAGCTTTCTGGGAGGACCTTTACCGGCAGTATGACGTCTTCGGAGTCCGCAAGGTCCGCATTGCCCACATGTACGAAACGCTGATCGCCTCCGGTGTCTCGCAGTATTTCCACGGTTTCTATCAGTTGGATATCTCGCTGGTGCAGACGATGAGCGCTCTGACCTATGAAGGCGACTATATCGACTGCTCGATCCTCGTACCGCGCTATGACCATGTCGGTGACCGGCGCACCCGCCGCAACGGCGGTCTCGACGTCGCTTTCAAGGAGCCGATACCTTTCGCCGTATCTCACCTCAGACAGGTCCGCAAACTGGTCGAAATGTCCGACAAGGACGTGGCATTGGTCATCAATCAGCAGGGCAAGATCTGCGGTCTTACCGGCAGCCGGCCCAACGCCTATGAATGTTTCCTGCGCATGTGGGGGCATCTGAGCTGGACAGTCACCTACAACGGCAACAAGAAACTGTCCTATTACAATGCCCGCTATCATATCCATCCCCAGTTCAGCCAGGGTGTGCAGATCACCAAATCGTTCGGAAAGATCGGCGAAATGCTGGATAACGAACAGAGCGCCAAGGTGGAAGCCGTCATCCGAGCCGCCGCCAAACAGCGCCATGGCACGATCGTGATCATCGGCAGTAAGGAAGACGCCGCGGCGGAAACTGCCCGTCTTTGCGATGCGAAGAGCGCGACCGGCATCAGCTGCATCAACCTGAGCGAGAAGATGAATCTGATCCCGTATCTGACGGCGATCGACGGAGCGGTGATCATGGATACCGACTGCCGCTGCTCGTGCATCGGCGCCATTCTCGACGGTGACTTTACCGCCAAGGGAAATCCGGCCCGCGGTGCCCGCTTCAATTCCACCGTCCGCTACGTACGGCGCCGGGCGGATCTAGGCAGACAGTTTGTCGGCATCGTTCTTTCCGAAGACGGAACCATCGACGCGGTCAGTGACGACCGTATCGAACGGATCAATCTGTCAGATTAAAAGTCATAAATGAAACAGTCATCAGTCTCAGCAGTCACAGTTTGGTGGCTGCTCGGCAGACTGGTGTATAATAGATATCAGGAGGAAAATCATGGAATACAGAAAATATCGCGTAAGTCTGCAGGTTTACCCGGACCGGCTGTACCGCACTATCGACATCCGCACCGACGTGACGCTGGATAAGCTGGCTGAAGTCATTCTGAAACTGTTCCGCACGTACGAAACACCTGCCTACTTATTTTTCGATACGGAGCACTGCTTTACGACAGACACGTTCGTACACATGAACCCCAGGGGTGATTATCTGGATGCCCTGACCAACAATCCCGATCTGAATGATGTCTGGGAGAACAAAAAACCGATGAACGCCTGCCGACTTTCCGAAATGGGGGACGAGTTCTGTTTTCTGTATGACGTGGACGAAGGCTACAGATTTCTCTGCCAGGCATGCGGTGAGCCTGTTTCCGAAGACCGCGAAGACTGGGTCTCTGTGACAGATGGAAAGGGTGCCGGCATCTTCGAAGATGATGTCTACACACTGTGGACCTATTTCGACGGCGGCCTCGATCCCGACATGAGTGAGGATGACGATGAAAAGGAATTCTACATGCCGGAAAACCTGGAACTGGAAAAACTCAGCGACTTTGAAAAACCGCTGGACCTTGCGGAAGAAACAGAGATTGCCGCAAGTGCTTTCTGCGAGGAATAGAATTCATCTTGAAACCGGTATAGAAAAAGCCGGGAAACCGCTGCTGTAAAAAAGCGGAAGCTGTCAAGTATTTTATCTTTACAGGGGATGTCAGAGGGTGTTATAATCCTTCTTGGCATCTTTTTATGCGCGTTTTTATGCGCGCGATGCCGGAATACTCACACGGCGGATTCATCATCCCGTGCACGTGGTTCTAATAAACACATCAGGTGTTTATGCGCGTGTTGATGATGTTCGAAACCGTGGCGGAAAACAACGGAAAGAGAGGTTATGAAAAAATGGCTGTTGTTTCAATGAGGAAAATGCTTGAAAACGGGGTACATTTCGGACATCAGACACGTAAGTGGAATCCGCAGATGAAACCCTACATCTACTGCGCCAAAAACGGTGTCTACATTATCGATCTTGAGAAGACAAGAACTCAGCTTGAAAAGGCTTATGCCGAACTCAAGAAGATCACCGAAAACGGCGGCAAGGTTCTCTTCGTAGGTACGAAGAAGCAGGCGCAGGCTACCATTCTGGAAGAAGCACTCCGTTCCGGAAGCTTCTATGTCAACCAGAGATGGCTGGGCGGCACAATGACAAACTTCCGTACCATTCAGAAGTCCATCAAGAGACTGCTGGAAATCGAAGAAATGGAAAGCAGCGGAACGATCAATGTCTACACCAAGAAGGAACAGGCTAACCTGCTGAAGAAGAAGGACAGACTGGACAACTTCCTGGGCGGCATCAAGGAAATGAAGAAACTGCCGGACGCACTGTTTGTTGTTGACCCGCTCGAAGAGCACAACGCAGTTGCTGAAGCAAGAAAACTGGGTATCCCGGTCTTCGCTCTGATCGATACGAATGCTGATCCGAACTCTGTAGATTTCCCGATTCCTTCCAATGATGACGCGGTACGTTCCGTCAAGCTGATGGTCAGCCTGATCGCCGATGCCATCGTTGAGGCTAAGGGCGGCGTTCTGGAGAATGCTTACCAGGAAGACGAAACAGAAGCTGACATCACGATGGAAGATGTAATCATCAACGTCGAACAGCAGGCTGCTGAATACGAGCGCAAGAGAAGACAGAAGTACGAAGAGCGCCGCCAGCAGATGCAGCAGAGAAGATACAACGGCGAACGCCGTGTCTTCCGCAGAGACGCCAACAATGCCCGTCCGGCCAAGACAGAGGCCGCACCGGCAGAAGTGAAGGAAGAGAAACCGGCTGAAGCTCCGGCTAAGGAGGAAAACGCATAATGGCAATTACAGCTGCACAGGTTAAGGAATTACGTGATCTGACAGGCGCCGGCATGATGGACTGCAAGAAGGCTCTTACAGCAACCGACGGCGATGTCAAAAAAGCAATCGACTGGCTCCGTGAAAACGGTCTGGCCAAAGCTGCCAAGAAGGAAGGCCGTATCGCGGCTGAAGGTCTGGCAAAGATCCTGATCGACGGCAACCGCGCTGTTATGGTTGAAATCAACTCCGAGACAGACTTCGTCGCCAAGAACGACCAGTTCCTGGCTCTGCTTGATGAAACAGCCCGCACGATCCTCGCTTCTGATGCCAAGACAGTTGAAGAAGCGCTGGCTCTGACATGCGGTGAAGGCACACTGAACGATGCCTTCGTCAATGCTGTTGCCACCATCGGTGAAAAGATCACACTGAGAAGATTCGTCACGATCGACAAGAACGATGACGAAATCTTCGGTTCCTACACACACCAGGGCGGCAGAATCACTGCTGTCACAGTTGTCAAGGGAACCCAGGACGGCCAGGTTGCCAAGAACATGGCCATGCAGGTCGCATCCATGAACCCGACATATGTTTCCAGAAAAGATATGCCGCAGGATGTCGTCGAGCATGAAAGAAGCGTTCAGGAAGGCGTTGTCGCCAACGATCCGAACCTTTCTTCCAAACCAGACAAGGTAAAAGCAGGCATCGTTGAAGGCCGTCTCTCCAAGCTTCTGCAGGACATGTGCCTGGTTGACCAGGAATTCTTCCTGGATACCGATCAGAAGTGCGGTCAGTATCTCAAGAGCAACAACGCCGAAGTACTGCGTTTTGAAAAGTACACAGTAGGCGAAGGCATCGAAAAGAAGGAAGAAAATTTCGCTGCTGAAGTTGCTGCCATGGCTAAATAAGCATCCGACAGAAAACAGATTCATAACAGAAAAGACTTCATATCTGAAAAAGGTATGAAGTTTTTCATTTTGTCTAACATTCGGTTAGACCTAACTAACCTTGTGTGCTAGGATGCAGGCAGAAAAGATCAGGAGGTAATGATCATAATGAAATTAGTGCTGATAAGGCATGGTGAAAGTGAGTGGAACAAACTGAATCTGTTTACCGGATGGACAGACGTTGACCTGAGTGAAAAAGGTCATGAGGAAGCAAAAAACGCCGGCAAACTGCTGAAACAGGAAGGCTTTGACTTTGATGTCTGCTATACATCGATCCTGAAAAGGGCGATCCATACGCTGAATCACGTGCTTGATGAAATGGACCGTGTATGGCTGCCGGTGATCAAGGATTATCATCTGAATGAAAGACACTACGGTGCTCTGCAGGGTCTGAACAAGGCTGAAACCGCTGAAAAGTACGGCGAGGAACAGGTGAAGATCTGGCGGCGTTCCTTTGACGTCAAACCGCCGGCGCTTGATCCGGAAGATGAAAGAGCACCGCAGAATCAGGCGATGTTCCGGGAAGTGCCGAAAGACGAACTGCCTCTGCATGAATCCCTTGAAACAACAATTGAAAGAGTCGTTCCGTATTTTGAATCCGTGATCAAAGAAGACATGAAGGCCAGCAAACGGGTGCTGATCGCCGCCCACGGCAATTCCCTGCGGGCTCTTGTCAAATACTTTGACGGGCTTTCCGATGAAGAGATCATCGGTGTTAACATTCCGACCGGTTCGCCGCTCGTCTACGAATTCGATGACGATTTCCATGTCCTGAACCATTATTATCTGGGCATGAGTGAAGCGAAACTGAAAGCGAAAATGGACGCTGTCGCCAAACAGGGTTCAGCCGGCAAATAAAACGCCTTTCGTGCCGCAATGCGGATATAATACTGACAGAGAGATGATTTGTTTATGAATTCCGAATATCAGACAGAAGAATACTTTGTCAGTATTTATATTAAGAAGGCTCACCGGGAAAGGCTCCGGCATGAACTGACATCAGAAAAAAAGAGATCAAGAGGTCTCAGCCGGTTCGCTCATCAAAGCGGGGAACTGCTGAATCCAGCCAGGATCAGGATGAAGGATGACAATCTGGAAAACCGGAATACTTTCCGGGAATTTGTCATGGCTCATCCGGAAGTCTGCGCCATTCTGTCAGAAGATCCCGCCATTGACGGAAAAAGAATGCCTTTCAACGAGGCAGTCAGTATTGCCGCGTTCAGTCCCGATGCCGTGATCATCATCGGCGATAGTTTCTGTGCGGTTTTTGCGGAAGCTGAAAAAGGCGGCAGAGAGAAATATCTGCTGGCTGAATAGAAGATATTCCATATCATTCAGAATAAAAAAAGGATATGCCGGTCAGATGACCGGCATATCTGTCGTTTTTGATTAAAGATCTTTGCCTGTGAATTTGCGGTAGCCCCAGACAAACAGGCAGCCGCCGAGAACTGCCAGAATGGCAGATGCGATCGGGCCGTGAGCGCTGAAGCCAAGCAGGCTTGCGGCAATGCCGCCGACCAGTCCGCCGACGATACCGAGAATGCAGTTGTAGATAATATTTGAACTGTCCAGCTTCATCAGAATGGTAACGACCCAGCCGCTTAAGGCACCAATGACGAGAGAAACAATAAGATTAATCATTTTCATATCCTCCTTTGGATTCCATACTTATTATACACATGACTGACCGCCAGTCAATACAAATTGTACGGCGTCTTCTGCAGGCAGTGAAGGAGGAATCCTTCACGGATATTCGTCTTGCTGATGAGGATCGTTTCCGCCTGATAGATGCCGGCGATTTCCAGGATCATATGGACACCCGGCAGGAAAAGCGGCTGACGGGATTTCTTGACATTGTTCTTTACCGCCGCAACGGCTGAGGGATCTTCATCACGCACCCGTGCGAACATTTCCTTTAACTGTGCCACGCTGACAATCAGATCGGTTCCGTAGAGTTCCTTCAGAACCAGTCCGGCTGCCCGCATCGTACCGCCGATGCCGACAATTTCCTTACAGGTGCGGCGCAGGGCGGGAAAATCAGTCTGCGCCTTGATCAGTGCCTTGCGGCATTCTTCCGTATCGAGAGGCTGATGGAACAGTCTGACGCAGCCAAGCGGAAAGCTGAGGGCTTCGACACACATGTCATTGTTAAAATATATGATTTCCGTGGAGCCGCCGCCGACGTCGAAAGCGATGCCCTTATCTTGATCAGGCCAGGACAGGCGCATGCCGCACCAGTCATAATAAGCTTCTTCATAGCCGCTCAGCGGATGGATCTCAATGCCGTATCCCTGTAATGCGTTTACCAGTTCGTCCTGGTTTTCAATGCGGCAGGGCTCAGTGATATCCGCAAAGCGGTAACGGACTTCCATTTCGTCCATGACCTGCGAGTATTCCTGAAGGACAGTCTGTGCTTTTCTGATTCCTTCCTGATCCATGATTCCTTCCCGGACATGGTCGATCAGATGCGCCGGTTCGGAAATGTGTCTGACGGTGACAGGCTTGCCGTCCCTGATTTCATATACGAGAAGCACAATGGTGTTGGAGCCGATATCAACGATGCCGAAACGTTCCATAGTCATCCTCCTGCCTATCCATCATAGGCGAAAGCATATGAAAAAGCCAGAAAGATATCATTGCTGAATAACGTGGCTGATCAGCAGTAATATCATGTAGAATAATAATGATGCTTGAAAATGCCGCCTATCAGATCTGCCGGTTTCTGTTCGCACCCGTCTTCCGGATGTATTTTCAACCTGTCATTGTCAACAATGAGAGGATCCCGGAAAAAGGCAGGGTGATCCTGGCCGGCAATCATAAACACGCCCTCGATCCCATCCTGGTTGACTGCAGCACCCGGCGGACTGTTCATACACTGGCCAAAAGCGAATTGTTCGAAGGGCCGTTCGGCTTTTTCTTCCGGATGATCAAGGCCATTCCGGTATATCTGGAAGCGCCAGGCAATCCGGCTGCCTATGCCAGCGCCCGCAAAGTTCTGCAGAATGAGGAAGCAGTCAACATTTCACCGGAAGCGGCCCGCAACTACACGGATCAGATTCTGCTGCCGTTCAAGACCGGTGCTGTCCGGCTGGCCAGGGAAACAGATACCCTGATCCTGCCGTACTGCATCGTCGGTGATTACCGCTTCCTTTCAAAGAACCTGAAGATTGTTTTCGGAACACCGCTTGCCATCGATGAAGATGATGTGAAAGCCGCGAATCAGAAGCTCTATCAGGCAGTGGAAGAACTGCTGAAGGAGAATCAGCCATGAGCAGAGTGTTGCTGGTGCGTCCGGAAGAATCCCGCTCAAAATATGATTTTCAGGGTGTCATTGAAAACGAATGTCTGGAACTGGAATGGATCATGGCGATCCTGGAAGCAGAAGGATATGAAGTCACGATCTTTGACAGACAGGTGGAACGCAAAACGTTTGCGGCTTTTCTCACTGGACAGGAATTCGATGTGTTCTACGGGGAATGCCGCTGTTTTCAGGAACCGTTCCTGCTGGAATATGCTGAACTGTTCAAGAAACAGTGCGGCGGTCTGGTGATCGCCGGCGGTATCCATGCCCAGATCTGTCCGGAAAGACTGTACAAAGACTATATTGATATCGTGCTCAGCGGTTTTAACTATTACGACCTGCCGGCCATCATCGCCGGTGAAAGAACAGCTGCCAATCTGTCCTGGCAGGAAGCAGGAGAGTGGCACAGCACGGCAAAGCAGCCGGTCGACATCAGAAAGATGCCGCGGCCCAACCGCTCTTATTTCTATGCCCATCCGGAGCGCTATCAGTATCTGGATATGAAACATGCAATGTGGGTACGCAGTGCCTTTTCCTGTCCTTACCGCTGCCGTTTCTGCGTGCGCAGTCATATGAACGGCGGTGTGTATTCACGCCGGGACGTGAATGATCTGGTCGATGAAATCGAAGAAAATGACAATGAGAACGTCTATCTGGTCGATGACGATTTTCTCTTTGACGAGAACTATGTCCGGACATTCATCCACACGATTAAAGAAAGAGGCATTCACCGGAAATATATCTGCTACGGCCGGGCTGACTTCATTGCCGCCCATGAAGACATCATCCGTGATTTCAAGGATATCGGTCTGGTCTATGTGCTGAGCGGTCTGGAGGACATCAGTGACGAGCGGCTGATTTCCTATGACAAGCGCAATACAGTCGCCAATAACGAACGATGCATAGCCGTATGTAAAAAATATGATGTGCGGCTGATGGCGATGTTCATCCTAGGTCTGGACTGGCGCGGAAAGGATTTCCATAAACTGTACCGCTATATCAGGCAGAATGATCTGAAACATGTCGCGGTTTCCATCTATACACCGGAGATCGGCATCAGTGAGGCTGAATACATTACCGACGACCTGACGCATTTTGACTATCTGCACCTGGTCGCAAGACCTGTCCATCTCAGCGTGCGCCAGTGGTATTTCCATTATTACGTTCTTCTGATCCGTCTTTTCCTGAAAGCACAGCGGGACGGTATCTATGATTTCCTTGATTACGGCAGTTATATCCGTTCCTTTATCAGAACGATCCTGCGACGGGGTGAAGACGATGCCTGAACTGTTTATATTGTTTGAAAAATCAAATTCAGCGATCGGCCGGCTGGGAAGATTGCTGATGCCGTATCCGTATACCCATGTGACCGTCAGTTTTGACGGGGAAAACTATTTTTCCTTTTCCAGACGTAAGTTTCATGATCCTTTCGATGCCGGCTTCACCGAGGAAAAACTGGCTTATTTCGCTTATGAGAAAGTCGAAGTCAAAATCTACCGGATGCCGATCAGTGAGGAAGAAAAGGATAAGATCACGGCATTTGCCGCATCGGTCAGTGAATGTCCGTTCGATGTGGCTGACATGATTCTGATGCCGATCAGCCGCGGTCATAAGAATCCCAACGGCTACAACTGCATGAGCTTTGTCGCTGATGTGCTGCGTATCCTGCAGATCCAGCTGCCCCGCGAAAGCTATGAGAACAACATCGAGGATATCGAAAACGCATTGCAAAACGCCGGCCTGAAAGGGGAAATCATCGTTCTGGAACCACAGTGGGACGAATCCTACATGGCGAAAGTACCAATCAGGGAAAAGATGTATTCACTGGCGGTGCTGCTGGGAAAACTGTATGGAAAAAACGGATCTGACAGGCTGCGGAAATAAAAAATGAAAACACTGTCATGGTTTGCTATAATGGTAACAGTGAAAAATTGGAGGCTAAACGATCATGTATAAACGCGTTCTGTTGAAACTGAGCGGCGAAGCGCTGGCCGGAAAAGAAAAGAATTTTGATCCGGAAGTACTGCATAATCTGGCAATGGAGATCAAGGAAGCCCAGGCGCTGGGTGTCGAGATCGCCATCGTTGTCGGCGGCGGCAATTTCATCCGCGGCAAGACGGTATCGGAAATCGGTATCGACCGCGTACAGGGTGACTATATGGGCATGCTGGCGACGATCATCAATGCTCTGGCCATTCAGGCGGCTCTGGAGGCAGTCGGAGTGGATACCCGGGTGCAGACATCCATCGACATGCCGAAAGTGGCAGAGCCGTTCATCGTCAGAAGAGCTGACAGACATCTGGAGAAGGGCCGGGTCGTGATCTTCGGCGGCGGTACCGGAAGTCCATACTTCTCAACTGATACAACGGCGGCTTTAAGGGCAAGTGAAATCAAAGCGGAAGTTATCCTGATGGCCAAGAACGGTGTTGACGGTGTCTATTCCGCCGATCCGAAAGTTGACCCGAATGCGAAGAAATATGAACATCTTTCCTTCATGGACATGCTGAACGAAGGCCTGCAGGTCATTGACAGCACGGCAGCCAGTATGTGCATGGACAACAATGTTGAACTTCTCGTTTTCAATATGAATGAAAGCGGCAATATTCTCAGAGCCATCAAAGGCGAAAAAATCGGTACAGTGATCTCCAGGGAGGAATAAAAGATGAGTTACGAAATCATTGACACCAGCAGCAAACGCATGGACAAAGCTATTGAACATTTACAGTCTGAACTGAATTCAGTACGTACCGGCATGGCCAATGCCAACATGCTGAACAAAGTCAAAGTCGACTATTACGGATCTCCGACACCGCTGAACCAGATCGCCGGTATTTCCGTTGTCGAAGGAAGAACGCTTGTCATCAAGCCGTACGATCCGTCTTCCCTGCGTGATATCGAAAAAGCATGCAACCAGGCTGACCTGGGCATCGCTCCGCAGAACGACGGTTCCGTGATCCGTCTGACGGTTCCGAAGCTGACCGGTGACACCCGTAAGGAAATGACCAAGAAGGTTTCCAAGCTTGCTGAAGAAGCGAAGGTTCAGATCCGCAACATCCGCCGTGATGCCATGACAGCCGTCAAGAAAGACGAGACAATGGACGAAGACACCCAGAAGGATGCGGAAAAGGAAGTTCAGAAGCTGACTGACAAATACGTCAAGAAGATCGATCAGATCGCTGACGCCAAGAGCAAGGAAGTTCTGACAGTATAATGAATCGAAAGGGAATGCCGTAAGACATTCCTTTCTTTTTGTCGGCAGGCAGAATGAAAACAATGGACGGCATCAGTCCGTGACGGTAAAATGTTACTGTTAAAAATATGCTGAAACTGAAAGACATCTGCAAGACATATATCACCGGTGATCTGAAGCAGACCGCCCTGAACCATGTATCCCTGAATCTGAGAGAAAACGAATTCGTGGCCGTGCTGGGACCTTCCGGCTCTGGCAAAACCACGATGCTCAATATTATCGGTGGTCTCGACCGCTATGACAGCGGTGATCTGATCATCAATGATATATCAACGAAAGACTATACAGACCGGGACTGGGATTCGTATCGAAACCATTCGGTCGGTTTTGTGTTTCAGTCCTATAACCTGATTCCCCATCAGACGATCCTGGCCAATGTCGAACTGGCCCTGACCATTTCCGGCGTATCGAAAGGCGAACGCACGAAGCGGGCTGCCGAGGCACTGGAGAAAGTCGGACTCGGCGATCAGCTGCACAAGAAGCCGAATCAGATGTCAGGCGGTCAGATGCAGCGTGTGGCTCTGGCAAGAGCCCTGGTCAACGATCCGGATATTCTGCTGGCTGACGAACCGACCGGCGCCCTGGATTCCGAAACATCCATTCAGGTCATGGATCTGCTGAAGGAAGTCGCCAAAGACCGGCTGGTCGTGATGGTCACCCATAACCCCGAACTGGCCGAACAGTATGCCACCCGTATCGTCCGTCTCAAGGACGGTGTCATCATATCGGACAGCGATCCTTTTGAAGTGGAAGAAGCGGAAACGATCAGCCGCAATCTCGGCAAAGCCTCGATGTCACTTCTGACCGCTCTGTCACTGAGCTTCAACAACCTGCGCACCAAGAAGGGCAGGACTTTTCTGGTTGCTTTTGCCGGCTCGATCGGCATTATCGGCATTGCCCTGATCCTGTCGCTTTCCAACGGTGTCAATGCCTATATCCGAAGTATCGAAGAGGAGACAATGTCGGAGTATCCTGTACAGATCACCGGCATGGCGCTCGACTTTACTTCGATGATTGCCCGCAACAGCAGTGTCTCGGAGGATGACGCCCAGGAGGAAGTCACCGACAAGGCAAGGGAGCTGCAGATGGTGACACGGATGTTCGCCGGCTTCACCAACAATGATCTTGGTTCCCTGAAACGGTTCCTTGATTCACCGGAGAGTCATATTCTCGATTATGCCAAGGCGGTGGAATATGCCTACAGCGTCGAGCCGCAGGTCTGGCAGATCTATAAGGGGAAGGTCCGCCGTGTTAATCCGGATGATTCCTTTGCCTCGATCGGCATCGGCTCGGGAGGTTCATCCAATTCCCTGATGGCCACTGCCATGAGCACCAATATCTTCTATCCGATCCCGGTCAACGAGGATCTGTATAAAAACCAGTATGAAGTGCTGGCCGGCAAATGGCCGGAAAAGTATGACGAATGCATCGTCGTTCTGACTTCTTCCGGCGGTGTCAGCGACTTCGTTCTCTATGCCATGGGCTTCCGTGATCCCGCCGAACTGGACGAAGTGATCCGTTCGTTCGCCGAAGAGACCTATGACGCCAAGACGCATGAGCGCATGGTTCTCGACTATGAGGATTTCCTCGATGTTACCTTCAAGCTGGTCAGCAGTTCATCGTATTACACCTATGACAGTGAATACGATGTCTGGGTCGACAAGCAGAATGATGAAAACTATATCCGTTCCGTTGTGGAAGCGGGCGAGGATCTGAAGGTCGTCGGCGTCGTCAAGCCTAAGGAAGGGGCGACTGCCGCGATGCTGTATCAGGGTATCTGCTATCCGCAGGAACTGATCTCCCATGTTGTCAATACAGCTTCCGGCAGCGAGGTGCTGAAACAGCAGAAGGATCATAAGGATACCAATGTCTTCACCGGCAAATCCTTTGACGATCCGGCTTCTTCCGGCTTTGACATGAGCAAAATGTTCAGCGTCGACGCGAATGCTTTTGAGTCGGCTTTCAATTTCGATACATCGAAGCTGAACATTGACTTCTCCGACCTGAATCTGGCTGGGGCGGTCGATATGTCAGGTTTCTCAATGGACCTGCCGGAAATGAAAAACATCGATATTGCCGCACTGCTGCAGGGCGTGGAAATCAAGATGGATTTTACGAAGGTGCAGGAGACGGCTGAAAAGATCATGACCGGTTTTAACGAGTATACAAAGACGCTCGATCCGAGCCGTGACTACAGCCATCTGGCTGATTCGTTTGCCGATTATCTGCGTACCCCGGAAGGCACGGCGGTGCTCGAAGAACAGCTGCGGAAGATCATCGGTGAAGAAGATCTGATCGACCGCGATAAGGTGACCGAACTGATCGCCGCTCTCAACAGCGGTTATACGCAGTATCTGATTGATCAGGGCATTGTTCCCGACCCGGAGGATCCGTTCCGTGATTTCGCGGCGTATCTGGCCACCGAGGAAGCCCGCGCACTGATTGAAGAGGGACTGCCCGGACTTGTGAGACCCATAGAAATCCAGGAAGAAGACATTCAGGATCTTTCCGAAGCTCTGTATAACGGCTATGTCGATTACGCCCGGGATAACAACAAACCGGATCCTTCCCGGCTGGCTGAGACGTTCTCGGAATATCTGAACAAGAGCGAGACCCAGACGATGGTGAGAGAGGGGATCCTTGGTTCCATTACCAACCTGAATGATATCCAGGCAAGACTGGCCGCCAATCTCTCGGCTGCCATGTCGGGCTATGCTTCGGCATTGGAGAGTTCGATCGCCAATGGTGTACAGCGCATGATGGAACAGATGTCGAATGGTCTCGCCTCCGCGCTCACCAGCAAAATGACCCAGTTCTCTGACGGCCTCGCCTCAGCTTTCACAGTCAATACCGACGTTTTTGAAAACGCTGTTTCCTTCGGCATGAACGAAGAATCGATGCGTGATCTGATGATGTCCATGATGTCAACGGAGCGGGCGACCTATGACGGCAACCTGCGCAAGCTCGGCTATGCCGATCTCAGCGAGCCGTATACCGTTTCCATCTACCCGCGTGACTTTGACGCCAAGGCGGAAGTGCTGCGCATTCTGGATGAGTACAATCAGGATATGGAAGACAGCGGTGAGGAAGACAAAATCGTATCCTATACGGACATTGTCGGCACCCTGATGTCTTCCGTCACGACGATCATTGATACGATTTCCTATGTACTGATCGCGTTTGTGGCTGTTTCCCTGATCGTATCCTCGATCATGATCGGCATCATCACCTATATTTCCGTTCTGGAAAGAATCAAGGAAATCGGTATTCTGCGGGCAATCGGCGCCTCCAAGCGCAATATCTCGGAAGTCTTCAATGCCGAAACCTTTATCATCGGTCTGCTGGCAGGTCTGCTCGGTGTCGGCATCACATTACTGCTTCTGGTGCCGATCAACGCGGTGATCCACCACGTATCCGGCAACCCGAACATCAATGCGTTCCTGCCGTTTGAAGCAGGTGTCATCCTGGTCATCATCAGTGTCGTCCTGACGCTGATTGGCGGCCTGATCCCGGCCCGCAGTGCCGCCAACAAAGACCCGGTGGAAGCTCTGCGCTCTGAATAACAGGATGTGTAAAGACAAGAAACAGGCTATAATAAAAAGGATTCAGGGAGGTGCACTATGGGGTGTGAACATGTAGCGATCATTATGGACGGCAACGGCCGCTGGGCGAAAGCACAGGGCAAGCCGCGTACGGCCGGTCATCTGGTCGGGGCTGACAATGTCCGTACCATTGCCATCGCCGCCAATGAACTGGGTGTGAAATATCTGACCTTATATGCTTTTTCCACTGAAAACTGGAAGCGTTCGGCAGATGAAGTCAATTACATCATGAAACTGCCGGCTGTCTTCTTTAAGAAATACATGCAGGAATTTCTCGACCGCGGCTACCGTATGAATATCATCGGTGAGCTGGACAAACTGCCGAAGAGCACGGAAAAAGTACTGCGTGATGCGATGGATGAGTCACGCAACAATACCGGTCTCAACCTGAACATCTGCATGAACTACGGTTCCCAGCGGGAAATTGTTCTGGCGGCCAACGCCTATGCGAAGGATGTTCTGGAAGGGAAGAAGGAACTTGGCATCGACACTGACGAATTTGAGCAGTATCTGATGACAAAGGACTTTCCGCCGGTCGATCTGCTGATCCGCACGAGCGGGGAACTGCGTATATCCAATTATCTGCTCTGGCAGATCGCCTATGCCGAACTCGCTTTTGTGCCGGAATCCTGGCCGGAGTTCACACCGGAAGTGCTGAAGCGCTGTCTGGATGAATTCGGCAGCCGCGACCGCCGTTTCGGAGGTGTCAAAAATGAGTAAGAAGATGCTTATAAAATCGCTGGTTGGCGTTGCCATGGTGGCGGTTGCCGTACCGGTATTCTGGTTCGGCGGCATCCCCATGCACGTTCTGCTGAATGCCCTGGCTGCCATTGCCTGCTGGGAAGCGGTGTCACTGAACCGTTCTGACAACAGCTGGCTGCAGTGCGGCATTGCCTATGCGGCGACAGTCGGCATGATGTATGTGCCGATGAACTTTTTGCCGGCCATCATGATGCTGTGGCTGACACTGCTGTTTTTCATCGAACTGGTGGACGGCAAGATCAATTCTGATTTTGTCGTGTATACCTATGCGATCACTGTTCTGATCGCGGCGGCCATCCGCTGCATCTTTCACCTGTATACATTCGAAGGAATCCGCTGCATCTGGTATATCTTCTATATCGGACTGACCGCTTTCGGCTGTGACACCGCCGCTTACTTTGTCGGCAGCTTCATGGGAAAGCACAAGCTGATTCCGCATATTTCGCCGAACAAGACATGGGAAGGGGCAATCGGCGGCTATCTGATCGCGGCAGCGGTTTCCGCTGTCTTTGGTCTCAAGGTGCTGACGACACTGCCGGCTTCGCTGGTCATCACAGCTTCCTTGGTACTGCCGTTTGTGGCACAGGTAGGGGATCTGAGTTTCTCCTCCATCAAGCGCCATTTCGACATCAAGGACTTCGGCAATCTTTTCCCGGGCCACGGCGGCGTACTGGACAGAGTGGACAGTATTATTTTCTGTCTGGTCGTCTTCAACGGCCTGATGATACTTTGGGGGATCTGAATTTATGAAACGTTTAGTGCTGCTCGGTGCGACCGGCAGTATCGGCACCCAGACGGTCGATATTGTCCTTCAGCATCCTGATCAGTTTTCCATATGCGCCCTGAGTGCGGGGCATAACATTGCAAGATTAAAAACGATCCTGGCAGATGTCCATGCCGGGACTGTTTGTGTTGCGGAAGAAAGCGACGCAGTTGAACTCAGAAAAGAGTACCCGGACATTCACTTCGTCTCTGGTGATGAAGGACTTTCCTTTCTGGCCGGTGAATGTGAATATGACGTTCTGGTCAATGCCCTGGTCGGGTTTGTCGGATTCATGCCGACGCTGAAAGCGATTGAAAGCGGACATGACGTCGCTCTGGCCAACAAGGAGACACTTGTCTGCGGCGGCGCGCTGATCGATAAGGCGCTGAAAAAGCACAATCGTGTTCTCTATCCGATCGACAGTGAGCACAGCGCCATTTTCCAGTGTCTGCAGGGCAACCGCAAAGACCAGCTGAAACGACTGATCATCACCGCTTCCGGCGGCTCGTTCCGTAACCGCAGCCGCGAAGAACTGAAGGACGTGACGGTGGAAGAGGCACTGGCCCATCCCAACTGGTCGATGGGTGCCAAGATCACGATCGACAGCGCGACGATGATGAACAAGGGCTTTGAAGTCACGGAAGCGCACTGGTTGTTTGATATCGACTATGATCATATCGATGTCATCATGCATCCGGAATCTGTTGTTCATTCCATGGTCGAATATGTCGACCACAGCATCATCGCCCAGCTCGGCGCACCGGATATGCGACTGCCGATCCAGTACGCTCTGACCTGGCCGGACCGTTTATACTATCAGCTCGATAAACCGCTGGATCTTGCCAGTCTGCAGGCTCTGCATTTCAGCGCTCCTGATTTCGAACGTTTCCCGCTGCTCGCTCTCGCATATGAAGCGGGCCGCAAAGGAGGCAATCTTGGAGCGGTCATGAACGCCGCCAACGAAGCGGCCAACCAGGCCTTCCGGGATGGAAAGATCCCGTTTCTGATGATCGAGGACATCGTCATTGAAGCGGTGCACAGCTGCACCTTCAGAGAACTGGAAACCGTACAGGATCTGATTGACGCGGATGCCTGGGGAAGAGAATTCGCGATGGCGAAGATCAGGAGTTGCCAGTCATGACGATCATATACTTTCTGCTTCTGCTGTCAGTGATCATCACGATCCATGAAGCCGGTCATCTGCTGGCGGCGAAGAAGTTCAATGTTTACTGCTATGAATTCTCGTTCGGTATGGGTCCGCTGCTGTGGCATAAGAAAACCAGGGAAACCCAGTACAGTATCCGTGCCATTCCGATCGGCGGCTATGTATCCATGGCCGGTGAGACGGACGGTGACGAGATGTATCCGGACGTGGAAGTGCCGGACGACAGAAGATTGATCAACCGACCGTGGTGGCAGCGCATCATTATTCTGCTGGCCGGTGTGACGATGAATTTCCTGCTGGCCTGGGTTCTTTTCTCACTGATTATTCTTGCCCAGGGAGCCTTCGCGGAATCACCGCCGGCAGTCGTCGGCAGCGTCCGGGAGAATTCTCCGGCTGAAGCGGCCGGTTTCCAGCCGGGTGATGTCATTCTTGAGATTTCCAAGGAAGACGGTTCTTCCGTCAAGCCGAAGACCTTCATGGACATGCAGACATTCTTCACGGACGACACGCAGACTGTTACCTATACGGTCAGACGCGGGGAAGATGTCCTGCAGCTGGATGTCGTTCCCGAATACAGCGAAGAGGACGGCACCTATCTGATCGGTATCAGCAGCGGTGACGTCGTCGTTCACGAAGTCAATATTCTGAACTGCTGGTATTACGGCGCCCGGGAAATGGGTGAGATCACGACCTTGATGCTCAGGACGATCCGCAACCTGTTCCGCGGCATCGGCCTCAACCAGCTGTCCGGACCGGTCGGCATCTATCAGGCAACCGAGACCTATGCGTCGATGGGCCTGATGAGCCTGCTGTTTCTGATGGCGGAACTCTCACTGAACATTGGCATTTTCAATCTGCTGCCGCTGCCGGTTCTCGACGGCGGCCAGGTGATCCTGACACTGGCTGAAACAGTCACCGGGAAAAAGATCAACGATAAATTCAAGATGGGTCTGTTCGCGGTATGCTGGGTGGCTCTGATCGCCCTGATGCTGTTTGCGACCTGGAACGATATCAGCCGTCTGTTCGGCTTCTGAAATGACTGATAAACACGGTATCCTTTGCGGGTACTGTGTTTTTTTCTGACAGTCTGGCGGGGGATGTCACTTGTCAGGCAAGCATGGTTCTCCGTATAATGGGATTACTGGTATGCATGCACGGCATGCATGGGGAGCAGGATCTTGGAACCAAGGGAGATAGACAATCGCTATCCCGAATTTGCTGAGCCGTATGAACCGGTCAGAGGCGGGAAGCATCACAGCGGATTGACATTCAAAGGTCCGTTTTTGGCAGTGGCAGGACTTCTTTTCATACTGGGAAGTCTTTTTTTCGCGCCACCCGCCGGTGAACCTGTTGTACCGGGTGAGCCGCCGACAGCAGCTGTCACACCGCCGCAGAAACCGGAGACAACACCGGTGCCGGTTCCTGAACCGCCTTTGCCGACTCCCGATCCGCCGCAGCCGACTCCGGATCCACCGGTTCCGATCCCGGATCCGCCAGTACCGATTCCCGACCCGCCGGTACCGATTCCTGACCCGCCGGTACCGATTCCGGATCCACCGGTGCCGATCCCCGATCCGCCGGTGCCGATTCCCGACCCGCCGGTCGCATACACAAACCCGGCTTTTACGGCCGCCGGCATGAGTCATGATTACGAACCGTCATCCTCTGCGGAATACCGTGATCAGTTCCATTACAGTTTCACGATCGATCTGAAGGATGCGGATACAGCGAAACCGCTGACCGTGAGACTGCAGTCCGCTGATAAAAACGGCAGCGGCTGGCAGGATGTCACTGCTTCCGGTGCTACCGTCAGTTCGCTTTCCTACAGCGGCTCGGGAAGCACCTGGGAAGGTGAGATGCTCTATGATGTGGATCCGCTGGAAGTGGCAGAAGACTCCGGCATCGTACAGCAAATACGCATCGTTTTCGATTACACGCTCAAAGACGGAACCAGCGGAACGCTTGATTCCACTGGAATCCGGGAGCTTTACGCATATAAAGGAAATTATCTGGACGCTCAGTCCGCCGTGCTGAAAGGCAATCAGCTCGCCGCTGAATTCAAAGCCGATACGGATCTCGTCATGGATACGGGTAAACTGACCGTCCGGGATCTGACGCTGCGAAGCGGCAGTGAATCATGGAATCTGACCGACAAAGCGACGATATCCGCACCGGCAGCTGATGGAACGATCAGCGTGGCATATGAACTGGACGGTATCGAAATCGATCCTGCTCTGGATAACCGTCTCAGCATGACATATTCCTACAGTGACAAAGACGGTGCCATCGATGACTGGCAGTCGCAGGACGAATGCAGTGTCCGTATCGCGCCGACCGTTGAACTGGATCCATATGTTGACGGTCCCAATCCGGAAGGATCACCGTATCCGGTCCTGACGTTCACGATGACTCTGAATGACCTGAAGGGAGGTTCCGCCTCGGCGAAGGTCTATGCAGATACCGGCAATGGTTTCGAAGAAATCACGCCGCCGTACGCAAGCTGGGGCATCCCGGACTACGATCCGTCCGTAACTACCGGAGACATCTGGGAAGAAGAAGCAGATTGCTTCATAGAACCACCGCTGAACGGCGGTATTGCCGGTCCTGCGAAGATCGTTTTCGATATTGTCTATCCGGATGGTACGACGGATACGATTGAGACAGATACAAGACCGGTTCACAACGGCACTTTCGCGAAGTGCAATGAAAACTACGAAGGAAAAGGCTGGAAGATAGCCGAAAGGACAGATCCGGCTTCCGGCAGCACGCAGTATACGATGACTCTGGATATGATCATCGACAATGATCTGGTCAACGCGGCGGAAGTGGAAACCAAAGATGACGGATCTTCAATGAGTGTTTTCTATCAGGATGAAAGCGGCGATTACGATTGGATCTGGTATAACGATCCGGAAATCGAATATCAGGCAGCCGCCGACGGCACGCATCATATGTTCTTCACGTTTGTCTCTGACGCGCCGTTCCCGAATGGCGACTATGGCTTCTCGCCGGATCCGGTCTACCATGAAGATGAAGTCAACGAATGGGATCCGGAAGTCTATCTGCAATTCATCAAGAGCAATGACAGTTCGATCTATGAGCCGGAATTCACGGACATCGATCAGTCTCATCCGGCACCGCAGGAAGACGATGACAACTTCATTTACCACTTCGCCATCGATCTCAAGGATGCCGATACCACCAAGCCGATCACCCTTAAACTGAAGCATTATGACGACAGTGTGTGGGATTGGGTCACGGATGACGAATATACCATGACTTACAGCGGCTCGGGCGGCATCTGGGAAGGTGATATCGTCTATGACATGTACAGCGTGGGCATGGGCACCACCGAAGGCATGCTGAGGGAAATGGGACTCGACCTGGAGTATACCCTGGCTAACGGTGACGAGAATACACTTTCCTCGGACATCTACTACAATTATCAGAAGTTCGGCACATTATGGTCATATAAAGGAAGCTACCTGAGCCCTGAATCCGCTGAACTGAATAGCGGTGTTCTGACAGCGAAATTCAGAGTGAATACGGATCTGCTGCTTAACCTTGAGCCGGAAAATCTGAAGGTCACAGAACTGAAACTGAGCAGCGGCAGCCGCAGCTGGGATATCAGCAGCACTGCTGAAGTGTCAGAAGTCGACGAGAACGGCATCCTTACCGTCACCTATACGCTGAACGGTGAAGAGCTGGATCCATCCGCCGAAAACAAAGTGACCATGGCAGTTGACTATATGGAAGCACGCGGCCGCATCGACTGGCCGGACAAGGAAGAAGTGTCTTTCACGGTATCCGCCACGGAACCGGATGTCAGTCTGGATCATATCTGGTACTGGGGCGAATTCAACGTTCCGGCCGGTGATCCCGCAGGACTGGAAAGAGTCGAAGTCGCATATACGGTAACCGCCAACGACGCGGCTGACATCACTTCCGACGTCACGCTGACTTCCGTACTGATGCCGGAAAGCAGCGTTTCCCTGAATGGTGTGGCCGGCAGCGGCCCGCTGGCAGCCAATATCAATACAAACAGCGTCATTTCCTTCAACAGCGCTGACACCTGGGAACCGAAGATCACCCTGCATTACACGCTCAACGGCAGCGTCAGGGAAAAGACGGTGACATTTGCGGCTCAGCGGCCTGATCGGGTATTCCGGCCAACCCTGGAAACAGAGACCAATTTGACAAATACCGTCCTCAGGGTCGAAGTGGATAATGACGACCGCTATCAATACGACATTGCCATCGAAACATCGGTGATCAGCTGGTATCAGAAGGAAGGCGAATACTCTTACACGTATATCGGTGAGAGCGAGATATGGAACCGCACCAGCAGTGACAATCCCGCCGTCCTCAGCGGACCGTCCGGTGAAACGGCCGGCGATGGTGTCACATATTACGAATACACACTGAATTATGAAAACATCGATATCAGTGAACTGAAACCAGCCGATGGCAACTGCATGATCGTGGAATTCAAGGCTACCGCATCAGCGGAAGATCCGCTTGACGGCCAGATCTACGAATGGAAGGGCGGCCTTGTGTCCTGGGGTGACTTCACTGATGTGGGCGATTAAAACCGGAGGTTAAACATTATGAACGAATCAAAAAGAAAAACAGCAGGGACCGGCACTTACATCGGGCTGGCCGTATCCGTGATCCTGATCCTTCTTCTGGTGAATCCGGCATGGCTGCCGCTTTCCGGCGAAATGAAAGAAAAACTGACCGAGCTGGAGAAAACGCATTTTCTCATCGAAAGAAGCAGTCGCATTACGATTGCCCACATCATCACGCTGGTGCTGGCACTCTGTGTGGTATGGCTGATCTACACACTGATCAAACTGGCGCTGAATGCGTTGGGAAAGAAGAGTGAGAGGGCTCGCACGATCGCGACACTGCTCGTCAACGCCCTGAAGTATCTGGCGGCGATCATCGCCCTGGTATGGGGTCTCAGCATTCTCGGTGTCAATTCCACCGCCGTTTTGGCAGGTGTCGGCATCATCGGTCTGATTCTCGGCTTTGGTGCCCAGAGTCTGATCGAGGACGTACTGACCGGATTGTTCATTATCTTTGAGGGCAAGTATTCGATCGGCGATATCATCGTTCTTGATGATTTCCGCGGCACGGTCCGTGATATCGGTGTCAGAACGACGACCATTGAAGATGCCGGCTACAACCTGAAAGTCGTCAACAACTCCGATATCCGCAATTTCCAGAACCGTTCGCGCAACGCGTCTTTGGCAATCTGCGAAGTCAGTGTTTCCTATGACACGGATCTTCCCGCTCTGGAAAAGATGCTGGCGGCAAACCTGCCGGCCATGTATGCACCGCATAAGGATCTCTATCTGGCCGCACCGAGGTATCTGGGTACCTCATCACTGGCTGACAGCGGCGTCAATCTGAAGTTCGTCGTCGACTGCAAGGAAGAAAATGTCTTCGCTGCCCAGCGTCAGCTGACCCGTGATATCAGAGTCCTGTTCGCGGAAAAGAACGTCGAGATTCCTTTCCCGCAGGTCGTTGTTCACAAAGGCGAATAATACACGAAAAAAAGGCAGTACCGCACGGTTTGTTGCTCCGTGTGATACTGTCCTTTTATTGATGTCTTCAGGGGAGCTGCGGGCTGCCCTTGACGTAGGTCTGAAGAACGGAATAGTCGTCATTCAGCACGACAATGTCTGCGTCATAGCCGGCGGTGATACGGCCGATATGGTCATCCATTCTCAGCATCCGGGCCGGGTTGATCGTGCAGGCGTTGATGGCTTTGTCAAAGGGCACCATGGCTCTTTCGACCAGATTGCGCAGGCCTTCGTTCATCCGCATCGTGGAGCCGGCCAGATTCTTTTCTTCCACCAGGTGGGCGGAACCGTCCGGATAGATCTCAATCCAATGGCCGCCGAACAGGAATCTTTCACCCGGGGCGGAGCCTTTGCACATGAGTGAGTCGGAGATCATCAGCGCTTTATCGGCATCCTTGGCCTGGAAGAAGATATGCAGGGCTTCCGGTGTGCTGTGGTTGCAGTCACAGATGATCTCACTGTAGAGATCATGCATGCGCAGGGCGATGCCGACCATGCCGTTTTCGCGGTGTTTGAGAGGCCGCATGGCATTGTAGGTATGAGTGATGGAACGGGCGCCGTTGGCGACGGCCAGCTGGGCCTGTTCATAGGTCGCGTCACTGTGTCCCATCGAGACGACGATTCCCTGACTGACGCAGTAGTGGGTCAGGGCAAAGTTTTCGTCATGTTCCGGCGCCAGAGTAATGATACGGATCCGGTCACCGGAAGCTGCCTGGTACTGGCGGAATTCTTCAACAGAAGGGGGAACGATGGCTTCCGGCGGCTGAGCGCCTTTGTATTTGCTGTCGAGATAGGGACCTTCGAGATGGACGCCGAGAATGCGGGCACCGTCGTAGGAACCGGAAGCGACGGCGTTGACATTGGCCAGTGCTTTCAGAAGGGTGTCTTTACTGTCGGTGACGGTTGTGGCAAGCAGGCCGGTGACACCTTCCGAAACAACGCCGGCTGTCCATTTTTTCAGACCTTCGGGATCTGCGTAGTTGGTGTCAAAGCCATAGGCTCCATGGGTATGCACGTCGATAAAACCGGGAACGATCCGGCGTTCGCCGTAGTCTATATCGGCTTCCGGAACAGACCGGTAAGGTTCAATGGATGTGATGATCTGATTTTCAATGATGATATCGGCAGGCATAAAGGAACTGACGATCCATACGCGTGTACTGCGGATACGCATATACAGTACCTCCTTAATTACTACTTTATCACAGCCGCGAATAACGTGCGCAAGTGAGAATGAGTTGTTATAATATATTGCAATGAGTGAGGAAAATTTATGATTGGTGTGATTGTTACAGGACACGGTACCTTCGCTTCGGGCATGAAGGAAGCAGTCAGACTTCTGGCCGGCCGGCCGGAATCGTTTGAAGCGGTCGATTATCTGCAGGAAGACTCAACGGATGACTATGAGGCGAAAATGCGGGCGGCACTCGGCGCTCTGCGCGGCTGCACGGGTGTGCTGATCCTGGCGGACATGCTGGAAGCGGCACCATATAAAGTTTGTGCGGATATACGCCGCAAGGTCATTGATTCCCGCCGCATCGAGATCGTCGCGGGTGTCAACCTCGGCATGTTAATGCAGGTCAATCTGGCACGCGGTTATGTTTCAAATGTCCGCGACCTTGCTGATCTGGCGGTCGAGGAAGGCCGTCATCATATCATCCGGTATGAGGATGAAAATGAATAACTGAACGGAGGTTTCATGGAAGGAATATTAATTGCACTGGCGGTGTTTCTGCTGGCCATGGATCAGCAGATCCTGACCCGCTCACTGCACCGTCCGCTGATTGCATGCACCATCTTCGGAATGCTGCTGTCTAATACCGCCATCGGTATGGCAGTCGGCGCCAGTCTGGAGATGACACTGCTCAGCTTTGATACATCACGTTATTTCTTGCACCGTACCGGCAGTGTGTTATACAGCTGCTTCGCGGTGCTTCTGGCTGTCAAAGCCGGTATGAATGCGGCGGAAGCAGCCGGTGCCGCTCTGGTCTTTTTAGGCATCGGCAGCGGTATTGCCCATCTGTTTGATACCGGTAATCTGTTTTTCCTGCAGCAGGCAAGAAAAGCAGCTGAGACAAGAGACGAGAAGAAACTGGCTGTGGCCAACTTCCTGCCGCTTGTCCTCAAAGCGCTGGTCTTTGCCGTGATTGCTTTTGTGGGTGTGTCACAGGCAGAAAACTTCACAGCTGCGGTGGAATCGTTCGGTGACGGCTTCGGCTGGATCCTGGAAGGTTTCTCGGCGGTCGGCGCATTGCTGCCGCTGGTCGGTTTTGCCGTCCTGCTGCGCAATCTGTCCGCCAAGGATATGCCGGGTGCTTTCTTCGCCGGTTTTGCCTGTGCGGTTCTGGCCGGCAGCGTGCTGTCCTTTGAGGCAGCGGCCGCGGTCTGCGCCATGCTGGCGTTCGGCCTGGGTGCCTTCGCGTATCATCTGAATCTGAAGGAAGCTTCTTCCGCTGCAGCGGAGAAGAGCAAGAAAGGAGACAGCGGGAAATGGTGGTAGGAACCGGTAAATATACAAATACGAACGAAGCATTCCCGCTGGACAGAAAGACACTTAATCAGATTTTTGTCCGTTCCTTCTTCGCGGATGCTTCTCATAACGGAGAAACCGCATCATCAGCCGGCTGGTGCTGGGCGCTGATGCCAGGTCTGAAACAGATCCATAAAAATGAAGAAGATCTGGCTCTTTCGATGGGCCATGAACTGGAATACGTCAGCGCGGCAAGTCCGATGTCGACCCTGGCCATGGGCGTGACACTTGCTCTTGAACAGCAGAAGTGCGATCTGGAAACGATCCGTTCGGCCCGCACTGTCGCATCCGCCGCCGCTGATTCATTCGGAACGGCGCTGTTTGAATATGTCGTCATTCCGGTAACCGCAGTCGGCTGCTGTGCGCTGGCTTCCGCCGGCAGTATTCTCGGCGTGCTGCTGTACTTCGCCGTCGTCGCGGTTCTGTCCGTTCTGCTGCGTTATGCCATGCTGTACTATGGCTACAGCAAGGGCACAAGAGCGGCTGAGAGTCTCTGCCGTCATAAGGAAGCATTGAAGCAGGGAGCGAGAATGGCCGGCATCTTCATGCTCGGTGCTATGACCTTCCTGTTTGTCAGAGGTCTGCAGCCGGATATGTACCTGCAGAGCAATTATCAGAGCATCAGTTTCGCTGACGGTCTGAAGAAGGTTCTGCCCGGCATCGTGCCGCTTGGTCTTTTAGGTATCATCTGGCACATGCTGACGAAGAAGAACCGTTCACTGCTGATGTGTGTATTGCTGCTGCTGGCCGTTGGCATGGCAGGAGCGCTGCTTGGTCTTTTCGGTGGCTTCTTCTCCTCACCGCTGCCGCTGCCCTGGCTGAATCTGTAAGCACTGACCGCACATATGTGCGGTTTTTTTATGGATTCGGCAGCGGGATAACAATATTACTTCCGTAAGGAGGAATCAAATATGCCAATGATCAGAGAAATGCCCGTCAGTGAAAAACCGCGGGAGAAAGCCCTGCGTTACGGGATCCGTTCACTCAGTTCCAGAGAACTGCTGGCGATCGTTCTGCGCAGCGGCCAGAAGGGGAAAAGCGTATTGGAGGTAGCGGATGAGGTGCTGGAAAAAGCCGGCGGCATCAGCGGCATCGCCCGTATGAGCATTCCCGAACTGAACAAAATCCATGGGGTGTCCGATATCAAGGCACTGGAACTGCAGGCCTGTTTTGAGATTGCCCGCCGCTGTGCTCTGGAGGAAGCGATGCGGGTCGATATTATCGATGAGCCGGAGAAGGCGGTGAACTGGCTGCAGAAGGAAATCGGCAGCAGTCTGCAGGAACAGTTTCTCGTCATTTATCTTGACCAGCATCACAGGATCCTGTTTTATCGGGTGCTGTTTGTCGGAACGATCAACGCCAGCAATGTCTATCCGCGCGAAATCTTTAGGGAAGCCTTGCTGCACAGCTGCACCGATCTGATGCTGGTGCACAATCATCCCGGCAATGACCCGACGCCATCCCAGGCCGATCTTGCCCTGACCAGAAAACTGCAGAAAGCGGGGCGGATGATGGGGGTGCGCATCCTTGACCATCTGATCGTCACCGGCAGCCGCTGTCTGTCATTGAAGGAGCGGGGTTTCCTGGAAGAACAGATGGAATGATCAGCCTGTCCATGGTAAAATATTTGGAGATTATGAATGTCGGAGAGAAGATTATTGCAAAACTGAAGGAAGATTTTTCCGTGCAGGGACTTGTCAAAATCGTGCTTCTGCTGCTGATCGTTTTACTGTTTCAGGCAACAGCCGGCGTATGGCAGGGTCTTTTCAGCCGGCTTTTCAATGTGTTCAAGCCGTTTATGTACGGTTTTATCATTGCCTATATTCTGCGCCGTGCCTTCACCCGTCTGGAAAAAGCAGGTGTATCCAGAAAGATCAGTATACCGGTGGTATACGTCATTATCATCGCATTGCTGTTGCTGCTGATCTCCACGCTGTTTCCGATGGTTCTGAACCGGACATCCAGTCTGATCGAGTCCATGATCAACGGTATCAACTGGGTCACGACGCATGTTGAAAGCCTGACATCAGGTGACATGCCGCCATGGATCATTGGTCTGGTCGATGCCGGCGTCGCGGCTCTGAGCGACTTCCGCAGTCTGATACCGAATCTGACCGGCTCACTGCCGGAGTTCGTCAACGCGACGATCAGCACGATGACGATGATCGTCTTTTCCACTGTTATCTCCATCCTGATGAGTTTCGGCTGGGATAAGATCCGTTATTATGTCGTTTACTTATCGCTGCGTATCGGCCGCCGGTTCAACCGGGCTGTCTTCGCAATCGATGAGGAGATCGACGAATATCTGAAGTCGATGCTGACGCTGATGCTGATCCGTTTCGCAGAATACTCACTGCTTTATTTCTTTATCGGTCATCCGGACTGGCTGATCCTCGGACTGCTGACGGCAATCTCCATTTTCATTCCGTATATCGGTCCGATCATCATCAGCACGATCGGTATTCTGACTACACTGACACTTTCCGGAACCCAGTGTCTGATCCTGATCGCCGCAATCGTCATCCTCTCCCAGGTGGACGAATACGTTGTAGCTCCGATGATTCATGCCCGTAACACACACATTTCACCGCTGTGGACATTGTTCTCGATTTTCGCCGGTGGTACTTTTCTCGGCATCCCCGGTATCATCATCGCTCTGCCGGTATTCCTCAGCTGCCGGGTATTATATCGCATCTATATCAAAGAAGAACTTCCGGAAACGGAAGATACGGCAGGAAAGGAGGCCAAAGAATGAAAAGAAAACTGATCAGTCTTCTCTGTGCCGCTCTGCTTTTACTGCCGCTGAACGGCTGCGGAACCGTGCGCAGCGGCATTCTCTATACCGTCTATCCGATCGGATTTCTGATTGAACGTCTGGCCGGCACGAATTTCAACGCCCAGTCCATTCAGAAGGATTTCTGTCTGGTGCAGCGCGCCCAGCTGAAGGACAATTACCGTGATCTGCTGAACGGTTCGGAACTGTTTCTCCATATCGGCGATCTGGAACCGTATCTGTCAGTCTGCACCCAGGATGTCAAAAGCAGCGGTGTGACCGACATGGATCTTTCCACCCTGAATGCCATTTATGATTTCGGCCGCTACACCCAGATCATTACCGAAGAAGGTGTGCGCTATGAAAAGAGTGAATACTACAAAGGTGATGCTTTCACTTCGATCGATACCGACAATCTGGATCTCTGCCTGTGGAACGATCCGATCGCGATGCTGTCGATGGCGAAGAATATCTGTGACTGGCTCTGCCGCAATTATCCGGATCAGAAAGATATGTATCTGGAAAACCTGAAGGATCTCGAAAAGGATCTGATCGACATGGATGCCCAGTATCAGTCACTGGCGACCAATCTGATCAATAACTATCAGGAAATCAAATTCGTCTCGATGACCGCCAGTTTCGGCAACTGGCAGAAGACCTACGGCTTCCAGGTATATCCGATCGTTCTTTCAAAATACGGCGTATTGCCGAATGCCGAACAGCTGAATCTGATCAAACAGCGGATCATTTCCGACAATGTGCAGTACATCGTCTATGAACCGAATATGACGGATGACATGAAGATGCTTTTTGCCCAGCTTGAGGAAGAACTCGGACTCGTTAGGGTGGAGATGCACAATCTGTCATCTCTGACCGAAACGGAAGAGAGCATGGGCAAGGATTATATCTCATTGATGTATGAGAATCTGAGTGTCCTGGATACGATGAGAAAGGATATCGTCAGTCTGCAGAACTGATAAGAGAAAGTCTATGAGCGACAGAAAAAGATTATTGCTGACAGACGGCAACTCGATGCTGTTCAGGGCATATTATGCGACAGCCTACGGCAAACCGATGACAACCGCCAGCGGTCTTCCGACCAATGCTGTTTTCGGCTTTGCCTCGATGCTGCAGAAAGCTGTTGAGATCGTTAAGCCGGATGCGATGCTGGTGGCATTTGATGCCGGCAAGCACACGTTCCGGCATGAACTCTATGCGGATTATAAAGGCGGACGCAAACCGGCACCGGATGATCTGGTGCCGCAGTTTTCCATGGCCAGAGATCTGCTTGACGCTTTCGGCATTAAGTGGGTGGAAATGACCGATATCGAAGCTGACGACCTGATCGGAACGATTTCAAAACAGTCACCGGATTATGAAACATATATTCTGACCAGCGACCATGACATGCTGCAGCTGATCGACGATACGACGCATGTCCTTCTGATGAAGAAGGGTCTTTCCGAAATGGATGACATGACACCGGAAGCACTGAAGGAAACAATGGGTATCACACCTGCGCAGATCATTGACATGAAGGGTCTGATGGGTGATAAGAGCGACAACATTCCCGGCATTGCCGGTATCGGTGAAAAGACAGCCCTGAAGCTGCTGCAGGAATACGGTACCGTGGAGAATGTCCTGGCTCATGAAGATGAATTAAAAGGGGCACTGCAGAAGAAGATCATGGCCGGTCATGAATCTGCCATGCTGTCCAAGACACTGGCGACGATCCGCCGTGATGTGGAGCTGGATCTGAGTGCTGATGAAGTGGCATTCACACCGGATTACGAATCACTGATCCGTTTTCTTAAATCCCTTGATATGGTCCAGCTGGCTCAGCGCTTCGCTGACAAAGTCCAGACAGAAGAGGCAAAGGGACCGGCGGAAGAAAAGAAAACGGAAACGTTCGTCAGGACGGACAGAATACCGGCGGAAGCATATGCGCATGATTTTGCACTGTTTGTGGACGACGATCATGCCAGCTTCATGACCGCATCCATCCATGGCTTCGCGGTCTATGACGGGAGTAATGGCTATTATATTTCTCTCGATGACGCCCGCAATGACGAGGCATTCCGTGAAGTGCTGAAGAGCGGTGCGCAGCCGATCTGCGGTTTTGATATCAAACGATGCATGCATCTGTGCGAAAGGGAAGGCTTCGTAGTTAAGTGGAGCGATGATGCGATGATCATGGCTTCACTGGCTGATTCAACACTGACCAGCGTGGAAAAGATCATGGAGAAGTATGGCTTTGCCACGTCGAAGAAATATGACGAGATCTACGGCAAAGCGAACAAGCCGGTGCTTCTGCCGGATGAAAACGATCAGATGACCTACGGCTGTGAATGGGCCCGTTTCATCTTTCAGTTAAAGAAAGAAAATGAACCGGTTCTCAAATCGTATCAGATGGAAGATCTGTACCGGAAGATGGAACTGCCGCTCAGCGAGATCCTTTTCCGGATGGAAAATGAAGGCATCCGCTGTGATGTGAATGTTCTTGATCAGATTGCCCGTGATACCTATGCCAGCATCACTGCCGAACAGGATGAGATCTGGAAACTGGCCGGCCGGGAATTCAATATCAATTCACCGAAACAGCTGGCTGAAGTACTGTATGACGATCTGCATCTGCCTTCCGGCAAGAAGCGCAGCACCGGTGCCGACGTGCTGGAAAAGCTGGCCGGCATTCATCCGATTATCGACCACATTCTCACTTACCGCAAACTGTCCAAGATCTACAGCACTTATGCGGAAGGTCTTAAAAAATATATTTTCAGCGACGGACGTATCCATACGATCTACAACCAGTGCGCCACCCAGACCGGACGGCTTTCTTCCAGTGAACCGAATCTGCAGAATATTTCCGTCCGAGATGAACTGGGCCGCGAGATCCGCAAGGCGTTTGTTCCTGAAGAGGGATGTGTGCTGATCTCTTCTGACTATCATCAGATCGAACTGCGTATGCTGGCGCATATGGCGGATGAGAAAGCACTGATCCAGGCCTTCAACGATGGCATAGACATTCATACCAAAACAGCGATGGACGTCTTTGAAAAGAGTGCTGAGGAAGTCACACCGGCCGACCGCCGGCAGGCAAAGACAGTCAACTTCGGTATCGTTTACGGCATCAGTGATTTCGGTCTCGCCCAGCAGCTGGGTGTCAGCCGGAGAGAAGCCGCGGAATTCATTGAGACATATTACCGGAAGTATCCGGGCATCCGTGCCTATATGGACGGCATCGTGAAATCATGTGAAGAAAAGGGTTATGTGGAGACGCTTTGCCACCGCCGCCGTGAGATTCCCGAGATCAGGGACCGCAATTACATGGTCCGTGAATTCGGCAAACGGGCGGCCATGAACGCGCCGATTCAGGGCTCCGCTGCCGACCTGATCAAACTGGCCATGATCGATATCGACAAAGCCATGAAGGAAGCCGGTGTCAGAAGCAGAATGATCCTGCAGGTCCATGACGAACTGATCTTCAATGTATTTGAAGACGAGATCGATACGATGACAGCTTTGATCGACAAGGGTATGGTCAATGCCATGAAACTGAAGGTTCCTCTGACAGCTGAGTGCTCGATCGGTCACACCTGGTACGAGGCGAAGTAAAATGCCGGAACTGCCGGAAGTGGAAACGGTCGTCAGGACGCTTGAGCATCAGATCAAAGACCGTATGATCACGGACGTTACAGTCCGCTTTGCCAAAACGATAAACGGTGATCCGGAGGAATTCCGGAAACAACTGATTCACCAGCATTTCCGCACTTTCGCTAGACGCGGCAAATATCTGCTGTTTTACCTGGACGATATTCTTCTGTGCGTGCATCTGCGCATGGAAGGAAAGTTCTGGCTGCAGAAGCCAACGGAACCTTTGAACCGGCACATGCATGTTCTCTTTGATCTTGATTACGGCATGCAGCTGCGTTATCACGATACCCGCAAATTCGGCCGGATGGAGATTCTGCCGCTGGATACGGATCTCAGGACATTCCATGAACTGGGGCCCGAGCCGTTTTCGGAAGAATTCAGCCACGCCTATGTGCACGCGTACCGCATCAGGCATGACATGCCTCTGAAGTCCCTGCTGCTCGATCAACGCTTCGTCGCCGGTATTGGTAATATCTATGCGGATGAGATACTTGCCGCGTGCAATCTCAGGCCGGGCCGCTCCTGTCAAAGGATCACCCGGAAGGATGAGGAAAACCTGGTACAGGAAACACAGCGGATCCTGAAGGCGGCGATCGCCGCCGGCGGAACAACGATCCGTTCCTATACGTCTTCGCTCGGCATCACTGGTCTGTTTCAGACCGAATGCACGGTCCATATGATGAAGACATGCGGCCGCTGCGGCGGTGACATCCACATGAAGCGGATCGGCGGCAGATCCTCCTATTACTGTCCGCATTGTCAGAAATAAACAAATAAAGGTAGCTATGAAAAGAATTGGTATTACAGGCACGATCGCATCCGGTAAAACCACCGTCTCGATCCTTCTGAGAAGAAGGGGACTGGCGGTTTTCAACAGTGATAACTATGCCAAGATGGCGCTGCACAGAGGCAATCCATGCCAGGAAAAAATCATTGCCATTATCGGCAGTGACGTTCTTGACGAGAACGGGGATATAGTCCCGGCCAGAATGGCGGATATCATTTTTAATGAAGAAGAAAAGCGTCTTGCGGTCAATGCCGTGATCCATCCCTATGTCCGGGAAGGCATGCACAAATTCTTCGAACGGCATGCCGAAGATATGGCAGCCTGCGCGGAAGTGCCGCTGCTGTTTGAAGCCGGCTGGGAAGAAGATTTTGATCAGATCATTCTGGTCTATTGCAATAAGGAAACAGCCATACAGAGATTGATGGAATACCGTGACTACAGCCGGGAAGAAGCGATTGCCCGCTATGAAAGTCAGATCGATCCGGAAATTCAGAAAACAAAAGCGGATATCGTATTCGATAACAGTTCTGATCTGCAGGCTCTGGATCAGACGATCAACCGGTGGATGAGGGAACTGCGGAAGGAGGCGCGTGATGGAAGTCAGAACACGTGATACATACCGTATCGAATACAGCGGCGGTATCAGTGAAGAGATCCTTCTGTCACTGATGCAGCTGTACCAGCCGCTGACCGGTCCGGAAGCCTGCAGTCTGTTTCTGACGATGGCGGCGGAAGGTCTGCGCCAGCATACCCTGGAAAGCCACAGCCGGCTGTTCGCTTTATGCGGATTCGGACCGGATGTGTTTGATCGGGCCTGTGCAAAACTGGAAGAATATATGCTGCTGCGGGTTTACTGCCGCAAGGGCGAAAACCGCGATGCTTATATATACCATCTCAACACACCGATGAATGCCGGAGCGTTCATGCAGTCGGGTGTATATATGAACCGTCTTCAGAAAGTCCTCGGTCAGAAAAATCTGGAAACGACCGTGGCCAATCTGAAGGATAACGGTATCAGCACCCAGGGGTATCAGGACATTACCCGCATGGTGCGTTACAGTTCCGAGGAAGCAAATCAGCCCTCGGCCTTCACGACCATTCAGCCGCGTTACCGCTTCGCCATCGATGACTCGACGATCGTCTTTGATTATGAACGTTTCATCGCTTCCACCAGCGACCTGGTGTTTCCCATCGAACTGCGGACCGAGGAAAATCTGAGGCTGATCGGCAAACTGGCGACGGTGCATGGGTTGTCTGTTGATCGAATGCGAATCCTTGTCCGCAAATGTGTCAATCTGAATACGATGACGTTTGACGGAGACAGGCTCAGGATCCTGGCGGAAAAGAGCACGCCGGATGTCACCGGCGGAAAGGATGTCTACAGTCTGCCGCCGGTTTCCTTCCTGCAGTCAAAACAGAACGGCAGGGCGGTGACCCTGAGCGATCGGCGTATCCTCGATCATCTCGCACTGGACATGCACTTCAGCAACGAAGTCATCAACATCATGATCGAATATATACTCAACGTTTCCGACAACCGGCTGAACAGCCGCTTTGTGGAAATGGTGGCCGGTGAATGGGCCAGAAACGGCATCGATACCCGGGAACAGGCATTGATGCAGGCGAAAAAGCGGCCGCAGTACAGCGGCGGCAGAGGCGGACGTGTCCGCATAGACGCACCGGAGTATATCGTGCAGCAGATGCATGACGAACTGCCGGAAGAGACAAAAGCCAGCAGGGAAGATATCGAAAGAATCAGGGAACTGCAGGCAAAGATGAAGGACTGATATGCAAAAAGCGGATTTTACTGTCAGACAGACGGAAAAACAGATCAGGGATACGGAAGAACTGAAAAAGGAACTGAGGAATGACGAAGTCGTCATGAAGCTGTTCCGCACATCCGCCATTCCTGAGAAATATCTTGAGATCTCACCCTGGAAGATCGACGACTGGCGGAAACAGTACGCGCCGTGTGTCGGCTGTCAGGGTCTTTCGCGGTGCGGTCAGAATAAAGAAGGGTATTATCAGGCCCTTGTCTATGACGGACTGCTGCAGAATGTGCTGATGCCGTGCGTTTATATGCGGCAGAAACTGCAGAAGGAAAAGCATCTGGAAAATTATCTTGTATCTGATCTGCCAAAACCGTTAAAAACTGTTTCATTTAAACAGATTTTGGCGGATAATGAGAGTAAGGAATATTTAAAGGTATTGCAGGAAGCAATTGAGGCTTCCCATCATTCAGAAGGTCTGTATCTGTACGGAACGCTTGGCTCGGGCAAGACATATCTTGCCGCATGCGCATGCAACGAACATGCTTCCCGCGGAGAAAAAGTTGCTTTTATTCATTATCCTGCTTTTACCCAGCGGATGGCTTCGCTGCTGCGCACCGATGAGTACCGGACAGAACTGAAGAGGCTGATGTATGCCGATTTTATCGTCATTGACGATATCGGCGCGGAGAGCTGCACGGAGTTTAACCGTGATACGATCCTGATGACACTTCTGAATCATCGCTATGAAGAAGGTCTTGCCACATGGTTCACATCCAACTGTGATCTGGCAAGTCTGCAGCAGCACTTTACATTCGCTTCGAAAAACCGCGAGGATGTGCTGAAAGCAGAACGTATTATTGAGCGGATCCGGCATATGTGCAAAGTTGCCGCGCTGACTGGCAGAGACCGCCGGAAGCCGCTTTAAAACAATTGACGATGTTGGAGACTGACATGGTCCGGAGGAAAAAAATGGTCAGAAAGATTGGTGTTTTAACTTCAGGCGGCGATGCGCCGGGCATGAATTCCGCAATTCGTGCTGTCACAAGAATCGCTTTGAACAACGGTGTCGAAGTCGTGGGTGTCAAGAACGGCTACCGCGGACTTCTGGAAGGCACATTTGAGGTCATGGATCGTTCTTCCGTATCGGATATTCAGGACCGCGGCGGAACCAAACTCGGTTCGGCCCGTCTGCCGGAATTCCGTGAAGAAGCGATTCAGGATGAATGTATCAAGAACATGAGACGTGAGGGCATTGAAGCTCTTGTTGTCGTCGGCGGCGACGGTTCCTACCGCGGCGCTCTGGCTCTTACCAACAAGGGAATCAACTGCATCGGTCTGCCTGGAACAATTGATAATGATATTCCGGGTACCGACTTCACGATCGGTTTCGATACCGCCCTGCGTACCTGCGTGGAGAATGTCGATAAACTGAGAGATACTTCCAGTTCCCATCACCGCTGCTCACTGGTAGAAGTTATGGGTAACCGCTGCGGCGACCTGGCTCTGTATACCGCGATTTCCTGCGGTGCTGAAATGGTTATTTCCCCGGAGACAGGCTATAACGAACTCGAAACACTGGAAAGACTTCGTTATCTGTCGGATGCCGTACGCAAGAATCACGCTCTGGTCATCATTTCCGAAAAGATCTGTGATGTCAACGCACTGGCCAAGAAGGTATCCCTGAATACAAACTTCAGCGGCAGAGCAACCGTTCTCGGTCATATTCAGAGAGGCGGCACGCCAACTGCCACCGACCGTATGCTTGCCAGCCGTATGGGTGAAAAGGCAGTCGACCTGCTGATGGAAGGTATCGGCGGCCACTGTGTCGGTATCATTGAAAATGAAATCACATCCATGCCGATCCAGGAAGCTCTCGAGAGACCGCGTAAGAGCCGCAAGCATCTTTACCGTCTGTTCGACCGTCTGGTTTAAGAATCCGTATTATTGAAACAAATCAGCCAAAAAGGGAAAGAGAATTCTTTCTCCTTTTTGAAGGAGGAAAGAGAATGAAACCTGTTGTCATCACTTCCTACGGACATGCCTGCTATAAAGTCACCTGCGGCAGTGAAAGCGTTCTGTTTGATCCTTATGCCAACGGGAGTGTTCCGGGACTGAAACTTCCGGAAGGAATTTCAGCATCAAAAGTTTACTGTTCGCATTCGCACAGCGATCATAACGCCCGGGATCTGATCAGCGAGACCGCGACACTGTCGGATCCGTTCAATGCAGTATTTCTGAGTGTTCCCCATGATGACTGCGGCGGTGCGAAACGCGGCTTCAGCGACATTACGATCCTGGATGTCCATGGTGCGAAAGTCATTCATTTCGGGGACATCGGCCGGCTGCCGAGTGATGATGAATACGGACAGCTGAAAGGTGCGGATGTCGTCCTGATTCCGGTTGGCGGCTTCTATACGATCGATGCCGCCCAGGCGGCTGCCATTGTCCGCCGTCTGCATCCGAAACTCACTGTTCTGATGCATTACAGGACCGACACCTTCGGTTATGACGTGCTGTCACATATTGACGACGTCAGAAAAGAATTTCCGGATATGGAACAGCTGCCGGACAGCGAAGTGACGTTTACCGGTGAAGAAAAGAACCGTGTCGTGACACTTAAGCCGGTACAGGAATGAATTTATTCTGCAAATATAAAAATATATCTTGAAAAAGAATCTGCGGTTATGTATTATGTGCTGCTCCAGAAAAACAAAATGCCATGCAGCATTCCGGCGCATGATGCTATATCATCTGATTGAACAACACTGTATACAGTTATAATGATCTGTCATGAAGGTAAGAAAAATGGAAGAAAAAAAACTGACAATGAAAGATATTGAAAAAGTAACCGGCGGAGCTTTCACATTCGATACAGAATACGAAATAAGAATAATCAATGCTAATCTGGAATGCCCGGCATGCCATGCGACCGGCACGCTGAACTCGGTAGGTCATATATGGGAAGGCTACTCTGACGGAAGAAAGGTTGCTGTAGACCATATGATCTGTTCCAACTGCGGCGCTTTTGTCGCCCTGTTCCCGGAACAGCAGCAGATGTGTCTTGTCGATAAAATGGGCGAGTTCCAGGATGAAATGTTCCCGGCAGTATTCTGAGAGCCGGTATTGTCTCTGTTAAAAACAATGTTTCCGGAGACAATCAATCTTTAACGTCCGAAATACAATCAAAATAGGGGGTTCGTAAAAAAACGTGTGGATGAGCTGTAAACACTGTGTTGATCGACCTGTACACAATATGTTGATGTGCTGTAAACATAGTGTTGACAGACTCTAAACGAAATGTTTATTTAGGAACCAAATGGACCAGTGGTTGAAACAGAAAAAGCGCTAAACGCGCCTTCTGTACCCAGCCACTGGTCTTTTGTATTATTCAGATTTTGTAGGTGTCTTTCTTGTTGAGGCAGTACAGGATCCTGGTGCGGGTCCTGTGGAAATTTGTAAATCCATTGGCGTTAAAGAAAAGGCTCTCTATCTGCCTGTTTCTGGATTCGATGTAACTGTTGTTTATGCGACGGGAGTAAACAACTGTGAATGAGTTGATGATTTCCTGGGACCAGTTGATAAGCAGGTTATAGAACTCAATGTATTCATCGATGCCGGAGTCCGCAAAGGCACCGATCTGATCAGCCAGTCTTTCCGGTGCATCTTTCAGAGTACAGGTCTCATTGAAGAGGAGATATGATTCTTTCAGATAATATGCTTTCTTTAAATCGGGAAAGCGCTCAAACAGGATATTCATCATGTCTCTGTAATTCATGTATCTTTTAAAGCGTTTGTTGTATTTAGGCTCATTATCAAGAAAGTGATCATGATCAAATATGTATTTGAATTTGGTCAGGAGGTATTGTAAGTCTTCGTCCTGTGTGTTTCTGCGGCAGCGCAGACGGACGGCACGAAAACCTTTAGTAAGATGTTCTATGACATGGAAGCTGTCTGCACAGATAATGGCTTTTCTGAAATATGTCCGGGCAATGTCTTTGTACGTGTCATATAGATCGATAGAGACATATTTGACATTAGACAATTCACTTCTACCATTCTTCTTGTTCAAGGTTTCGTTTCTGATATTCCCGAAGTAGGAGATCAGATAATCTTTCTTCCTGTCAGGAAGGATATCAATGATCGTGCCATCTTTGAAATCCATGAGGACACATATATAAAGTGAATCGAAATCGGATGCCGGGAAGTAGTGCTCATCGATCGCCAGAACTTCCGGCAAAGGTTTCCTGGAGATGGAGACATGCTTGTCAAAGATCTGCAGCACTTTAGTGGTAGAGAGGTTGTTTCTGCGTGCTGTTGATGTATAAGTCATTGACGGCTCTTTAAGATCTTTTAAAACATTGATCTTTGTCTCATAAGTCACATTTTCTCCTTTGCCGGCAAAACGGTTCGACTCAGAAAAAGTGCATTCACAATGCCGGCAGATATATCTCCTCCTGGCGAAGAAGACAGTACAAGGCCTGTTGATGAGAATAGAATGAATGAGCTTCTTGTTGTAAAAACCATTACAGACCAATTGAGTGCCGCAGTAAGGGCATTTGGGATCAGGATCAGGTTTTAGCTTGATACGAACAGCTACTGACTCATCAGTAGAACGAATAGATTCAATGGAATCGATCGTATTAGGATCGATATTGAGTGTATCCGTGATAAACTTTTCTATAGACAATTAAGTCGCTCCTTTCTTCAGTGGCTTGTGGTAGAACCATTGTAAGACAGGAGTTTTTTTTCTGGGTTGAAACACACAACGTTTATAGGTCATCCACACAATAATAAAAGACTGTCAACACAAGTTTGACAGCCACCCTATAAACACAAACTGTTTACAGGTCATCCATACAACAAAGTTGTTTATGGTCCTAAAATAGGCAGTACCGCCGATGAGCGGCACTGCCTTTTATCGTATGTGTTTATTCTGCTGTTTTCCGGCGTGTCGGACGCTGGCCGGTCTTTGACTGAATCTCGGCAATCGCCGCTTTCTGGTTCAGAATGACCGGAATGACGATCGGATTGCGGTTCGTCTTCTTGAAGAGGAAGGGCTCCAGAGAAGAACGGATGCAGTTTTTCAGTTCACCGAAGGTGGTTCTCTGCTGCATCGTCTTCTTCAGGGCGTCGTAGACGATCAGTTCCGCTTCTTTCAGAAGGGTCTGGGAGTCTTTGATGAAGACAAAGCCGCGCGATACGATGGAAGGCCGGCACAGGATCTTGTTGTAACGGGAGTCGATGGTGACGATGACAGCCACCAGACCGTTTTCAGCAAGGATCTTGCGGTCCTTGATCACGTTGGTAGACAGACCGGATGTGTCATTGCCGTCGACGTAGATCGCATCGGTCTGAATTCTTTCGTTGGCGATGAAGCATTCCTCGTTGCGCATGACGACGATGTCGCCGTTGGAACAGATCAGGCAGTGATCCTCGGCAATGCCGGTTTCCTGGGCGGTGGCGGAATGCTGGACTAACATCTTGTATTCACCATGATTCGGCATGAAGAATTTCGGCCGGATCAGGTTCAGCATCAGCAGCTGTTCTTCCTTCGGCGCATGGCCGGTCGTATGGAAGGATGTAAGCGGTGAATTGGTGACGACATTGGCACCGACGCGGGTCAGCTGGTTGATGACGCCGCCGACTGATACGCCGTTGCCGGGAATCGGATTACTGGAGAAGAGGACCGTGTCACCTGGAATGATGCGAATGAATTTATGCGTGCCGTTGGCGATCCTGCTCAGTGCCGCCATCGGTTCACCCTGGGAACCGGTGCAGACAATGCAGATCCTGTTCGGCGGCAGGGTATTCAGCTCATTGCCGCTGATGAAGCTGCTTTCCGGAATCTTGATAACGCCGAGACGTTTGCCGATCTCGCATACGTTTTCCATGGAGCGTCCGAAGACGGCTACCTTACGGCCGCAGGACACGGCTGCTTCAAGGATCTGATTCAGACGCAGGACGTTTGAGGCAAATGTCGAAACGAGCAGACGGCCCGGAGTTTTCTTCATCTGTTCCATGATGGCCAGCGCGACTTTTCTTTCCGAAATGGAAGAACCGGGAACACTGGAGTTGGTGGAATCACTCATCAGCAGTGTGATTCCCGCCTGACCCATGAAAGCCATCTTCTGGTAGTCAGAATTGGTGCCGACCGGTGTCAGGTCGAATTTGAAGTCACCGGTCTCGAAGATACGGCCGTTCGGTGTGTTGACCAGAATACCGAGGGAGTCCGGAATCGAGTGGACGGTATCGACGAAGCCGACGCTGAAGTATTTCGTGCGTACCCGACTGTCGGAATCTATTTCAATGACCTTGCAGGAGCGGGAAAGACGGTGTTCTTCCAGCTTCTTTTCAATCAATGCTTTGGCGAAACGCGGCGCGTACAGTTCCTTCAGCCGCACGGACTGCAGGAAAAAGGGAATGCCGCCGATATGGTCTTCATGACCATGGGTTATGATCAGTGCCTTGATCTTGTCTTTGTTCTTGACCAGATATGAATAATCGGGAATGACGTAATCCACTCCCAGCAGTTCATCTTCCGGAAACTTGACACCGCAGTCGATAATGATGATCTCGTCATCATGCTCGATGCAGTACATGTTCTTTCCTACTTCTCCCAGGCCGCCCATCGCATAAACGAGCGTATCGGTCGCTCGGTTAATTGCGTGTTCATTATATTCCTGTTCGGCAATCTGAGAGAAGCGGGCAGACCGACCTGGTCTGGCACCGTTTGTTCTCTCTGTCATATTATTATTCCTCACTTTGAAAGCATGAGATTACTCTCTGTATTTACTATATTATAGCCTAACAGAGTTGCTTAAGACAACGATAAAATCTCAGAGAACAAGGGCGTTCTCGGGACTTTTCATGGGGTCTGCGGGATCGATGTGATCGTAGAACAGAATGCCCTTGAAGTGGTCCAGTTCGTGCTGGAGAACGATTGCCAGATAGCCTCTGGCACGGATCTCGATATTCTGGTTCGTGCACAGGTCAAAGGCTCTGACCTTGATGCGGGCGGAGCGGATGACATGGCCTTCGTGTTCGTTGACTACCGAAAGGCATCCTTCACCGCCATCCAGATAGGCAGGCTGCACGGAAGAGGAGACAATGCGCGGATTCACCAGCATGAACTGGTAGCGGACATCGTTGCCGTCTTTGTCTTTATCGTCAACGACGACAGCCGTCATCTTTTTCGGCACTCCGACCTGGATGGCACTGATGCCGACCGCCGGCCGCAGGTTTTCCCGCTCGGCGATCTCGGGATCGGTGGAGTCAACAACATATTTCATCATATCCCTGAGCAGCTGTTCGTCTTCAGATGAAAGCGGCAGGGGAACATCCTCGGATTTCTGACGGATCAGAGGATTTGTATCTTTAATAATCGTGTCATTATTGATCAGCATAAAAATAACCTCGTAAGTATTCTAGCAGGATTATCCGTATTGTCAAAGAAACGGCCTGTTTACAGCCACCGGATCCGTCCGGCGGGGAATTCGGACCGGAAACAACTGTGAATTTATAAAGATCAATGCTAAAATACATCTGTTATGAGTGTGTTTACGAAATCTGACAGTGAAAAACATCTTGATTTTCTGAGAATTCTGATGCCGGCCGGCCATGACAGATGGATCACCGGCTGCGTGCTTGCGCTGGTGCTTTATGGTGTCATCATGGTCGGAAGTGCCTCGATGGGCATTTATATCGGCAAAACGACCCAGCTTCTGATCACTGTGATCAAGCAGATCCTTTACGCGGCAATCGGTTATTACGCCATGAACCGCTTTGCCCGTTACTTTTCTCTGAAATTCCTGAAGAGTGACGCGTTTCCCTCGCTGGTATTCTTTACCTTTATTATTCTGATGGTCTGTCTGCTGTTCCCGAACAATACCGGATCGCGTGCCTGGATCTATCTGCCGATCGGTATTACCGAGGTGTCTGTACAGCCTTCGGAATTCGCGAAGATCGTCGTCCTGCTGATCGTCGCCGCTTACTGCGGTGATCTGAAAGCGCGGTTCAAAACGAACTTCGACGTGATCAAGAAACCGGTTTTCTTCTGCGGTCTGATCGTCTTTATCGTCCTTGTTCTCCAGCATGACCTTGGCTCGGCGGTCGTTCTTTTCCTGCTGACCTGTATCTCGTTCCTGATACCGTCTCATCCGCAGATGCGCAGGTTCCAGTTCTGGCTCAAGCTGCTGTTCTGGGTGACGGTCATTCTGGTCATCATGCTGCTGTCACCGGCAGGTGAAAAATTCATTGACTCCCTGAAGTTCCTGGAGCCGTATCAGAAAGCCCGTATCATTTCCGCCATTGACCCGTTCTCGGATCGTTATGGCGAAGGCTATCAGCTGGTTAATGGTCTGGTATCGTTTGCGACCGGCGGCTGGTTCGGTCTTGGCTACGGTCATTCCGTCCGTAAATATATGAACTTCCCGGCTGCCAATACCGACTATATTCTTGCCGTGCTGGTCGAAGAACTCGGCTTTGTCGGTTTCATGGTGCTGATGGTTCTTTACGGCATCGTTATCTTCCGTTTATTGACATATGCGAAGGAGATACAGAGTGAAAAGGCGCGGATTATCCTGATCGGAACCGCGATGTATCTTTTGATCCATATGTTCTTCAATATCGGTGGCGTGACCGGTCTGATTCCGCTGACCGGCGTTCCGCTGCTGATGATTTCCGCCGGCGGTTCCTCGACCATGTCCTTCATGGCCGCGATCGGTATCTGCCAGGCTGTCATTATCCGCTATCAGAACGGAGAGATCCGATGAGAATCGTCGCAGGAGAATACTCCTCAAGAAAAATCGAAGCTCCTAAAGGCAATACGACAAGACCGACCCTCGACAAAGTGAGGGAAGCGGTCTTTTCTTCCCTGGGCGGTTTCTTTGAGGGCGGTGTGTTCCTTGATCTGTATGCCGGCAGCGGCGCCAATGGTCTGGAGGCGATCTCACGGGGATTTAATCAGGCAGTCTTTGTCGATAACAGCCGGGATGCCGTCAGCGTCATCCGCCGCAATATCGCTTCGCTTGGCTGTCAGGATAAATGCCGCGTTCTGCCGATGCGGGCTGACAAAGCGCTGCATTTGCTGAAGGAAGAGGGAATCACGTTTGATCTCGTCTATCTTGATCCGCCATATGCCAGACAGGAGAACGACCGTGTCATCCGCTGGCTGTCAGAAAACAATATGATGAATCCGGACGGCCGTATCGTGATAGAATCATTAAAGGAAGACAGTTTCACAAAGGATTTTGGACATATAAAATATTATAAGGAAGCTGTCTACGGAATCAGCCGCATTACCTATCTGAAAAACGAAGGAGATCAAAAATGAAAGCATGTTATCCAGGTACCTTTGATCCGATCACCATCGGTCATATGGACATCATCACCAGAAGCGCCCGGATGTTTGAGGAAGTCGAAGTTCTGATCATGGAAAATCCCCGCAAGAAATGCACGTTCAGTGCCGAGGAAAGAAAACAGATGATCGAGGACTGTCTGAAGGAAGCAGGCGGATGTGACAATGTCAGAGTGAACATCGGCACCGGCCTGACCGTCGAATACGCCCGCAAGCTTGACTGCGGTGTTATCATACGCGGGATCCGTGCGGTATCCGATTATGAATATGAACTTCAGCAGGCAACCGCCAACATGGTGCTGGCTGAGGAAATCGAAACGCTGTTCCTGATCGCCCGGCCTCTGTTCTCTTTCCTGAGTTCTTCGGTGATCAAGGAAATTGCTCTGAACAACGGCAGTATCGAAAATCTGGTGCCGCATGCCATCGAACAGAAGGTGGCGGAAAAGCTGAGACAGTAAAACAGGCAGAATGCCTGTTTTTTTAATTACCGTATTCTTTTCACAATTTAGCACTTTTCCATTGACAGTGCTAAAAGCCTGACGTAAGATATTAGCAGGCATAAGGATGGAGTGCTAAAAGGAGGTGTTGAATGCTGACGCCGAGAAGAATTGAGATTTTTAAAGCAATCGTCGACGAGTTCATCAAAACAGCTGAACCGGTAGGTTCCAAAACCCTGCAGCAGAAATACAACCTTTCCTACTCCAGTGCCACGATCCGCAATGACATGATGGTTCTGGAGGACATGGGATATCTGGAAAAGACGCATACTTCCAGCGGCCGTGTGCCCAGCACACTGGGTTATAAGTTCTACTGCGAGAATCTGCTGGAGAATTCCGGCATCGACAAGCGTATGGAACTGGCGATCCGCGACGCGTTTGAAGCTTCCAATATGAATATAGAGGAAGCGGTCAGACAGAGTTGTGCGATCCTGTCTGAAATGACGAATATGACGACCGGCGCAATCGGTCCGGATTCATCGGAACAGACACTTGAGCATATCAAACTGTTTCCGATCGACAGCCGCCATTGTGTATGTGTGTTCATTACCAACACCGGTCACACGGAAACCCGCAGCTTCCGTTTTGATGAAGACGTGCCGTTCTCTGATCTTGAGACCTGCACGGACATCCTCAATCAGCGGCTGAGAGGGGTCAGGATCTGTGACCTGGCAGCGGCGATGGATCATCTGAAACCGGAGCTCAGTTCCGTGGTTCAGCGTCATGATCTGCTGTTTACCGCCTTTGTCAAAGCGTTTGTCAGATTCGCTTCCGACAATGTCTATTTTTCCGGCAAGGACAGAATGCTGTATCAGCCGGAATTTGAGGACATTAACAAACTGAAGCAGCTGATGAGCATGTTTGACGACGTGAGTGTCTGGAAACAGATGGAAAACAGCCAGAACGCTCTGGCGGTGACCACCAAGCGCGGTGCGCAGCTGACCTGGTACAACGATCTGGCCATTGTCCGCTCAAAGTTTCATGTCAATGACAGAGAGACGGGTGAGCTGATGGTCGTCGGACCGAGCCGCATGAATTACGACCGCATCATCGCGATGATCGAATATGCCGCTAGAATGATTGAAAAGATGTACAACGCAGGAGGCAGAGACAATGAGTGAAGAAAAGATTTTGGATACAGCAGACGAAAACATTGAGGAAACCGTCAGTGAAGATACGGCGGAAACAGCCGAGGCTGTTGAAGAAGTCGATGAGGTCGCTGCCCTGAAAGCGGAGAATGAAGATCTGCAGAAAAAGGTGGCCGTACTGAAAAACGAATACGCGAAAGCATACGCCGACACAGAGAATACCCGCAAGCGTCTGCAGAACGAATTCGAACAGCGCAGCAAATACATGATGCAGAGTTTCGCTCTCGAGATCCTGCCGGTGCTGGACAACTGTGAAAGAGCCCTGGCTCACGAGACAACCGACGAGACATACCGCAAGGGCGTCGAGATGATCTACGGACAGCTCAAGATGGCACTTGAAAAGGAAGGTGTGAAGGAAATCGAGGCGGAAGGCCAGCCGTTTGACGCCAACTGGCATCAGGCACTGATGACGGAACATCAGGATGGCGTCGAGGCCGGCATGGTGCTGCAGGTGCTGCAGAAGGGATATAAACTGAAAGACCGCATCTTAAGGGCCGCAATGGTCAAGGTGAGTGAATAAAACAGGAGGACAAAGATTATGGGAAAAATTATCGGAATTGATTTAGGTACCACAAACAGCTGTGCAGCTGTCATGGAAGGCAATGAAGCCAAAGTTATCACAAACCCGGAAGGAAACCGTACAACACCGTCTGTTGTCGCTTTCAAAAACGGCGAAAGAATTGTCGGTGATGCTGCCAAGCGTCAGCTGATCACCAACAAGGAAACTGTTTATTCCATCAAACGTCTGATGGGCACCAGCGAAACAGTAACGCTGGAAGGCAAGCAGTATACACCGCAGGAAATTTCAGCCATGATCCTGTCCTACATCAAGACCTATGCGGAAGCATATCTTGGTGAAAAGGTAGACAAGGCAGTCATTACCGTACCTGCATACTTCAACGACGCTCAGCGCCAGGCCACCAAGGATGCCGGCCGTATTGCCGGACTGGATGTCGAACGTATTATCAACGAACCGACCGCCAGCGCCCTCGCTTTCGGCCTTGACAAGAACACGGACAAAGAACAGAAGATCCTCGTCTATGACCTGGGCGGCGGTACGTTCGACGTTTCCATTCTGGATATCGCCGACGGAACATTCGAAGTTCTTTCCACAGCCGGTGACACACACCTCGGCGGTGATGATTTCGACAACAAGATCATCGACTGGCTGGCAAACAACTTCAAGAGAGAAAACAACATCGATCTGAAGGCTGACAAGATGGCCATGCAGAGACTGAAGGAAGCAGCTGAAAAGGCCAAGAAAGACCTTTCTGGCATGGTTCAGACACAGATTTCTCTGCCGTTCATCAGCGCCGGCCCGTCCGGACCTCTGCATCTTGAGGCAACCCTGACAAGAGCTCAGTTCGATGATATGACAAAAGACCTGGTGGAAAGAACAATGGTTCCTGTCCGTCAGGCATTGAGCGACGCGAAGCTGAATGCTTCTGAACTGGATCAGGTTCTGTTGGTCGGCGGTTCGACAAGAATCCCGGCTGTTCAGGATGCGGTCAGAAAAGAACTCGGCAAAGAGCCGAACAAGTCCGTCAACCCGGATGAATGCGTAGCCATGGGTGCCGCGATCCAGGGCGGCGTCATCACAGGTGACGTCAAGGATGTCCTGCTGCTCGACGTTACACCGTTGTCTCTGGGTATTGAGACACTCGGCGGTGTCATGACCGTGCTGATCCCGCGTAACACGACGATCCCGACTTCCAAGTCACAGATCTTCTCGACTGCCGCGGACAACCAGCCGGCTGTTGATATCCATGTCCTGCAGGGTGAAAGACCGATGGCCAATGACAACAAGACACTTGGCAACTTCCAGCTGGACGGCATTGCCCCGGCAAGACGCGGTGTTCCGCAGATCGAAGTTACCTTTGATATCGATGTCAACGGCATCGTCAACGTATCCGCAGTCGACAAGGCTACCAATAAGAAACAGTCCATTACGATCACCAATTCTTCCGGACTTTCCGATGAAGAGATCGACCGTATGGTAAGAGAAGCGGAAGCCCACAAGGCGGAAGACGACAAGCGCAGAGAGGATATCGAAACAAAGAATAAGGCGGAAGCCTATATTCACCAGATCGACGATACGCTGAACAATGAAAACGCCAACATCCCGGCGGATCAGAAGGCGGAAGTAAAGAAGCTCAGAGACGAACTGCAGAGTGCCATTGACAACAATGACATGGCATCTCTGAAGACAAAGCTGGATGCCCTTGAACAGGCAGCCCAGGCAATGGCTCAGCAGATGTATCAGAATCCGAATGCGAATGCCGGTGGAGCTGATTATGCCGGCGGCGGATCCGCTTCCGGCAGCAACGACGACGTTGTTGATGCGGACTTCACCGAAAAGAACTAAGCAGAAGATTCAGAAGAATGCGGGATTGAACAGAATTCCGCATTCTGTATGTTAGGAGTATTGGAATATGGCAGATAAAAGAGACTATTATGAGGTCCTTGGCGTAGCCAAGAACGCCTCGGATGATGAGATCAAAAAAGCATACCGGAAACTGGCCAAGAAATACCACCCCGATGTCAACAAGGAACCAGGCGCGGAAGAAAAGTTCAAGGAAGTCAATGAGGCATACGAGGTGCTCAGTGACGCGACCAAGCGTGCCAATTACGACCAGTTCGGATTTTCCGGCGTGGATGGTTCCACCGGTGGTTTCGGCGGCTTCTCACAGGGCTTTTCAAGCGGCGGCTTCGATGATCTGAACGATATCTTCTCATCGTTCTTCGGCGGCAGTATGGGCGGCTTCGGCTCGTCCGGCAGAGGCCGTGCGTCGAACGCACCGCGCAAGGGCGACGACAAGCTGATGCGGATGAATATCTCTTTTATGGATGCCTGCTTCGGCAAAAAAGAGACGATCAGTCTGACTGTCGACGAACAGTGTCCGGACTGTAAAGGCAGCGGCGCCGCCAGTGCTTCCGATATTGAAACGTGTTCGACCTGCCGCGGCACCGGTACCGTGATCCAGCAGCAGCGTACTGCCTTCGGTGTCTTCCAGACCCAGGGGGCATGTCCGGACTGCCAGGGAACCGGCAAGAAGATCCGCAAGGTCTGCCCCCGCTGCAAAGGCAAGGGCTACGAGCGCAAAACCAGCGAAGTGGAAGTCAACATTCCGGCCGGAATCAGCAGCGGTCAGCAGCTGCGGGTAGCCGGCAAGGGCGAACGCGGTTATAACGGCGGCCCGAACGGCGATCTCTATATTGAGATCTATGTTGAACCACATGAGAGATTTGAACGTGACGGAAAGAATATCTATCTTGATATTCCGGTTTCGGCTGTCGATGCGACACTGGGATGTTCCATCGACGTTCCGACCATTCACGGTGACGTTATGATGAAAATTCCCGCCGGCACCCAGAACGGCAAACAGTTCCGCCTGAAAGGCAAGGGTGTCAAGGATATCCGCAGCGGCAAAGAGGGTGATCAGATCTGCACGGTGAATATAAGAGTTGATGACAATCTTTCCCGCAAGGAAAAAGAATTATACAAACAGCTTCAGGAACTGCAGGGCACAAGACAGGGTGAGAGTGTATGGGAACGCTTTAAGAAAAACTTCTCCTGATCCTGTAAGCCTTCTGCAGAAGGAGGTGTGAGATGAATATAGAACAAATGACTGAACAGCTTCAGGAAATCCTGATGAGGGCTGTAAGCATGGCCCGGGAGAAACTGAACAGTGAAATCACCGCTGAGCATATCCTTAGCGCGATGTGCGAGAATGACAGTCTGGACGGTATCTGGCAGCGCCTGAACATCGATAAGGATGATCTTAGCGCCCTCACGGAAGATGCCGTGAACCGTCTGCCTTCCGTCAGCGGAAGCAGCGAACCGACTGTTTCCCGTGATCTGTCGCAGGGATATACGAATGCGCTGCAGTACATGAAGCAGAAGGGCGATACCTATATGAGTACCGCCGCACTGCTGATCGGACTGTCTGACACCAATGCCGGCATCATCCAGACACTGAAGAAGAGATTTCACTTCAGTACGGATGATATCCGGAAAGCAGAAGAAGATCGGAGGGGAGGTATGACCATGGATGAAAAGACCAATGAAAGCCAGCTCGATGCATTAAGTAAATATGGACATGACCTGGTACAGGATGTCAAAGACGGAAAGATCGATCCGGTCATCGGCAGAGATGATGAGATCCGCCGGGTTATCGAGATCCTTTCCCGTAAAACGAAAAACAATCCGGTTCTGATCGGTGAACCGGGTGTCGGCAAGACCGCCATCGTGGAGGGTCTGGCCTGGCGTATCATGAACGGTGACGTACCGCTCGGCCTCAAGGACAAGCGCCTGATCGAACTGGATATGGGTGCCCTGATTGCCGGCGCGAAATACCGCGGTGAATTCGAAGAGCGTCTCAAGGGCGTTCTCAAACAGGTACAGAAAGCCGACGGCGGAATTATCCTGTTTATCGACGAGCTGCACAATCTCGTCGGAGCCGGCAAGACGGAAGGCTCCATGGACGCGGCCAACCTGCTGAAGCCAATGCTGGCAAGAGGCGAGCTTAAGTGCATCGGTGCGACGACTTTTGACGAATACCGCAAATACATTGAAAAAGACAGAGCTCTGGAAAGAAGATTCCAGAAGATCATGGTTGCCGAACCGACAGTCGAAGATACGATTTCCATCCTGCGCGGTCTGAAAGACCGTTTTGAAAGCCACCATGGCGTGGAAATCAAGGATGAGGCGATCATTGCCGCGGCGACCCTGTCCAACCGTTACATCACGGACCGTTTCCTGCCGGACAAGGCCATTGACCTGATCGATGAAGCGTGCGCTTCCATCCGTGTCGAAATGGACTCCATGCCGGCGGAACTGGATGAACTCTCCCGCAAGATCATGACCTTGCAGATCGAAGAGACGTCACTGAAAGACGAACTCGACGAGAAGGCGAAGGAACGTCTGGAGGAGATCCAGAAGGAACTGGCTGATCTCAACGAGGTCAAAGAGGCCAAGTTCTCCCAGTGGAAAAAAGAAAAAGAACAGATGGATGCTGTCAAAGCATCCAAGGAACAGCTGGAAAAAGCCAAGCTTGATCTGACCCAGGCGCAGAATGACGCCGATTACGAGAGAGCGGCCCGGCTGAAATATGATACGATCCCGGCGCTTGAAAAGCTGATCTATGAAAGTGAAAACAGCCATGAAGCGAAGATGATCCAGCAGGTCGTGGATGAAGACATGATCGCCAAGATCGTCTCCCGCTGGACCCATATCGAAGTTGCCCGACTGATGAGCACCGAACGTCAGAAGATCCTCCATCTGAGCGATTATCTGCGTGAGAGAGTCATGGGTCAGGACCACGCTCTGAAGCTCGTCACCGATGCCATCATGCGTTCCAAGGCGAATATCCAGGACGAAAACAGACCGCTCGGCTCCTTCATGTTCCTTGGCCCGACCGGTGTCGGTAAGACGGAAGTCGCGAAGGCTCTTGCCCAGCAGCTGTTTGATGACGAAGGCAAGATCGTCAGAATCGACATGTCCGAGTACATGGAGAAATTCTCAGTCAGCCGTCTGATCGGCGCGCCTCCGGGCTATGTCGGCTACGAGGAAGGCGGTCAACTGACCGAAGCAGTCAGACGTTCGCCTTACAGCATCGTCCTGCTTGATGAGATCGAAAAGGCACATCCGGATGTGTTCAACATCCTGCTGCAGATCCTTGATGACGGCCGCATCACTGATTCCAAGGGTGTGACGGTCGACTTCAAGAACACGATCATTATCATGACCAGCAACCTCGGTTCACAGTTTGCCTTTGATACAGATCCGGTCAGAAGGGAAGATGCTTATCTTGCTGAAGTGCAGAAGTTCTTCAAGCCGGAATTCATCAACCGTGTCGACGAGATCATCGTCTTCAACAGCCTTGATGACGCTGTGCTCGAGAAGATCGCCGACAAGTTCCTCAACCAGCTCAGAGCAAGACTTCAGGATAAGGATATCCTGCTTGAAGTCACGCCGGCAGCCAAGGGAAGGATCCTGGAATACGGTGTCGATCCGCTCTATGGCGCCCGGCCGATGAAGCGTCATATCCAGAGAGAAATCGAAACAGCAGTCGCCAAAGCCATCCTGGAAAACCCGGACGTGCAGGGCAAGACACTGATAGTCGATGAGGAAAACGACGCCTATATTGTCAAGGTGAAGGAAAAACTGAACTGACAGACATCAGAAAATCCGTGTGTATAACACGGTTTTTCTTTTTTTTTTGAGAGAAACGACGTGACGATCAAAAGAAATGAAACAAAAATGAAAAATTCTGGTATCGTACGTAAAATCTTTCAAATTGATTGCATATTTTCAGAAAACCATTTATCATAACCCTAAAGCTAAGAAGTGGAGTAGTACTTCATGATGAACTCCCAAGCGAGCCCCGTCTGGTGCAAGGGGGCGGAGGAAACGGAAGGAACGTGCCATGGAGCAGGGTCTGCGAAGGATACTGAGCAGATCACGTAGAGACCGCGTTAAGGGAAAAGAGTGTCCGGAGAATATGTCTTCGGGAACAGAGGTGGCACCGCGCACGTATACGTCCTTTGGGTTGATAACGCAAAGGACGTTTTTCATTCAGGAGGAGACAATGAAAAAAGAAGATATCAAAAAGGTCGTTCTGGCATACAGCGGCGGACTGGATACATCCGTCATCATTCCGTGGCTCAAGGAAAACTACAACAACTGTGAAGTCATCGCCGTTTCCGGCAATGTCGGCCAGGGCGACGAACTGGAAGGTCTTGAAGAAAAAGCAATCAAAACCGGTGCGTCGAAGCTTTATGTTCTCGATCTGATGGACGAATATGTAAATGACTTCATCATGCCATGTCTGAAAGCTGGCGCCGCTTATGAAGACTATCTGCTCGGCACCAGCCATGCCCGGCCTTTGATTGCCAAGGGTCTGGTGGAAGTGGCCCTGAAGGAAAACGCCGATGCCATCTGTCACGGCTGCACCGGCAAGGGAAATGACCAGGTCAGATTCGAACTGGCCATTCAGCATTTCGCCCCGGGCATGCATGTCATCGCGCCGTGGCGGGAATGGGATCTGAAATCCAGAGAGGACGAGATCGACTATGCCGAAGCGCATCATATTCCGCTGAAGATCAGCCGTGAGACGAACTATTCGAAAGACAAGAATCTCTGGCATCTCTCCCACGAAGGACTCGATCTCGAAGATCCTGGCAACGAAGCGCCGATCACGAAACCCGGCTTTCTGGAAATGTGCGTCAGTCCGCTCGAGGCGCCGGATACTCCGGAAGAAGTGTCGATCGAATTTGAACAGGGCGTTCCGGTATCGGTCAACGGCGAAAAGATGACACCGAAGGAAATCGTTCTCAAACTGAACGAACTCGGCGGCCGCAACGGCATCGGTCTTCTCGATCTGGTTGAAAACCGGCTGGTCGGCATGAAGAGCAGAGGCATTTACGAAACACCGGGCGGCACGATTCTCTATGAAGCGCATAAATACCTGGAAACCATCACGCTGGATAAAATGACCGCTCATAAAAAAGCGGAAATCGCTCTGACCTTCGCCGATCTGGTATACAACGGCCAGTGGTACACGCCGTTAAGAGAAGCGCTGAGCGCTTTCGTGGACAAGACACAGGAATGTGTCACAGGCAAAACGAAACTGAAACTCTATAAAGGCAACATCCTCAAGGCAGGCGTCTGGAGTCCGTATTCTCTGTATAACGAAGAACTTGCGTCCTTTGGCAAATCGGATTACGATCAGACAGACAGCAGAGGCTTCATCAACCTGTACGGACTTCCTGTCCGGGTACAGGCACTTCTCGATCAGAAAATGAAAGGATAAAGCATATGGCAAAGATGTGGGCAGGCAGAACGGACGGTATCACCGATTCCGTCGCGGATGATTTCAATTCATCGATTCGGATCGATGCACGGATGTTCCGTGAGGATATCGCCGGTTCCATTGCCCATGCGGCGATGCTGAAGAAGCAGGGCATCCTTGCGCCTGCGGCAGCCGATCATATCACCGAAGGACTGCGGGGTATCCTGCAGGATCTTGAAAACGGCGATCTTAAGATCGATCCGCAGGCGGAAGACATTCATATGTTTGTCGAGCAGATACTGACCGAACGGATCGGCGCGGAAGGGAAGATGCTGCATACGGCAAGAAGCCGCAACGATCAGGTGGCTCTCGATACCAGAATGTATCTGCGCGGACTTACCGCGGATCTGAAAAAGAAGATTGTCAGTCTGATCGAAGTGCTGAACGATGCGGCGGAAAAGTACAGTGATACGGTCATGCCGGGTTATACCCATCTGCAGAGAGCCCAGCCGGTCGTCTTCGGCCAGCATCTGCTCGCTTACGAAATGATGTTTCTCAGGGATATCGGCAGACTGCAGGATGCCGCAAAGCGGATGAACATGTCACCGATCGGTGCCTGCGCCTTAGCCGGCACGACCTACGATACCGACCGGGAATATGAAGCGGAGCTGCTTGGCTTTGACGGACTGGCCCTCAACAGTATGGACGCGGTCAGCGACCGGGATTTCTGTCTTGAGATGCTGAGCGCGCTTGCCATCCTGATGATGCACATGTCACGGTTTGCCGAGGAGATCATTCTCTGGTCCAGCTGGGAATTCAGATTTATCGAACTGTCGGATGCGTATACGACCGGATCTTCAATCATGCCGCAGAAGAAGAATCCCGACATGGCGGAACTGATCCGCGGCAAGACCGGCCGGGTGTACGGCGATCTGATGTCGTTGCTGACGGTAATGAAAGGCATCCCGCTGGCCTACAACAAGGACATGCAGGAGGACAAGGAGCCTGTCTTCGACGCGTTCGATACCGCAGCCGTGTGTCTGGATGTCCTGAAGGGGATGCTCGCGACGATGAAAGTCAATGAAGCGGAAATGCTGAAAGCGTCGCGGCAGGGTTTTATCAACGCGACGGATCTGGCGGATTATCTGGTGCGCAAAGGCATGCCGTTTCGGAGTGCCTATCAGATCAGCGGTAAAATCGTGCATGCCTGCATTGAAGAAGGGCAGGTGCTGGAAAGTCTGCCGCTGGAAACCTATCGTCAGTACAGTGAACTGTTCGAAGAAGATCTTTATGACGCGATCGATCTGAAGACCGCTGTCAACAGCCGCCGGTCACAGGGCGGCACATCCCGTCAGTCGGTCATTGAACAGACGGTATGGGTCAAAGAACAGATTTTAAAAATCAAAGAATCAACGTCAGTGTGAATGATCGTAGGGTAAATCCTGTAAATAAACACAGGGTTTGCCTTTTTCAGTTTTAAGGAAACGCTTTGCTGTAATCAGGTTGATGCAGGCAGAGGAGACAGGATACAGTTTCAGCGGTATCATGATATCTGATGACTGCCGCGCCGTAAAATCCGCTTGCGTGCCGGACCGACCTTTTCGATAATATAAATAGAGTAAATCAGTAACTGCATCTTGTAGAAGCATACCCTGAAGGGTAATATGAAATGCTCCGAAAACAGTATCTTGCGGAGTGAAAGCAAAAGGAGTACAGCCCTATGGACAATAGAAAACTTCATGAAGAGGAACTGAATGCTGTCAGTGGCGGTTATGATGCCGAATGGGATGAACTTAAGGCATGGGCGGTCCGCCACAATCCCGAATGGGCAGACAGAGATCCTTCCACGATCGGCGACGGCAGTGTTGTCCGCTGGCTGTATATGAATATTCCTGAATATGACGGTTCCTGCCAGCCGGGAGATCACAACGGCCCGACAACGTATTTTGTGAAAAATCTTGGTGTCAATATAATGACACATGAAGAGATAATGAATTTTCTGATTGATAAATACGGAGCCTGAAAAACAGAAGAGGAAAAAATGGCAGTAAAAAAGAGTGAAATCAGATGAACTGAACGAAGAAGAAATAAAGCAGGTCGCCGGCGGCCGCTTTAATTTCAGCGTCGAATATGATATGGCGGTGCGGGCAGCCAAAATCAAATGTCCGGCCTGCGGTGCGGAAGGAACACTGCGCTCGCAGCTTCAGGGTTACAAAGGCTATGCTGACGGCACAAGGATCGCTGTGGACAGCTGCATCTGCACAAGCTGCGGATCTTAGGTAAACCTGTATCCGGAACTGAACCAGATGGGTCTCGTAAAAATCCACGAAGACGGTGACTTTGACGAACAGATGTTCCCATACACCTGGCATTGATTGCCGCAAAGCAGTTCGTGAGCAGTCGTATTGACCGTTATGAAGGCAGGAATCTGGGGACAAAAATCCCCGGCCGTATTTCAACAGAAAGCCTTCTGTCATGAGGGGGAATTACCGTCCTTAATACAGGAACGATAAATGAAAGCCGTCCGTACGGGATCGTACAGACGGCATTTTAATTTATATGCACAACAAAGGATCATTCACCGGTGCTGTCATCCTCTTTGACCGTTGGCATCAGCAGCGTCGTGACATCGACGTCCATCGTGTCTGAGAAACTCTTGTCAAAGAGTTCGTCGATCGCGGCGTCAACATCCGCTGAATGATCGTCGCCGAGCAGCTCGCGTATGCTTTCCGATTCTTCTCTGTCTTCTTTCAGCAACTGCTGGATCGTATCGGTTTCTTCCCGTTCCTCTTTGGCAGGTTCTCCGGCATTGATGGGAAGTTCTTCCGTGTCCTGTCTGACAAGCGGCGCATCATAACCGACGATCGGAATCTTGACCGTGTCCTCGCGGACCGATTCTCTGACCGCCACGATTCTGGAAACCTTGACTTCCGCGTTCATCAGGCCGTTGAGAAGAACGAGAATGCCGTCATCGTTGGAATCGTTCTTGAAGTCTTCCGGATTGGAAATGAATCCGGATTCTTCCTTGCCGTCATCCAGAGTGACAGTGATGAACTTATTCAGATATGGTTTTAAATCAACCCTGCTCATATAAGTATTATAACAGATTCCTTTCGATCCATTCAGCAAGACCTTCATCATAACAGTTTCCGGCCGTATATTTTCCGTATTTTCTGACTTTTGCCATGGCATTTTTCATGACGACCGCGTGTGTTACTTCCTGCAGCATCGGAATATCGTTTTCACCATCCCCACAGGCAACCGTTTCGTCTTTGTTCACACCGGTCAGATACATGACTTTTCTGAGTGCCAGACCCTTGGATATATTGGCTGTCTGGATCTCGATCCAGCGGGAATTAACATATGTGACGGAGTACTGATCAAGCGGCAGCTGTCTTACGACCTGCATCAGCGTCATATGCAGACCAGCGAAGCAGAGCTTGCCCAGTTTATGGGATGAGACATCACTGTAATCCGTATCAAGTTTGATGGGATATCGCTGTGCGTGCTGCAGGATATCAATGAAGTATTTGATCAGATCGATGCCGCGTTTCAGATACAGGTACTTTTTCGCGATATAGTGGTGGGACGATTCATTGATGTTGCATTCAGCGACCAATGGATATCGTTCCAGAAAGGATAGAAGATATTCGACCTGTTCCCTGCGCAGATACGGCTGGCGGATATGCCGTTTGCCGTTGGGCAGATAAATGTCCTGACCGTTCATGCAGATGGCATAGTCATACAGTTCTTCGGGAATGATGCGGTTCACGCTGTAGAATGGCCGGCCGGTGCAGATGACGACGATGATGCCGTTTTCCTTCAGTTTTTTCAGATCTTCCGCGGCCCGGTCGGACAGCGTGGAAAAACGGGACAGCAAGGTCCCGTCGAGATCAGTCACAAACATCCGGATTCTGTCTTTTTCCATTTCAGAAATTATATAAAGTTTGTTTTAGGAAAACAATATGGACAGTGTTATAATAAGCATGTTGTATTTATAAGGAGTTGCTATGTCAGATATTTTCAACATTGTAATCGGTGTACTGTTTGTCATCATCGGTATCATCATGATGGTCAGATGGGCCAGAGTACATAAGTATATTATGATCAAGGACCAGCAGTGGGGATACCTCAGGATCTTTTTCCTCGCCATCGGTCTGATGAGCATTGCGACACTGTTAATGAATATTGCCAGCAATACGATCACTGACTACTTCCGGATCGCCGCCACCATGGTCGCTGTCACCGCTTTCCTGTCTGTCCATGACGGCATCGGTGAAGAGGGCATCGTCGCAACCGGCAAGTTCTATCCGTGGTCAGAAGTCAGATCCTGGGACCTGAAGGAAGAAAAAAACTACGTGGCCGCGTATTTCACCATTGAGTCGGAAGACGAAAAGAAACCGGACGAATACACGACAAAGGAACTTGACTTCGCCAAGGAAGATCAGGAATATCTGAAAAAGTTCCTGAACATGAATGTCGGCCGCAAATACACAAGAATGAAGAAAAAGTCAAAATAACGAAAAGGACCGCGTGATGTGACGCGGTTTTCTTTTATAATGATGACAATGAAAGACAAGGACAATAATCATCTGACCGTGCTGAGGGAAGCCGATTTAAAAGAAGAGGCAGGTGTCTTTTTTGCCATGTATGAGCGGTATATTGAAGAAGAAAATGATCCCGGCCGCATCGAATACCTGAAAAGCGGTCAGGCTTACCGCGATATTCCGGAAGCGCTGGGCCGCAAGGAAAGACCCTGTCAGCTGTTCTGGATCGGTGAAAGAAGCGGGTTTATGATCATCTGTCATGAAACAGATCATATCCGGCTGGCTGAACTGTTTGTCGGTAAGGAGACAAGGGGAAAAGGACTTGGCGAAAGAGCTCTCGGCGAACTGGTAAGTCTGTTTCCTGATCAGACAGTCCGTCTGACTCCTTCCGAAAAGGCGAAGTCCCTGTACCGACGCTGCGGTTTTCAGGAAACAGAAGATGTTTATGAGGACAACGGACAGCTGATCTGGCAAAGGAAGCCGATGCAAGGTTGACAGTGATTCAGCCATGAATTATGATTTAAATAGTCAAATAGACTATAAGGAGGTGCTCAATGACAGAAGTCAATGCCAGAGGACAGACGCTTGAGGAGTTCCTGGCAGCTTATGATGAGACTCTGTACCGCCGTCCCAGCAATACGGTGGACATGATCCTGATGACGATCAGTGAGGGTTCTCTGAAGATCCTGCTGGTCAAAAGAGGTGATCATCCGTTCATTCATGACTGGGCACTGCCGGGCGGCTTCATAAACTTTGACGAGGATATGGAAGCGGCCGTGGAAAGAGAGCTGGCGGAAGAAACGAACATAAAAGATCATACGTACTTCAAGCAGCTGTATACCTTCGGCAACGCTGACCGTGATCCGCGGACCAGGATTATCACCACCGCTTATTTATCGATGACACCGGAAGAGAACATCCGCAATACCGCGGCCGGTGACGACGCGGCGGAAACAGGCTGGTTCACGATATCGAAGATCACGGAAAACACCGATGACAGCGGCCGTAAATCCGTGCTGCGGATGGATCTGGATGAAAAAGACATCCATATGATCTATGATGTGAATGACAGTGTCCGCAGCAATTACGTGGAGACAAGATCCTCCCTGAATCCGCAGAGCAATGCCAAGCTTGCCTGTGACCATATCAAAGCCATCAACATGGCCATGGATCAGATTCAGCACCGAGCGGCTTCGACCGGCATCCTGTTTAACATGCTGCCGGAAGAATTCACTCTGCGGCAGGCACAGACAGTCTATGAGGCCATTATCGGCCGCAAGACAGATACCGGCAATTTCCGCCGCGATATCAAAAAGATGCTCAAGCAGACAGGAAGAAAATGCGCAACCGGCGGCAAGGCGGCCGAACTGTACCGCTTCAATCCGCTGTATTCCTTCCTGGAAGAAAAAATATAGATCATAAAGGAGATTTCTAAACATGAGCGAAATCAAAGTTGAACCGTACGTACCCGATGAAGATTATGACAATCCGGCGATGGTAACGGACTTCTATGAATTCACAATGGCGAATTCACTATTCCTGCACGGCTACAAGGACGTTGTCATGGTATTTGACATGTTCTACCGTGAGAATCCTGATAATCTCGGTTATGCCATCAGCTGCGGCCAGCACAAACTGGTGCGCTTCCTGCAGAATTATCATTTCACCGAACGTGACATCATCTGGCTGCGCACCAAGGGTATGAGCGAGGAATTCCTTGCCTATCTGAAAGACTACCGCTGGAAAGGTGACGTCTACATGCTCAGAGAAGGAACCGTCTGCTATCCGCAGGTGCCGATGGTCCGGATCGAATGCGACATGGTCGGTGCCATTCTGATCGAAACCTATCTGTTGCAGACGATGAATTTCCATTCCCTGATCGCCACCAAGGCTACCCGCATCACCGGTCTGAATACCCATACACCGCGTAATGTCATGGAATTCGGAACCCGGCGTGCCCAGGGTGCTTCGGCCGGCAATGACGGTGCCTATGCGGCGGTCCTCGGCGGCTGCATCGGAACGGCCAACTGCCTGGCGGAAATGAAATTCGGACCGGACGTGAAGGCGGTCGGCACGATCGCCCATTCCTTCATTGAATTCTTCCCGAGTGAATATGAAGCCTTTGAGGCTTATGCCAATACCTATCCGGAGAACGTTTCACTTCTGCTGGATACCTACAGCATCTTTGAATCAGGACTGCCGAATCTGATCAAGCTTGACGATTATCTGATCGCCAAGTATCCGAACGATCCGAACCGCCGTGTCAAGAGTGCCAGAATTGACAGCGGCGACCTGGCCCGCGGCTACAAGAAGCTGCGCAAGGCGCTCGACAAAGCCGGCAAGCCGTATATCAAACTGGTCGCTTCCAATTCCCTGGACGAAAAGAAGATGTCCAATATGGAACTGTACGAAGACGCTCACTTCGATTCCTACGGCGTCGGTGAAAAACTGATCACCTCAGCGACTGACCCGGTTTTCGGCGGTGTCTACAAGCTGGTTGCCGTGAAGGAAAAAGACGGCAGCTACACACCGAAGATGAAGTGCTCCGACTCGGTATCGAAAGCGATCATCCCCGGCAAGCTGATGGCCTGGCGTGCGTTTGATGAAGAAGGTAAGGGTCAGTGCGATATCATCGCGCTGGACGATGAAGTGTTCGAGGACGGCCAGGAGATCGAAGTGATCAATCTGGATCCGGATGCTTTCGATCCGGTCAAGAGGATCCGTCCGATGCATATTGAAAGGATCCTGGTTCCGCATATCATCAAGGGTGAACTGGTCATTGATCTGCCGACGATCCAGCAGAAAAAGGATTATATCCGCGAGCAACTGACCAACCGTGTATGGGAAAGTGAACTGCGTCCGGAAATGCCGCACCAGCATTATGTTGACCTGACACCGAAAGTCGCCCGGTTAAGAGAAGAAATGTATGAGAAACTGCACGGTGGCAAAATATGAAAGCCCTCGTCTATGTAGGTGCCTTCAATCCTCCCACCGGGGCACATATCGATCTGGCTCAGTATGCCATGTGCAGAACCGGCGCTGACAAGGTCATTTATGTGCCTTCCAAATCAACATATATCAAGTACGATCAGGGCAAGGACTTTGTTTTCACGGATGAAGAGCGTCTGGATTTCCTGTGGCGGATCGCCCATGAAAGAGACTGGATGGATGTCAGTGACTATGAACTGAAAGCCGATCATCAGCCCCGCACCTATGAGACACTGTGCTATCTGCGTGATACGGAAGGATGCGACTGCCAGCTGCTGTTCGGCAGCGACAAGCTGAAAGAACTGGAGCACGGCTGGAAATATGTCAACGAGATCTGCAACGAATTCGGCATTGTCTGTCTGCAGCGGATGGACGAAGACTGCCAGCAAATCATTGCCGACGATCCGTTTCTGCGTGCCCACGCAGATCACATCACCGTCCTGAAAACACCGGAAAAATATCAGAAGTATTCGTCCAGCCGTATCCGTCATCTGCTGAAAGCGGAAAAGCCTGATATCGGTGAACTGAAGCGTCTTCTGCCGCCGGAACTCTTTGATCTGGTAGCCTGAAAGAGGAAAACTATGAAAAACAGAATGTTTAAGACAGCGGCTGCCGTACCGGCCCTGAGAGTCGCTGATCCTGTCTATAATGCCGGTCAGATCATGCAGATCATCCGCGAACATGCCGACTGCGGTCTGATCGTTTTTCCTGAACTGTGCATTACCGGCTATACCTGCGCCGATCTGTTTCAGCAGGATGTCCTGCTGGAACAGGCGAAGGAATGCCTGATCGAGATCGCTAACGCCGTTCCGAACGGACAGACCGTCTGCGTCGGTGTTCCGATTGCTTATGAAAACCAGCTGTATAACTGCGCTGCCTTTCTCAGCGGTACACACGTATGCGCGCTGGTTCCGAAAGTCAATATTCCCAATTACAGTGAATTCTATGAACAGAGGTGGTTTACTTCCGGCAAGGACGTGATCGGCAGAACTGTCGTGATTGGTGATGACGAAGTGCCGTTCGGCATCGATGTTCTGGTTTCTGACAGCGAAAACGACGTCACGGTCGGTGCGGAGATCTGCGAGGATCTCTGGGTGCCGGACAAGCCGAGCACGCATCTGTGTCTGGCCGGTGCGGATATCATTGTCAATCTTTCGGCCAGCGATGAAATCATCGGCAAACATGAATACCGGACGATGATGGTTCAGCAGCAGAGCTCATGCTGCTACTGCGGTTATCTGTATGTTTCCGCCGGCACCGACGAATCCTCGACAGACCTGGTTTTCTCCGGTCATACGATGATCGCCGAGAACGGCAGGATCTTCAGCGACGTCGTCTTCCCTCAAAAGAATCATGTCAGCACAGCCGTGATCGACGTTGAAACGATCCGCTTCAACCGGGCCCACCAGAATACGTTTCCATCTGCTGATTCCGCATGGTACAGAAAAGCGGAAATCAGCATGGTGCCGTTAGGCGGCAAAACCAATATCAAATCATCGGAACTCAAGGAAGCACTGCGGAAAGAGGCATATCCGATCCCGCGCAATCCTTTTGTTCCGAAAGACGACGAAGAACGCGGTCGCCGCTGCCGACGGATCATGCAGATCCAGGCGAACGGCCTGGCAACAAGAGTACGTGCCACCGGTATCAAAAACCTTGTCATTGGCATCTCGGGCGGTCTTGACAGTACGCTGGCTCTGCTGGTGTGCCACGAAGCCCAGAAGATCGAAAAGGATATTCATATCATTGGCTATACGATGCCTTCCGAAGGCAATACGACATCCCTGACCTACAACAACGCTCTGAATCTGATGAAGACACTGGATGTTGAGATCCATGAAGTGCCGATCGGCAGCGGTGTGACAGATCATCTGAAGCAGATCGGCCACAGTGGCGTATATCAGGGCGAAGGGGATACAACCTATGAAAACGCCCAGGCAAGAATGCGCACGTATATCCTGATGGACGCCGCTAACCTGCATAACGGATTGGTCGTCGGCACCGGCGATCTGTCGGAACTGGCCCTCGGCTGGTGCACTTACAACGGCGACCATATGTCGATGTACGGCGTAAACGGTTCCGTGCCGAAGACACTGGTGCAGTATATCTGCCGCTCTTATGCGGAAACCTGCGGCCGTGAGGATCTGAAGAATACACTGCTCAGCATTGTCGATACACCGATCTCACCGGAACTGACACCGAATCAGGATGGACAGATCGCCCAGAAGACGGAAGAAAAGATCGGCAAATATGATCTGAACGACTTCTTCCTGTTCTACATGCTGAGATACGGCTTCGCGCCGGCCAAGATCTATGCCTTTGCATGCTGTGCCTATGACGACGTCGATCCGGAAGTGATCCGCACGTCGCTGCAGCGTTTCTACAACCGTTTCTTCCACCAGCAGTTCAAGCGCAGCTGTCTGCCGGACGGACCGAAGGTCGGTTCCCTGACTCTCTCGCCGCGCGGTGACTGGCGCATGCCAAGTGACGCCAGTGTCAGACTCTGGCTTGATGAAGTCAGCAAACTTTCATAAAAAGGAGATCTATCATGTCATTTAACAGCAATCATTACGTTCATCCGGATGATAAGGCCGCTCTGCAGGCCCTGAAAGCCATCCCGGGTTTCTCATCCTTGATGAGGACATTCATGCGGGAATGGAGTGAGAAGCAGATCCAGCTGCGCTGCCTGTCTTCCTATGTGAGACTGGGTGAAGACCAGCTGCCGAAATACAAGGAAATGCTGAAGCCGATCTGTGAGAAGCTCGGCATTGCCGTACCGGAACTGTATCTGATGATGGATGTGAGACCAAACGCCTTCACCGCCGGTGAAAATGATCCGCATATCGTCATTACTTCCGGTCTTCTGGAAGTTCTGCCGGAAGAACTGATTCCGACTGTTCTGGCTCATGAGTGCGGTCATATTGCCTGCCATCATGTTCTTTACAGAACCATGGGGACGATTCTCTTCGGCACCCTCAGCGGCACGCTGAGAGGCATCCCGCTTGGACCGATCATCACACTGCCGCTGCAGATGGCTTACTATCACTGGATGCGCTGCAGCGAATTCTCAGCTGACAGAGCGGCTGTTCTGTGTGACGGCTCGGGTGAGAAGATGGCGGAAGTATGTCTGCGTCTGGCCGGCTTCGATCAGAAGATCGCCGGTGAGATGAACATGGACGCTTTCCTGAAGCAGGCGAAGGAATACAGAAAGATCGTTGAAGAAAACGGCGCTTCCAAATCCATGGAAGGCCTGATGCTGATGAACGCCAGCCATCCGTTTGCGGCATTGCGTGCACTGGAATGCTATGAATGGACTGAAACAGATCAGTTCAGTGAAATCATGGCCGGTACCTATGTACCAAAGGAAGAACCGCAGGAAGATCCGGTACAGAGAACACTCTTCGACATTGATAATTTCTTCAAGAGCCTTGATCCGAAGAATGTGAAGAAAGAGGAAAAGAGAGAGGACGGTATCGTCTGTCCGAAGTGCGGCACGAAAAACCGTGAGGGATCTGCCTTCTGTATGAAGTGCGGCGCTTCCCTGAAGCCGGTGAAGAAAGTCTGCCCAGGCTGCGGAGAGGAACTGCAGGGCGACGAAGTATTCTGTCCGAAGTGCGGCACAAAGGTTGCATAAACAGAAACAAGATCATTCGAAAGAATGGTCTTTTTCATGTAGAATGGAGAATATGAAAAAAGTACTTATTTGGGATTTTAACGGCACCATCATCGATGATGTCGATTACTGTATCGAAATTGAGAATACGATGCTGCGGGAAAGAAACATGGATTTCATCTCCACCTATGAGCAGTACCGCCGTGATTTCTGCTTTCCGGTCATCGATTATTACTATAAGATCGGCTATACCTTCGAAGAAGAAAGCTATGCGGATATCTCGGTGGAGTTCAACGATATGTACAACGCCGGTTTTGACACACTGAAACTGATGGATGGATTTGAAGAACTCATTCAGGAAGCGAAACAGGCCGGCTATGAGAACGTCATTCTTTCCGCGACCCATGAAGATTTCCTGAAGGAGCAGTGCCGCAGACTGGGTATCGACCATCTTTTCGACGAGATCCTTGGTATTGACAACAATCTCGGCGGCTCGAAGATCGATATGGCACTGCGGTGGATGGAAACGGCTGACGTCCATCCCGATGACTGCCGCTATATCGGCGATACCCTGCATGATATGGAAACAGCGCTGGCACTCGGTATTCAGAATTTCACGCTGATCGCCTGCGGCCATCAGAGTTATGACGTGCTGCGGAAGAAGACACCAAATGTGGTGCATACCCTGAAGGATGTGAAATTATGAAAAAGTGTGCTGTCGCGGGTAAATGCGGTGCCTGCAGTTATCTGAAAACAGAATATGCCGAACAACTGAAGATCAAGCATGACTATGTCGCTGGGCTTTTTCCGAAGCAGAACGTTTCGGAAGTGAAGGGTATGAAAGATCCATACCATTACCGGCATAAAGTATATGCTAGCTTTTATCAGGACAGATACCATCATATCCATGCCGGACTCTATGAAGAAAACAGTCACCGGCATATCGATTCCTCGGCATGTCTGATCCAGCATGTCAAAGCCAATCAGATCCTGAAGACGATCTGTGAGACAGCCGACAAAATGAAACTGTCCGCGTATCACGAAGACAGCGGTATGGGTGTTCTGAGACACGCCTATATCCGGGTTTCTTCCTTTAACGGTGACGTTCTTCTCGTCATTGTCATCGGCTCCAGAGAACTGCCTGGTTCCAAGCATTTCGTTCAGGTTCTGACCAAAGCCCATCCGGAGATCCGCACTATCGTTCTCAACTACAATCACGAGAAGACATCAATGATCCTCGGCCGCCGTGACAAGGTACTTTTCGGCAGGGGATACATCACGGATCAGATCAACGGCATTTCCTACCGGATCTCTTCACGTTCTTTCTATCAGGTCAACCCGAAACAGACGGAAGTACTGTATCAGACAGCACTGCAGCTGGCTGATCTGAAGGAGAATGAAACAGTCCTGGACGCCTGCTGCGGTATCGGCACGATTTCCCTTGCGGCCGCGAAACAGGCAAAGCACGTAACCGGTGTGGAAATCAGTCCGGAAGCCATCCGTGATGCAAAAAACAACGCCAGGTACAGCAATATTGAAAACGTGACATTCTATGCCGCGGACATCACGGCGTTCCTGAAAAAGAACAGACAGCACTTTGATACGGTAATTCTCGATCCGCCGCGTTCGGGAATGGGGGAGGCTGCCATGCGCAGCATCGCGGGCATTGCCCCGGATAAGATCGTTTATGTATCCTGCAATCCCGTTACCCAGGCAGAAGACCTGAAAACCCTGAACGGCAAATATAAGATTCAGAAGATCATACCGGTCGATATGTTCCCGTTCACAAAACACGTGGAGTGCGTGGTGTTGATGTCAAATAAATAGGAAACTCGATAGTTAGAGGCATTCAAACATGAATAAAAAACAAATAACTGTTATGACAATCCTAACATTAATTTTAGCTTTTATGGATATATCCGGCTTGCCTGCGGTATTGTTTATCAACTGTCATTTATCCGACGTGACGCCATATATCATAAGTCTTATGGTAAATTTTTTGATTATGGGTTTTGGGACATGGATTGTACTAAGAATATTTGGAAAAGATTGGCATCTTGGTCTTAATACTTCGGGGATGCTGACAGGATTAAAAAAGTACGCACTTGCAGGCGTACTAGCCGGTGTTTTTTCTTGCGTTGTATTTGTCATTGGACTAGCACCTTTTGATTATAAGCCAAGTGTATGGAAAATCCTGATTGAAGGCATTTTATATTATTTCGGAGTGGCGTTTATTGAGGAACTATATGTCAGAGGCTTGTTCCTTAACATTGTTGATAGACTTGCCCACAAAAAGGAGCATCATGCGGTCATTGCAATTTGGGTATCTTCTATCGTTTTCGGATTAGGACATGTCCCAGGTATGGTTGGGATGGAGCCGCTTGTAATTATATTTAAAGTGATCTCAACGATAGGAATGGGCTTGTATTTTGGAACAATATACAAAAAGACAAATAATCTGTGGGTGCCTATTATACTGCACGGATTTATTGATATATGTGCCCTGCCGTACTGCTTTACTACATTCAGCGGATATAAAACAATAAGCCTAATCGGACTTGTTATTATATATACGCTATTGGGTATATATGGCATTGCTTTGATGAAAGCCGACAAGAGTGTTTGAACTGGAAGATGGTGTCGGCATTTATAGAAACAGGAGAAGATGAAGATGTGTACAGCAGCAACTTATTATGCAAAGGAT
>CADBEA010000003.1 GCA_902793635.1 uncultured Erysipelotrichaceae bacterium | reverse complement strand
AATCAGCATATTCCTTACCTCTTTGCGTTTAGAATAGTCTTTTTCCCGAAATTCGCTGTACACTGCCAGGTACATCAACTAATTCTTTGAAAAGAGCGTCATCCATTAAAAAAGTCTTCCTTTGCGGGAAGACTCATGTTGGTTATTCTTCTTCAAACAGGCAGGCGCCGTTTGTTTCGATGACCTTCTTGTACCACCAGAAGGACTTCTTGCGGTAGCGGTCGAAGGTTCCGTTTCCGTAGTCATCACAGTCTACATAGATGAAGCCGTAGCGCTTTGACATCTGCTTGGTGGATTCCGATACAAGGTCGATACATGCCCAGGTCGTGTAGCCGAGCAGTTCGACGCCGTCTTCGACGATGGCGTTGTACATTTCCCGGAAATGACCGTCGTAGTATTCAATGTGACCGTCGTCATTGACAGTATAGGAACCGTTTCCGTCCGGTACCAGTTCTTCTTTTTCACCGAGACCGTTTTCAACGATGAAGAGCGGCTTTCTGTATCTGTCATACAGATCGACGAGTGAGACACGCAGACCGATCGGATCGGACTGCCAGCCCCATTCACTGGCCTTCAGATACGGATTCTTGATCGCGGTCATCGTATTGCCGGCGGTTGTCTGCAGACCTTCGGCGTTGGCTGCGACACAGCTGGAGGAATAATAAGAGAAGGAGATGAAGTCAACCGGATATTCCTTCATGACACGCAGGTCATCCTCTTCCATGACGATGTTCAGACCATGGTTGCGGAATCTGGCCAGCAGGTAAGCCGGATATTCGCCGAATACCTGAGTGTCACTGTAGCAGTATGTTTCACGCATTCTCTGCTGGGCTTCCAGAACGTCTTCCGGACGGCAGCTGTACGGATAATATGTCAGCTTTGTCAGCATACAGCCGACTTTGGCATCCGGATCCTTTTCATGGATGTATTTTGTGGCAAGAGCGGAAGCGACAAACTGGTGGTGCATGGACTGGAAGATGACTTCTTCCCAGTTCTTTCCTTCGAATCTGTCTCTGATCAGGCCGCCGGTTGTATACGGGTGACGGATCATCGAGTCAACTTCGTTAAAGGTCAGCCAGTATTTGACGCGGTCGATATAACGGTCAACGATCGTCTCTGTGAAGTTCATGAAGAAGCCGATCGTCTTGCGGTTGTACCAGCAGTCATACTTCAGGCACAGCTGCAGCGGTGGTTCGTAATGGGAAATCGTCACGAGCGGTTCGATATTGTATTTTTTCAGTTCGTCAAAGACATTGTCGTAGAACTTCAGGCCTTCTTCGTTCGGTGTCTCTTCATCGCCTTCCGGGAAGATACGGCTCCAGGCAATGGACATACGGAAGACTTTGAAGCCCATTTCACCAAGCAGGGCAATGTCTTCCTTGTAATGATGATAGAAATCGGAACCGTGACGCTTCGGATAATGAACGAGATCTTCCGGATGCGCCATGGCTTCTTCGATGTCCTTCATCAGAACTTCATTCTGTTTTTTATAGTCCTGAACGTCAACGTCGAGATGGCTGCGGGCCGCATCAGAAACCGACCAGCCTTTGCCACCTTCATTCCAGCCGCCTTCAAACTGGTTGGCTGCGGTGGCACCGCCCCACAGGAAACCTTTCGGGAATTGTTTAGTCATATGATTTCGCTCCTATTCTTTCGTTACTTCTATTGTACGGATTAATGGAAACAAGTGCGAGACATTTCACGCATCATTCCGACAAAGAAAGATCCGTGATCTGCAGTTCATCATGCAGGAATGCGCAGAGGCTGCGTACCTGTTCATCATATTGTTTCTTCTGAACGATCGGATCGTCGGCATAATCGGCGAGGAATTCTGAGAAATCTTTCCGATACCAGATTCCGGAAGTGCCAAGGGCATAGACGGATCCTGCATCATCAAGATAAACACCCTGCAGCGGTTCTCTGATCAGCGAACAGGCTGCGATCACAGCATCATGGCGGATGTCACGAATCTCAATCGTACCCTGCGGCGTGCTGCTGACTTCCAGACGGCCGTTACTGTATACCGGAACAATGGCCTGCTGAATGGATTCATCCGGTGAACAGAGCATTTCCTTCAACGGATTCTCCCAGATAAAGACATCACCGCTTTCAGTCAGGGCACAGATGCGGCCCTGTCCGTCAAAGCGCAGATCACGGACATTCCGGCAGCATCCTTCCAGAAGTATCGCATCCCGGGCATGCGGCATATCAAACAGGAAGACGTCCTGGCCATGGGCTACGCAGAGATAATCACCCTGGACGGCCCAGGTATCGACCGTTCCACCGCACAGGAAGGCGGTGGATGTTTCATAGAAACGGTCTTTCGGCTGAACGACTTCCACCGATCCGGTATCTTCGGAGACAAGAACCTGATAGGCGCCGGCATCCTGCTGAGGATCGGAAGAGGCAATCAGCTGTGCCTCCATGGAGGAGGCTTTCAGGAAGGCGGAAGGGAAAACGGAATCAAGCGCATCGGCATAATTCTCAAACAGCAGATAAATGTAATCACCGTAGTCATTATTGTCTTCCGCCATCATGATCAAAGCACGCAGGGGATTGCGGCTGTTCATCGTATGGATGCTGTCGAGGCTGCGCAGAGCGGCCAGATGCTGGCTGGTCTGATTACGCTGCCGGGCGGCAATCAGGAAAGAGACACCGGTCAGGGCCAGCAGGACAACAAGCGCGCCGGCGGCTAGCGGCCTTTTGATACGGTCCCAGCGGGTGATGCGGGCGGCCCGTTTCAGGAACTTCAGCATGTCTTTATACAGTTTTGGCTGACGGCTGTCGAACTGTTTGTCCTTCGCCATTTTTTCACACTGCCGCAGACGTTCGAGGAAGGCGTCACTGTCTTCCTTTGTTTTATAGTGCGGGATACCGGAATTGAGACTGCGGCGGTTCAGGTGAGCATTCAGGGCGGAAAGCAGCCAGGTGCGCAGATCGTTTTCGGCATCACCATAGACGTCCGTTTCACACCAGGTGCGGATCTCTTTCAGCAGCTGTTCGGTTTCCGCTTCACTGTAGGTGCGGTTGGTGTCGACTTCAAAGCAGGGGATGGCCAGGTCCTGAACGATCGCAAACTCCTTGCGGCAGGGAACAGATTTTTCCCAGTTTTCCGAGCGGAAGACCAGGGCACCGGCCGAGGTGTGCAGAGCCTCCTCAATGGCTGAGAACCATTTGGTGGAGAAAGGAATACCGGAACTCTTTCCGGAGATATCCTGCCAGACCGGGATGTCTTCTTTACGCAGTTTATCGGCAATGTCATTGACGAAGGCCGAATCCCGGCGGGAATAGGAAATAAAGATATGATTCATATTATTCCCACTCCTTTCCGTCACCGCCCGGCATGAGCTGGATACCGAGATCACTGATCGTCTGCGCATCAACACTGTCGAGCAGTTCCTGTTTGAAATAGCCGTGCATCTGCAGTTTCTCATTCATCAGGTCCATCAGTAATGTGCTGCCTTCGTCATGCGAGGGATACCGTTTGCTGACATACCAGTAATGATGGCTTGCGTCTTCCAGCCAGTAATATTTTTCCATTTCATGGATGGCTGTAATAGCTGAGCGGGTGGGGATCTGGAAGTAACTGTCAGACAGCCAGGTTCCGCTGTACGTCAGGGAGAATTCCCGGAACTGACCGTCGGAGGTGCCGACGACAAAGCCGAGACCACCGTCAGTCAGACCGATGATCGTAACGTCCTTGTTCCAGGAAAGCGGTTCGTTCTGAAAGCCACGGGCATCCGCTTCCGCCAGGACACGGTCACTGACAGCACTGCCGGCCGGCAACAGTCCGGCACCGTCCAGTACATAGGGCAGATGGAGAGACTGGCCTTCTTTGACGACATCCATTTCATAACGAATCAGACCGTCTTCGTAACGGACGTTGGACAGCAGGCCTTCATCAGCCGGCGTAGTCGTATTGTATGTCTTCAGGATCTTCGTTTCGTCTATTTCCGTCCGCGGCAGGATCGTTTCCAGTGACTGACAGTGATAAGCCCCGTCAGAATAGCAGGCGATCGTGTATTCACCGGCACCCAGCCAGGTGATATCCCGGAAACCGGAAAGAACTTCACCGAGATCTGCCTGCTGGCGGAAGTCATACAGCCGGGTACCAAGAACCGCGTCATGATAGGCAAGAACGGAATCATTGATCAGAACCAGATATCTGACATCGGGCAGTTTCAGGCCGATGGCATGAAAGCCCAGCTTTTCACGTTCAAACAGAAGAACGTTGCCGTCCTGGTCCGCGAAGATCATGTAATTCTGACTGACGCTTGCCGTGCAGTCCGGTTTGCCGGATAAGCCGGTGCTGTAACCGGTCATGCCGCCCTGATGATCCGAGTAATAGACGGACATGTCACCATCGATCTCAGTGGCGGAAACCGTTTCGGTATCATACAGTTTAATGTCATGGATCGTGTAGTTATCAGTGCCCATTGTGTCAGGCCGCAGGTAGGATGCCGGCCGGATGCCGGTTTCTTCATTGACGACATAATAGAATTCGTTTTTATCGTCGTAGATGACAATGCCTCCCTTGCGGGCCAGAATGCGGACATCGGTATTGCCGGTGAAGGGATATTCGTAGTTGTTGGTCAGCCACTGACTGGTATCGGCATCGCCGAAGTAGATCTGGTTTTTCTGGGTGACAAGAATGACATATCTGTTGTCGAGATCGACGTAGTAAGCCTTGACCGGTTCGCCGGGACTGCCGAAATCCTGGTTTATTTTGCCGGTGTAGGTATCAAACACCAATGTGTGGTTGTTTTCGTTTGTCACCATTAAATACTGTTCGTTGCCAAGAAAGTGAGGATCATAAAGCCGGTATTTGTAGTTGTATCCGACCGGCGTCGTGGTCCAGTTGAGATCCAGATAGGATGTCATTTCATTAAACAGGGCGGAGCGGACGTTATCGTCGATATACGAATTGTTGACACCATCGGAAAGCAGGACGAAGTTTTCCGCCGCGTTCGCTTCGGAAGGATCCTGACCAAGCAGGGCGCTTTCCCGGGCAGCCCGCCGCAGGTTTGATACGACGGTAATACCGGCATAAACAACACCGGCCAGAGCCGCCGCCGCTATCACTAGCGTCAGACGCTGCCGCATTGTGCGGTAGAACAGCTTCTTCGCGACCGGCAGTGACTGATTTAGATAATCTTCCATGTCATGAAGCTGTTTCTGAAAGCGTTCGTCGGTTTCTGTGGCTGCCTTGTTCTGCACCATCCGCAGACATTTTCTGACCTGCCGGTAATCGGTCATCAGAAAAGCGTCGGATTCTTCAGAGATCAGCCAGGAATTCATATTGACAAGAACTGCGTTGCGGACATTGTAGAAGTCCTGATCCAGATTCAGTGAGTCCCATAGGTTCTGGTGCAGGTCTTCGTCGATACGGATGAAATTGAGTTCTTCGATTCTGGAAGGAATGACAGCCGGATCACTGTAGTCGGCATTGACGATCGCACCGATCGGCACCAGACGGACAGCCGGATTCAGTGAACGGACGTCTTTCTGCCACTGTGAATCGGCAGTCGCTTCATCGGAAACGACAATGACGGCAGCATCACTGGGAAGATGGCGGTTGCCGGTCTTCTCCTTCAGAAAAGAAAGGATGTTTTCCGCGACAGCGGCATCTGTTTCGGTGTAGATGATCTGTATGTTGTTCAGCAATTCTTTCATAGAAAAGAATCCTTTCTGAAGTAATTAAAACATGAATGTCCGGCAATCTGAAAAACAAACTGACAAATCCTGCGGAATGGTTATTAACAACGAGGTGTAAGAATCACCATAAAGGATCTAAAAAACTAAAAATCGGGAAGTATCCCGATTTTATGTATTCTGTTTGGGAGCGGATTCTGTCATGTATTCCTTTACAGACCGAATCTCTTCTTCTGTCAGCAGGAGATCTTTACAGGATTCTTCAAAGGGCAGACCGGAAGCCATCTTTCTCTGTATCAGATTGGCAAACAATTCACTTTTCGTATCTTTCATCACACATTCTTTATAAAACTCTTCATCAAAGTAAAACAGGCTCATCTCCAGCACCTCACTTCTGTTGGCCATCAGCCATTCCCTGATCGTGAAGTCTTCTGACATTTCTTCCAGTGCTTTTCCAACAGCTGTTGTCAGATCGGTCTGATATGAATATGTCCGGATCTTTTCCATGAACCATTCATATTCGTACAGCTGCCGGCATTGTTCCGGACCGTCCGGATAGCCGTTGATATTGAATTATGTCACGTTCAGTTCAAGCTGTGCTTCTTCATCTGTATTGTAATACAGATCACTCAGCTTCAGCGTCGTTTTCTTTGGGGCAGGAAACGGTTCGCTAATCAATTGTTTGTCATAAGTCATCAGAAATATCTCCTCTCAATATATGTATTGGGAAGGAATATGAAATCTCCGCAAAATCCATAAATAAATCTGTCGGAAAATGCGATATAAGACAGAATTGTGAATTGTATGAAAAAAGCTGTTCACACAGGGACAGCCGCAATAAATATATATGATATTATTTAATTAACAATAGAGGTTTTATAATGTTACATCTCAGAGAATTTAATATGGTGTCCGTGATCGTACGGCTGCTTTTGGCAATGGCTGCCGGCGGCATTATTGGTTACGGACGATCCAAACGCAGAAAGACTGCGGGACTTGTCATCTATATGATGGTCAGTGTCGGCGCGGCAATGGCGCTGCTGCTTTCGCTGTACCAGTTTGCCATGCTGAAAGAAGGTGCGTGGGCTGAGGTCGTCGCGGAAATCGGAATGAAATATGATGCGTCCCGATTTGCCTCACAGGTCATCAGCGGCATCGGTTTCCTGGCCGCCGGATCGATCATTGTCGCCGAACATCAGCAGGTGGAAGGGCTGACGACCGCCACCGGTCTGTTCGCCTCCGCGTGCATGGGTATCGCCGCCGGAGCCGGCTATTATGAATGCGTTCTGGTCTCGTTTATCCTGATCCGCTTCGCCCTGAATGTCATGCAGCCGCTGGAAGCGCTGTTTAAACGCCGAACCAGAAACATCGATCTGTATGTGGAGTTCGATTCCATCGAAGACGTCAATACGATCACCGGTGTGATCAATGACTGCAAAGCTTCGATCCATGAAATCGAAGTGGAACGGAGCGAAAAAAGCGGTGATCTGAACCCGGCAGCAGTTTTCTCTTTACGGCTGGCGAAGGAAAAAATGTCACATTCCGAGATTCTTGCCTCGCTGGCTGAACTTGACTGTGTGTATTCTGTTGAGGAACTGATCGCATAAGGAGGAATAAAGAATGTTACCGGTTTTTGACTTTTTAAGAAATCTTGATCTGCTGGGAACAGTATTCCGTCTGCTGCTGGCCTTCGCAACCGGCGCCCTGATCGGTCTGGAACGTTCCTACAAAAACAAACCCGCGGGATTCCGCACCCATATTCTTGTCAGCCTCGGGGCTGCCATCGCATCCATGACCGGCCTCTATCTGTATCTTGTCCTGAAGGTTTCCGCGGATATGTCGCGTATTCCCGGACAGGTCATTACCGGTCTTGGCTTTATCGGCGGCGGCACGATCTATGTCACCCGTTCCAATGTTGTAAGAGGCCTGACCACGGCAGCTGGTTTATGGACAGCCGGTATCGTCGGTCTGGCAATCGGTGCCGGTTATTATGAACTTGGTCTTCTGGGTCTTGCGCTGGTGCTGATCGCCCAGACATACTTTGGAAACATTCTGGAAAAAATGAGCCATTATCCGGATTTCCGTATTGCCCTGAGTTATTTTGAAAAACCGCAGCTGGAAGTTGTCATGCGTCACTGCAAAGACAAAGGTGCCGCAATTGCCAATCTGCAGATCACCGGTTCCAAAAAGAGCAATATGGCATTGTATTCAGCCCTGCTGACACTGCGTCCCGACAGCGAAATCAATCAGGATGAGCTGCTGAAGGAAATCAACGAAATGGAAGGAATCGTTTCCGCGGAAATACTCAAATAACACAACAGACATCTGTTGACTCTGCATTCCGGCAGTAACATGCCGGAATGTTTTTTGTTGGATAGAGAAAACCAACTGTTTCATTATCCGACTATTTAATTGTATTATTATGAGTGTTAAAATAACTTCCTCTGCAATTTCAGCAGATCAGTATTCAGGTATCGCAGGATATCTGAACAGGCAGGACATAGAAAGAGCAGGCAGATATGAACAGAACAAACGCAAGAATGATAAAAGGACTTCTTGCCGCCGGAATGATTTTCCATCTGGCAGGTATTACGGCATTCGCGGAAGAAACAATGCCGGAAGATACGGAAAAAGAAATCCAGGACGGCGAAGAAAATCCGGAAACAATAGAAGAAGAACCCGGGACAGCGGAAACAAACACAGAACCGGAAGATACCGATGTGATACCGCTCCTGGGAGCTCCGGCTTTGAATAATGCCGGTCCGCAGTCAATAACCGGATGTGACTTCCTTGTTACAGGCGAAGAAAGCACGTATTCTTTTGATGCTGAAAAAGGCATTCTGTATATCAGCGGTGATACAAAAATAGAAATGGCGGATGGCGTGGATTCCACCGCGCAGAGAATCGTCGTTAACGGCGATGCCACGATCGAACTGGCGGGCATCAATATTCAGACAGAAGTAAAAACAGGGCCGCCGATTCTGATCGAATCGCCCAATACAGTAACCCTGAAACTGGCGGAAGGCAGTGAGAATACGGTTGTCGGAGCAGAAGGCAACAATATCAATGCTACAAAAGGATCGTTTGCCGGTATTGAAGTCGAATTCGAATATGAAGACGGAGAAAGCCCATCTAATAGGATGGCATCGCTGATAATCGAAGGGCCGGGAACGCTCAACGCAACCGGCGGACCGAACGCGGCCGGCATCGGTGGCACCAATTCCCAGGGTGACAGCAGGGGATACGGTTTATATGGAAACATCACGATCAACAGCGGAACGGTAAACGCGACAGCTCCGGGAGGCGGAGCCGGCATCGGCAGCTCGAACAACCCGGGCGGCGGAACATCCAGCGGTTCCTATAAAAAGACAGGAAACAATACCTGGGGAACGATTACGATCAATGGCGGCACCGTCAATGCCAGATCAACCGGAGAAGGTGCCGGTATCGGCGGCGGCAACCATGTCGACAGCGGAAAGATCGTCATCAATAACGGCACAGTCACAGCAGATGGAGCGGCCGGCATCGGCTGCGGTGTCGGCAGCAGTAAAAACAAAGGCGACGGTGGTGAAAAAGGGCCTGGATACTACGCGGCGGATATCGAAATCAATGGCGGCAATATCACAGCGACAAGTACCGATATCGGCGCGGCAATCGGCGGCGGAATGTACAGTGACGCAAAGATCGTCATTACCGGCGGTACGATCGATGCCACCGGCGGCAGCAGAAAAGGTGAGATCCATCATGGCGGAGCCGGTATCGGTGGCGGTTATCTTGGCCACGCGGAGATTACGATCAGCGGCGGAACGATCACAGCTAAAGGCGGTGACGGAGCAGCCGGCATCGGATCAGGAGGCTCTCCGAATTCCAATGAAAGCCGGGGAAATAACGGCCGCGGGGATGCGGCTACAGTTCCATATACAAAGATCGAAATCAGCGGCGGTGATATCACCTCCAAAGGCGGTGAAAAAGGCGGCGCTGGAATCGGTCTGGGAGCCGGCGGTGATAAAGCTGACATCACGATCAGCGGCGGTGACATCAAAGCGTATGGCGCTGGATCGGATGAAGATACAATGCGCGGCGGAGCAGGAATTGGCGGCGGCTTCCAGGGAACTGGTGCCGGCGAAGATGACAAATATTTCTCTGATCAGGATGTATCCGTTACAATCTCGGGTGGCGAAGTGCTGGCAGTCGGCGGCTGGGGCGCTTCCGGAATCGGCTCCGGTGCAGACGGCAATACCGGACGTCAGATCGCCACAGAGATTACAATCGATGCGGATAACGCAGAGGTTGAGGCATACGCTGACGGCACCAAATTCGCCGTCGATACCAGAGATGTTCAGGCAGACGGCAGCACCGAAAGCTACACAGAAGGAAGAGTCATCACCGGCAATATCATTCAGGGAACATTTGTTCATGCCGGAAAGATCGGTGACCTGGATCAGAATCCGGAAGGCCTGAAGTCAATTATTATTGAACATGACGCGACAGGCGGGCAGACTGAACTGACCGGCATGCCGGATAAATACCGCTCGTTTGCCAAAACCGTCGAAAATAATGGTGACTATCTTATCTATACCGATGCGGAAAGCATTGGTGAAGGACAGGGAAGATATTTCAGCACGACCGAAAAGGACAATTACAAAGAAGAAGAAATCACCCATGAAGGAATCTGCTTCGGTGTTGACGGCACATCCCTCTCTGATAATTTCTATCTGTATCCAGTCAAGAGCATTGTCATCTCAAAGGAAGTGGAGGCAGAAGACGGAGCCGATACTTCCGGTCTGAACACGACCCTGTACTATGCTTTGTGGCGGATCGAAGACGAAGAATACCAGAAAGATGAAGACGGCAATATTCTTCTGAAAACCATTGAAGTCGTTAACGGCGTGCCGCAGAACCGCGCTTATTTCGACAATGTCGAGGATTATACCTATGGTGTCTGGGAAGTGGATGAAACCGGTGAATCCGTACTGAACCGGAAATACGGACATCTTATCCTGAAACGAATCACGACCCGGCAGAAAGACGGCGGTGATGATAACGATGTCATCATCAGCGATAAGCAATGGACGGACCGGGTGACGGTGATCAACACGTTTGGTCCGGAAACGACAGAAGCGACCGTAAAGAAAGTCTGGAATGACAATAATAACAGTTCCGGCAAGCGACCGGCGTCCCTGATCGTGACACTGTCTGACGGAACAGAAGTGGAACTCAGTGAAGCCAATCACTGGCAGGCCACAGTGAGTGATCTGCCGGTGGAAAAGGACGGCAAGGAAATCGAATATACATGGAGTGAGAAGAAAGTTCCGGCCGGCTACGTTCTTAAGAGCACCACAAAAGAAGGAACAGTAACGACCATTACCAACACTTTGAATCCGGTGCCGGACACATCCGACAGGAATAACAGCACCGGATATATGATTGCCTTTGGTCTGGCAGTACTTGTCGGAGCGGGAGCGTTCTTCCTGCGTCGGAAAAAGTAAGAGAACAGCGGCCTTTTATCAGAGAGGCCGCTTTTACTGCGTCTTTCCTGAATAAAACAGTATAAAAGTGCTAAAATGTGCAGCAGCCGCGGCTTTTGCGGCGGCAGAGGGAATGCTATAATAACAATATTATGGAAAAAGGATTATTTATTACATTTGAAGGACCGGACGGCAGCGGCAAGACAACCGTCAGCACCGCCGTATGCGAGCGCCTGGAAAAAGAAGGATACAAAGTAAGATATACACGCGAACCGGGCGGCAGTAAGATCGCCGAAGAGATCCGCGGCATTATTCTGGATCCGGCAAATACCGATATGGATGCCAGAACGGAAGCTCTGCTGTATGCGGCCAGCCGCCGCCAGCATCTTTCTGATAAAGTACTGCCGGCACTGGCATCCGGTGTGACTATTCTGTCGGACCGTTTTATTGACAGTTCGCTTGCCTATCAGGGCTGCGGCCGTCAGCTGGGCATTCAGGAAGTATATGATATCAACCGCTTCGCGGTGGAAGGCCACATGCCGGACAAGACGATTTTTCTGGATGTGGATGCGGAAGTCGGTCTGAAGCGGATCCGCAGTGAAAGACAGGTCCTGGACCGTCTTGATCAGGAAAGTCTGGAATTCCACGAAAGAGTCTATAACGGCTACCAGGAAGTCATCAGACTGTATGCGGACCGGATGATCATCATTGATGCCAACCAGCCGGTGGAAGATGTGATCGAAGCTGCGTATCAGGCGGTGAAAGGTCTGCTGGATGCTTAAGGAACTGCTGAAAAAACAGCAGCCGGTCGTCTATGAGGCACTGAAGAATGCCGTGCAGGAAGACCGCATTTCCAATGCGTATCTGTTCACGGGGCCTTATGGCACGATCAAGAATGAAGCGGCACTTCTGCTTGCGGAGAGCATTTTCTGTGAAAAACAGGAAGGTCTTGCCTGTGAGGAATGCAATACATGCCGGCGGATCCGGGAAGGAATCTACGGCGATCTGATCATCCTCAACGGTGCGGAGAAGGCGATCTCCAAGGACGACGTGGACCGCATTCAGGAACAGTTCAGCCGCACGGCGCTGGAAAACAGCAGCGGCCGGCGTGTATATATAATAGAGAATGCCGAAACGGCCAGTGTATCCGCCCAGAACTCCATGCTGAAATTTCTCGAGGAACCGGGCCGGGGCGTGACGGCGATCCTGACAACTGACAACGCCAGCCGGCTTCTGCCGACGATCATCTCACGCTGCACGATCCTGCCGTTTGTGCCGCAGGCCAGTGAAGTCTATGAAGAGATGGCGGAAGAAGCGGGCATTCCCAAAGAAGAAGCGTATCTGATTTCCCATCTGGTGCGCAAAAGAGAGGAAATCGTTCCTTTTTATGAAGGAGAGGAATATGAACGTGCCAAAGGCATGTTCAAACAGTATCTGAATCTGGAAGGCATGCCGCGCGAAGAACTGCTGGTGGATTATGATATCTCCTGGCGTTTTGCAAGCGGAGACAGAGACAAGATGAAGCGTTCCAACATCACATTGCTGAATGCTTTCTTCGATTTACTGCTGCTGTACGGCCATGATGTGATTGGGCATGACGCAAAAGGCCCGAAATGGTATCATGATGCCGTATCAAACACAAAGATGACAGAGCGCGACGGCGCTGCTCTGATCATGATCGTCGCGGAACAGAAAGACAAAGTCAACCGGTTCAACGATCTGAACCTTTTGATGGCGCAGACGTTCCGCAGACTGGAGGATTTTAACCATGAGCGAAACTTATAACAGAGAAAACGAATCTGAAGAACAGATCGTATATCCATATTCCGTCGCTGTCCGCTTCAAGGACGCTGCCAAGCCATATTCCTTCGGCACGTTCGACAGCACGATCCGCAAAGGTGAGTGGGTCGTTGTCGAAACCGCCCAGGGACTGGAAATGGGCGAAGCGGAAGCGGATGCCATCGAAATCGCGAAGTATAACCTGCGGATGCCGCAGAAGCCGATCGTCAGAGTAGCGACGACAACAGATATACGGAATTATGAAGAAAACAGCAGTTATGAAGACACGGCATTTGCCATCTGCAACGAGGAGATCGCCGCACTTGGTCTGGATATGAACCTGCTGAACGCCCAGTATACGCTGGACCGTTCGAAAGTGCTTTTCATCTACCTGGCTGATCAGCGTGTCGACTTCCGTGAACTGCTGAAGAAGCTGGGTGCCCGTCTGCACTGCCGTATTGAACTGCGACAGATCGGTGAGCGTGACAAGGCGAAGATGGTCGGCGGTATCGGTATGTGCGGTATGGAATGCTGCTGCCGCAGATTCAAGAGCCGTTTTGACATCATCTCCATCAACATGGCCAAGAACCAGCTGCTTGCCCTGAATACCGAAAAACTGTCCGGTATGTGCGGCAAACTGATGTGCTGCCTGAAATATGAAGACGATGATTATAAGGAAATGACATCGGGACTGCCCAAGATGGGTTCCCAGGTGGAATACGAAGGCAATATTTACCGTATTACCAATATGAATGTCATGAACGAAGAAGCCAAGCTGGAAAACCACGAACAGGTGATCTTCATTACCCTCAACGACTTGCGTGAGAAGGCGATCCCGCGTAAAGGTGTCGTCATGCAGAAACGCAATGACGGTGAGAAGAAGGAAATTATTCACCGTACCGTGCAGCGGACCAGTGAACCGGCCGCACCGAAGGTTTCCATGGAACTGCCGTCCGTCAACGTCAAACCGGAGCGGAAGGAAAACAACCGTAACCAGCAGTCCCGCGGCCGTAATAACAGTAATAACAACAGTAACAATAACAGTGGTCAGAACAGGCAGAACAACAACAATAACCGGCGCCGTCACAACGACAGCCGCCATGAGAGGCAGGTGCAGGAAAAGAAGACTGAGACAAGAAACGTCACAGTCCGTACTTTCGGCAAGAAGAAGACACAGGAGACGCAAGGGTGAACCGTCAGAAATCATTTGAAAACGAAAAACCGACCTTATATCTTGTTCCGACACCGATCGGGAATCTTTCCGAAATGACGCCGCGGGCTATCGAAGTGCTGAACAGTGTCGACGTGATCGCCTGTGAGGACACCCGCACCAGCGGCCAGCTCCTGAAACATTTCGGTATTTCCAAGCGGCTGATCGCCTATCAGAACTTCAATGAGGACAGCAGTGCCAGAGGCATACTGAATCTGCTGCAGCAGGGAAATAACGTCGCATTGATTTCGGATGCCGGCTATCCGCTGATTTCCGATCCCGGCCAGCGGGTGGTCATGGAAGCGACCGGCTGCGGTTTCAACGTTGTGCCGCTTTCCGGCTGCAACGCCATGCTGAACGCGCTGGTGGCCTCCGGACTGATTGCCCAGCCGTTCCTGTTTATCGGCTTTCTGCCGCCGTCAAACCACGACCGTGTTAAAAAACTGCAGGAATACCGGGCTTATCCGATGACGATGATTTTCTATGAAGCACCGCACCGGATCGAGAAGATGATGCAGAGCTGTCTGGATGTTCTGGGTGACCGCAAATGCTGTATTGCCCGGGAAATGACGAAACGCCATGAAGAATTCCTGCGCGGCACGATCAGTGAGCTGCTGCCGGTACTGGGGGATCTGAAAGGTGAAATGGTCGTCGTCATGGACGGCAACCATGATGATTATTCAAAAGATGTGGATATGTCGCATATCCTGACCATGGTCAAGGAAGCCATGGAAGCGGGCATGTCCAAGAGTGATGCTGTGAAAGACGTTGCCGCCAAAACAGGGGTGGCAAAGAATCTGATATATGACATGGTTCACGGTAAAGGAACCTGGAAAGGAGTCTGCTGAATATGTTTCTGCAATTCAAGATGCCCTGGTCGACGATCATTCTTTACTTCATCGCGGCTGTCCTTCCGGCGGCTGTCCTGATGTATTATGTCTACCGCAAGGACCGGGTGGAAAAAGAACCGGCTCCGCTGCTGCGGAAGTTGCTGCTTGGCGGCGTGCTTGCGGCATTGGCTGCTATGGCTCTGGAAATAGGCAGTGAGAATCTGCTGGTGAGTTATGCCGAGAATACAGGGATGTCTCAGTCGGGCTACAGTCTGGCGACGGCTGTTTCGGTCGGTATCATCGAAGAGCTGACGAAGTTCTTCTTTCTGTATAAGTTCAGCTGGAACAACAAAGCCTTCAATTATACCTTTGACGGACTTGTCTACGCGGTATTCGTATCGCTGGGTTTCGCGGCTTTTGAGAACATTCTCTATATATTCTTCTACGGCGGCATTGACGTCGCTGTACCAAGAGCCCTGCTGGCCATTCCGGCCCATATGAGTTTCTCGGTATACATGGGTCTGATGTACGGTATGGCCAAGGTGCAGGAAAGCATGGGCAACATCGGGTTTTCCAACCTGCTGCTGACCGCCGGCTTTGTCCTGGCGGCTGTCCTGCATTCTGTTTATGACGGATCGATCATGATCGGCACGTCGGCTTCCGTCATGTTCTTCTATGGCTTTGTCGTTGTTCTGGATCTGCTGGTGATCCTGACGATCAAAACGGCAGCGAAAAAAGACCAGAGAATATACTGATATAGCGCAAACGGGCTTTTCAGTGTAGAATGGATATGATTTGAGGTGAAATAGTATGCTTAACATGTTGAATGACCCGGAAATCGATAAGCTGATTATATATACGCTGGTCGGCATCTGTGCCGTACTGATGCTGGCTGTGTTTTTCCTGGCAGTAAAAAAGAACGTGTATTATGTAGATGATTACGGACTGGAAGTACCGCCGCCGCCAAAGAAGAAACTGTTCAGTTTTGGCAAGAAGGAAGAAGAACCGGTCCAGGCTGCTGTAACAGCACCGCAGGAACCGGTATATGCGGAAGATGTTCCGGCTGTTGCTGAAACGATCGTGACACCGGTGGTAACGCCTGAAGCTGAAGTGGCTGAAGTGCCGGCTGAACCTGAGACCCCGGCTGCTCCGGCGGAAGAAAAACCGAACCTGTTCAAGAAACTGTTCAGTTTCGGCAAGAAGGAAAAGGAACCGGAACAGACAGAAACAGCAGAAGCAGCTGAGGAAGAAACCACGGCTTCTGATGTCCCGGCCAGTGAAGATTCCTTCGCAGGCGAGTTCTCGATTCCTGTATTCCCGAGCGAACCGGCTGAACCGGTGGAACTTCCGGAAGAAATTCCGGCTGATGTCGAAGAGATTCCGGAGCGCCTGATGAACGAAGCGGATGTTGATGCCGCGGTCGATGAATTCATGGCCGGCCTGCCGGAAGAAGAATCCGAAGAAGTGCCGGCGGAAGTACCGGCTGAGGAAGCTAAACTGGACGATGTGCCGGTGAAAGATGAATCGGTACGTGTACCGACCGGTGTTGAAGTAGCTGTCGTGATCGGCAACAATGTCCGTGAATATTCGATCAACCAGCTGCCGTGCCTGCTGGGCAGAGAAGCTGCCTCCTGCGACCTCGTCATTCCGGAACCGGCAGTCAGCCGCCGCCATGCACGGATCCTGATTGCTGATCAGCAGTTATGCGTTGAAGATGTATCCGAACACAACGGAACATACCTGAATGCGACCAAGCTGCCCTCCCTTGGCAGAGCTCCGCTGAATGCCGGCGACAGAATCACCCTCGGACGGGCAACGATCGATGTGACGAAAGTGTTGTATTGATCAGAACAATGCTAAAATGAAGATGCTGAAAAGCATCTTTTTCTTATAGGTGAGCGTATGAGTGAAATGAATACTGAGAAGGAACAGCTCTTAAAGGAACTGGCTGCCGGATATACCGGCAACGAAGCAGAAGCCGCGCGGATCGCTGCTGAAGCGGCCGCTGACGAAAACCCTGTCCGCCGGGTGCGGGAACTGTCCGTCATGTATGTGCAGGACCGCGACCGGGATCTGTTTGAAAATGTGAAAACACCGCGGGAAGATCAGAAGGAACTCTCGGAAATCAATGATCTGAATAGGGATCTGCTGCAGATGGATTATGAAGAACGGATCGTCTCTTTGATGAAGGTCTATGAACATCTTGGCAACGCCGAGATCGCTGAGATTCTCGGTATCGATGAAACCTATGTCAAGGCGCTGCTGCAGGATGCTGAAGAGAAACTGCCGCATCCGGAAGAAAGCATACCGGTGCCGGAAAGAACGATGCCGGAAGAGCAGCCGGCGGGAAAACCGAAATGGCATTTTTCCATTTCCCTGCGGGCCGGTCTGATCCTGGCCGCGGTGCTGGTTCTGGCTCTTGGAATCTTTCTGTCGGTGCGCTCCTATTCCCATGGTCAGTATGAAAGAGGTGTGCTGGCGATGGAGGATGGCAATTATGAAGAAGCTGTCAAATATTTTAAAAAGGCAGCCGGCTGGGGTGAAGGCGATCAGGCCATGCTGAAAACCGGCGATGCGTATTTCCTGATGGGAAACGACAGCAATGCCTATACATATTACGAAGACTATCATGAGAAATATCCGAATGATGCCTATGCCATTGATCAGATGATCCTGTGTCTGACGAAACAGGCGGATCGGAACATCATGGCAAACGATCTGACGAAAGCTAAAGAAGCACTGGAGAAAATCAATTCCCTGAAGGAAAGCGTCTTTGTCGGCTACCGTCTGAAAGCACTGGAAGCCGGCGGCCATTATCAGACAGATGACGGCAGTGTCTGGAATCTGTACGGCCAGCTCATGAAAGCTGCCTGTCTGACCGACAGCAACGCGGTACTGTACACCGTTGAGATGCAGTATGACGGAAACGGCCACTGGACCAAGATGAACGCCGGCAAGAGCGGTACACTCAGAACATCACAGTTTGACCGCTTTGAATTTACCGAAGACAGCAGTTACGATGTCCGCTGGATCCCCGGCGGTGATCTGCCGGCGGCATATGCCGTGACATACAGCGGCGAACGGGAAGATGCTGTCTATGAGAAAGACGAGCAGGGCAATGTCCTCAGCATGACGGTCGAACATCCTGACAGCAGTTCAACGGAACCGTTCGCGGCATATACGAAAACGGTGTTTGTCAGAAGTGAAACCGGAGAAGTGATCGGCGCCGATGTCTATGATCAGAACGAGCGGAAGATCGGCCGCGGTATCTATGTACCGGGGAACGGCTGGCTGTATCTGTTCCATCTCAGCAGATAAGGCATATAAAAAGGCTGTTTTTCCGGTTTAACCTGAAAACAGTCCTTCAGTTTAAGTAGAAAAATGTTATCATACTGGTATTGGTGAGGGGAAGAATATGAAAAAAGTATTAGCTGCTGCAGCGGCGGGACTTCTGGCATTGTCCCTGGCAGGCTGCGGAAAAGAACAGGCAAAGACGCTGGAAGGGACGACCGGAGATACATTATCCACAATGTTCTTCGACTACACCGTAACGAACGCGCGCCTGGAAGACGAGATGGCGGGAATGCTCGGCCATGACGGATATAAACTGCTGGTTGTCGATGTCACAGTAACCAACAGCGGCAAGAATCCGATTACCATGACGGACGCTGACTTCTACATCACATGGGGAGACGGTGAGAAGGATTACGATTATCCGATCACAATGTATGATACGACCCAGCTGAGTGACAGACAGATGCCGGCCAAGTATGAACTGCAGCCGGAAGGCTCCAAGTCCGGTGAACTGATCTTCGCGGTGCCGCCGGAAACAACAAGTTTCGGTCTGAAAACCCAGGACTACTACACGGAAGGCGACAGCCAGGAACCGGTAGAGGGTGATATTTATACCGTATCCTTCAAAATCGGCGGCGAGGAAACAGCACCAGCAGAAGGTGAAACAGCTCCGGCTGAAGAAGAAGGCAAATAATTAACAATCAGGATATGTGCTGTAAAGGCACATATCTTTTTCTTTGCGGCGGTTGTTTTATAATGATAATCAACAGAAAAACTGAGGAGGATCCAGCATGAAAGTATTGATGATCAACGGCAGTCCTGATCCGAAAGGCTGTATCAGCACAGCCCTGCAGGAAGCTACCAAAGTGTTTGAAAAAGAAGGTGTCGAGTGTGAAATTCTGCATATCGGCAACAAGGATATCCGCGGCTGTATCGCCTGCGGTCATTGCCACGAGGCAGGCAGATGCGTCTTTGATGATGCCGTCAATGAAGCAGCTGAAAAACTGGCAGAAGCAGACGGTCTGATCGTCGGCAGTCCGGTTTATTACGGCAACCCGAACGGAACTGTGCTGTCCTTTATGCAGAGACTGTTCTACAGCTGCACCTGTGATCTGCGGATGAAGGCGGCTGCCAGCATTGTCTCCTGCCGGCGCGGCGGCAATTCAGCAACCTTTGAAGCGCTGAATCAGTTCTTCGGCATCAGCGGTATGCCGACAGTGCCGAGTTCCTACTGGAACGACGTCCACGGCTTCACCGGTGAAGATGTCTATAAAGACGAAGAAGGTCTGCAGACAGTCCGCAACCTCGCCCACAACATGACCTTCCTGATGAAGGCCATTGCCGTACAGAAAGAGGCATCCGGCATGCCGGAGAGAGAACGCGGCGCCCGCACCCACTTTATTATGTAATTAGCGTATAATCACACTATGGATACAGTCAGGATCGTTTTAGTGAGTGACAATCATGGCGACAGACAGGCACTGCGTTATCTGAAGACCATGTACGCGGACTATGATTATTTCGTGCATTGCGGGGATTCGGCAATGACATACGGAGAACTGGAAGGTTTTATCTGCGTCCGCGGCAATCATGATTTCGCCCTGGAAGGGAAAGTGCCGGATCATCTGGTGCTGGAAATCGCCGGCCATAGGATCTATGTCTGTCATGGACATATGGACTTTCTGTCCTATTTCCACTATGACCCGATGGCAGCCCACGCCCGGGAAAATCACTGCGATCTTGTCTTCTTCGGCCATGTTCACACCTGCGCTGATGTCACGGTGGACGGTATCCGGATGCTGAATCCGGGATCGATCTGGCATAACCGGGACGGAACCAGACCATCCTATATGCTGGTGCATATCACCGGTCAGGATGTGCAGGCTGTGCCGATGACTTATCAGGGAAAGAACACGACTGACGGAAACAGCTGGCTGGACAGACTGCTGAAATGGCTGTCTTCTCTATAAAAAGGAAAGGGTAAATATGATGGATTTTGATCTGAACAAACGGCATTGTTACTACTTTAATGAGATTTCCCAGATTCCCCGCGGATCCCGGAACGAAAAGGCGATCAGTGACTATCTGGTTTCCTTTGCGAAGGAGCAGGGTCTCTGGTACAAGCAGGATGACGTATACAACGTCATTATCGACAAGCCTGCTTCAGAAGGATATGAAAACAGTGCGCCGATCATCCTGCAGGCTCACATTGACATGGTCTGCGAAAAGAACAAGGATGTGGAACATGATTTTGAAAAGGATCCCCTGGATCTGTATGTGGAAGACGGCTGGCTGAAAGCCCGCGGTACGACACTGGGTGCTGACGACGGCTACGGTGTGTCATATATGCTGGCGATCCTGGAAGACAAGAGTCTCAAGCATCCGCCGCTTTCCTGCATCTTCACATCGATGGAAGAAATCGGTCTGCTCGGCGCGGCCAACCTGAAAGCGGAAGATCTGCACGGCAAAAAGCTGATCAATCTGGACGGCGGCGGTGAAGTCCGCACGACAGTCAGTTCAGCCGGCGGCGCGACCGGAATTATCCGCTGCCCGATCCGCTGGGAAGCCAACGATCAGAAAGCTTACCGGCTTGGTGTCAGAGGTCTGAAGGGCGGTCACTCCGGCGGTCTGATTCACCTCGAACTCGGCAATGCCAACACATTGCTGGCAAGAGTCCTGAAAGAACTGCAGATGCAGGGCATTGACGTACAGCTGGTTTCCTTCAACGGCGGTCTGAAATTCAATGCCATTCCGCGTGAAGCAGATGCCTTCTTTGTCAGTAATACCGATCTGAGAGTTCTGCAGGAAGCCATCGCGGTCAGCACAAACAAGATCAAGGAAGAACTGGAATTCAGTGATGCCGGCTTCCGTACCGAACTCGAAGAAGCAACATGTGAAAAGCGCATTGTCAAAGCAGACGGTGACCGTTTCCTGAATTATCTCTATCTGATGATCAACGGCTTCCAGCACCGCTCCATGGCAATCGAAGGCCTGACAGCCTCTTCGCTGAATGCCGGTGTCGTCACGACAAAAGAAGATGAAATCGTGATCGAAGATCTTCTGCGCAGTGCCCTGGCAGCTCATACTGACGATATGATCGGTCATCTGCAGGTGCTGGCGGAAGTTCTCGGTGTGAAATTTGAGATGCCTGACCGTTATGCCGGCTGGGCTTTCAAGGAACATTCCGAACTGCGCGGTGTTCTGCGGGAAGTCCTGAAGGAGCGCGGCATTGACCTGAAGGAAGAAGCGGCACACGGCGGTCTGGAATGCGGACACTTCGCCGGTCTGGTCAAGGATATGGACATCATTACCTACGGACCGGTGGCTGAAGGCGCCCATACGCCGCAGGAAAAACTGAATCTGGAATCATTCGACAGAGCTCTGGACACCTTGAAAGAAGTGCTGGCCAGAAGTAAATAATCATAAAATTGCGGAAAACAGAAAGAATCTCCCTAAATAACCATTGAAGGGAGATTTTTTCATGAAACAATTACATACCCGGGAAAAAGTCTGGGAAGGAGCGGATATCCGTGAACCGTTTCTGTTCGCACTCTGTTTTTATGAATATCCGGAGTTACTGCTGGATGTGATGAACCTGTTTTTTCCGAATGAGGAACTGAAGCGGATCACCCGGATGTATTCCACGCTGGCCGATCTGCTGGAAACCGACGACCCGTGTCTGAGAGCGGAGGCAGAAGGCAGACAGGGAAAGGTGCAGCTGTGTCTCGATTATATTCAGGAACTGACGGATGAGCCGTGTCCGGGCACCGGTATCCGGAACAAAGGACATCACAGGACACTGAATCTGACAGTCTGCCGCAATGATCCTTTTACCTGTGAAAATCCGATACTGCGCATCACCCTCAACAGCAAAGACTTCGCCCCATGTACCGGGGAAGACTGGATCATCTGCGGCGTGCTTCTCTCACTGCACGAAAAACAGAAAGCCGACGATATAAAAGAGCAGGAAGTGCTGCGTTATTTCCGGGAGGGCATTGCGGCAGGAGAACTGTGTGAAAAGATCGAAGCCGCTCTGCAGCAGATCAAAGGCAATGAAGAGTGGAAGCTGCTGTATCTGGAAAAACGCGATGAAGCAGAAGAAGCGTAAGCCGTTCTCGAGAAAGAGCGGCTTTTTACTGTCTGAAGGCGGAAAGAAGGACATTCTGTTGTATAATTTGACAAGGTGAAACGATATGGGAAGAATCAGACAGCTTGATGCCCAGACGGCGAATATGATCGCGGCCGGTGAGGTCGTGGAACGGCCGATGGGTGTTGTGAAAGAACTTGTGGAAAATGCGATTGACGCGAAGGCGCCGCGGATCGATATCAGTATCGAAGAAGGCGGCATTCAGAAACTGACCGTTACCGATAACGGTATTGGTATGGACAGTGAAGATGCCGAGATGGCTTTCCGCCGGCATGCGACGTCCAAGATCGCCAGTCAGAATGATCTGTGGGCGATCCATACCCTGGGCTTCCGTGGCGAGGCTCTGCCTTCAATTGCCAGTGTTTCCAAACTGACACTGACCACTTCGGACGGCACGGACGCGACCCGTATCGTGATCGAATACGGAAAGACGGTTTCCGCCGGACCGTATCCCTGCAATCAGGGAACCGAGATCACGGTCGAGGGACTGTTCTATCAGACGCCGGCCCGTCTGAAGCATATGCGCAGCAGTGCCTATGAAGCCTCTTTGATTCAGAATGTCGTCAGCAGTTTCGCGCTGTCCAATCCCGGTATCTCGTTCCACCTGTACAGTGACGGCCGGGAAACCTTTATGACGACCGGCCAGGGTGATCTGCTGGAAGTGATCTTCCAGGTGTGCGGCCGCGCAGCCGTCGAGAATGCCATTCCGGTGCAGTTCAGCGATTATGACTACGAAGTGGACGGTTATCTGATCAAGCCATCCCTGACACGTGCTTCGCGCAGTATGATGCACGTCTTTCTGAACGGCCGCATGGTCAGAACCTACCGTTTGTATAAAGCCATTCAGGACGGCTATGAAGACTTTATCGTCAAAGGCCGCTATCCGATGTGTGTCCTGAATATTCATATGGATCCCCATCTGCTGGATGTCAACGTACATCCGTCCAAATGGGAAGTACGTCTGTCCAAAGAAAATCAGCTGGAGTATCTGATCCGTGACGAAGTGCGCAAAGCCCTGAAGGGCACGCTTCTTGCCCCGGCCGCGGAAATCAAATCAGCCCGGACAGATTACTACGAGCCGCTCTCTTTTGACACCGACGCTCTGATCTATGAAGCCGATCAGAAAAAGGCGAAGGAAGAAAAAGCCCGCAATGAACTGTTTGAGGCGCAGCAGGAAAAACCAGCAGCGGTAAGTGTATTGCCGGAGGATGTGCAGAAAGAGATCCGGAAAGAAGCGGAAGAAGATCAGAAACTTCTGCAGCAGTTTGAAGTGCAGGAAAGTGTACCGGAGTATAAACCGGAAAAACAGACCTTTCCGCATATGGATGTGATCGGCCAGCTTCATGAGAAATTCATTCTCTGCGCGGTAAAGGACGGCCTTGTCATCATTGACCAGCACGCCGCCCAGGAGCGGGTTCATTACGAAGAATACTGCCAGAAACTGAATCAGAATCCGATCATGATGGAATGCCTGGTGCCGCTGACTGTTCATGCCGGTGCTGATCTGGTGCGCCGAGCCGATGAAATCAATCTGGCGGCCGCCGATCTGCATGTGACATTTGAACCGTTCGGCACGGATACATTCATTGTCCGTCAGGTCCCTGCCTGGATGAAGGATCTCGAGGAACAGCCGTTTCTGGAAGATATTATCGATCAGTTCCGCAATGAGCGGGAAAGCCGTTATACAAGGATGGAGAAAAAGAAGATTGCCACAATGGCCTGTCATCATTCCATCCGTTTCAACCGGCATCTGACAATGGCGGAGATGCAGGAAGTGGTCAGACAGCTTTCTCTGTGTGAGAATCCGTACCATTGTCCGCATGGCCGGCCGACGTTTATCACGCTCGATGAAAAGGAACTGACAAAGGAGTTCCTGCGATGAAGAAGGTTCTCGTCATCGCCGGACCAACTGCGTCGGGAAAAACGGCTCTGTCGGTCCGACTGGCGGAGAAATACGGCTGTGAAATCATCAGCGGTGACTCGATCCAGGTATACCGCGGTATGAACATCGGCTCCGGCAAGGTGACAGAGGAAGAGACGCACGGCATCCGTCATTATCTGATCGATATCCTCTCACCGACGGAAGAATACAGCGTCCGGGATTTCCAGACGATGGCCAGGGAAATCATCGACGAAAGTGACAGGATGAAGATCATCTGCGGCGGCACCGGTCTCTATCTGAAGAGCTGCCTGTATGATTATGTATTCCGTGAGGAAGAAGGACCTTCCGCCGATCCCCAGCTGGAAAGTCTGACCAATGAAGAACTGTATGCCATGCTAAAGGAGAACGATCCGGTGCAGGCGGAGAAGATCCACGTCAACAACCGGCGGCGTCTGCTCAGAAGTCTGACGATCCTCAGACGCAGCGGCCGGCCGCAGAGTGAGATCGAAGACGAACAGAATCACGAAATGATATATGATGCCTTCATTATTGGCTGTACAATGCCAAGAGAAGTATTATATGAAAGAATCAGCCGGCGGGTGGACATGATGTTTGAAGCCGGTCTGGAAGAAGAGGTCAGAACCCTTCTTCATAACGGTGTGACCTTCGCGCATCAGAGTATGAAGGGCATCGGCTACCGGGAATGGCAGGCCTATTTCGAAGGCCAGTCAGACCGGGAGGAAGTCAAAGAGGAAATCAAGAAACATTCCCGCCAGTTCGCCAAACGGCAGTATACCTGGTTCAATCACCAGATGCCGGTGCACTGGTATGATGTGACGGATCCCGAAGAGGAAAAGCGGATCCTTACGGAAGTTGAGAGGTGGATGAAATGCAGCAGTCATATCTGAAGAAAATTGCGAGTGTGAACAGGGTGAACGGTTTCCTGGTGGGTATCATCATCGGCTGTCTGGTCGGTCTGGCTTTGATGGCCGCCGTGCTGGTCAGCGGGAACTACAGTTCTTTTATGACCCTGTCCCTGGTTGTATGGGGCGCGGTAATGATCACGTCCATTCTGGTCAATCTCTTTATCGCCAACAGCCGCACCCGCGGGGTCAGCCGCCGTATCCAGGCTTTGGAAACAACGACAAACAGCCGTTTTGAGAACACTCATTTCCGGAAGGTTTCCGATGAAGTGCTGCTTGGCGAAGACTGGCTGGTTCATCACAGCGGCTTCGATTACCGCCTCTGGACAAGAGAGATCATCGCCAAAGCGGAGGTCGAACAGAAGAAGCTGAGTTCCGACGACGGCATCCTGAAAATCTATACCAAAGGCCATTCCGTTCCGGAAGAACTGCCGGTGACATCAGCCGGAAAAGTGAACAGTATCGTGACCGCCTGGCTGAACAATGAACTGACGGCGTGATGATTGACTTTTGGTCAAATGGATATATTATTATATCGGTAAAGAAAGGCAGGTAAATTGAGATGAGTGAATTCAATCGTCCTGAAAATATTTATGCACAGAACGGCATTTCCATTAATGCCTATATTACAAGAGTATTTACGATCATGGGTCTGGGTGTGGCCCTGACAGCGGTCGTTGCCTTCCTGGGATACAATTCCCTGATGAACGGCGGCATCCTGGCCAATATCTTCTTCGGCAACACCTTCATGATCTTTGTCCCGCTGATCATTCAGTTTGGTATCGCGATTGCCATGGGAACAGGTCTGACAAAGTTCAATACGACAACACTGTACATTCTGTTCTTTGTCTACTCGGCAATTACCGGTATTACCTTCTCGGTACTGCCGGCCGCCTACAGCATTGACACACTGGGAACAGCCTTCCTGTTCGCAGCCGTGCTGTTTATCAGCTGCGCCATTATCGGCCATACGACAAGCGTTGATCTGAGCCGCTTCACCGGACTGCTGTTCGGTGCTCTGCTGGCCGTCGTGATCGTTTCCGTACTCGGTATCTTCATTCCGGCTCTGCGCGGCAGTCTTCTGATCGGCTATGCCGGACTGATCGTATTCCTTGGTCTGACCGCGTTCGATATGCAGAAGATCAAGCAGTACTACTATGTACCGGATGAGAAGATCCAGGGCAACCTGGCAGTCTATTCTGCCTTCCAGCTCTATCTGGACTTCATCAACATTCTGCTGTACATCCTGAGAATTCTCGGCAACAGCAAATCACGCCGTTAATCGGACGAGCTCCCTACGGGAGCTTTTTTACTTCTTTCGTCCAAAAGGCATCATCTGTACTGAAGACGGCATTATAGTGTAAAATATCCACACAGGGAAGGGTTATATGAAAGTCGGTGAATACAGGTTTACAGATTATTACCATCAGTTCATGACCATTGAAGCGGATGATCTGACCGAGGAACTCAAGGATCAGATCGAGATTCATGATGATGACTGTTTTGCGCTGTGTTCTTCCTACTGCGCAAGAGACGGCCTGCTGGAATTCAACGTTCTTTCCGTCGGCTCTTCCTGGGAAAACTGCACGAACGGACTGGAAAAACCGGAAATGCTGGGGGTGTTCTCGATCGATCAGGTTTTTGACAAAACCGCCCGCATTGCCGAACCCACCTATGAAATGATCCAGAAAAACACACCATGGATGGAAAGAAGGGACGCCGGAACGGACGATGACCTGCTGATGACTCGCAGGGATCCGCGGCTCGACGGACTGCGTGATCCGTACTATCCGGACATCGTGCTGACCGGTATCGTGGTGGATCAGACAGTGAACGAATATGACATGCGGATCACCGGTATCAAGGGACCGTTCCTGACAGGAACGATCGAAGTGGAGCCGGACGAGGATCTCGGCATTCATCTTGACGATCCGATCTGGGCATTGCCGTATCTGATCGGCAACGAGTGCCGGCTGTTCGCCCTGTTCGCCGGCAGTAATCTGACTGAAGATCAGGTCAAGGCAAGAGACAGGATCATCCACGAGATGGACAAGGCCGGCATATCCTTCAATGGTTTTACGATCCGCAGCTGAAGAGGTTTTATGAGCAGAACAAAAGAATTGAAATATACCTGTCCGTACTGCGGCAGGGAGTTTGATATCACAGTCTATGAGAGTGTCAACAGTGAACAGGATCCTGATCTTCGGGATGCGTGTCTGAGCGGTGATCTGTTCCGCCATTCCTGTCCGCACTGCCATACGGATTTCATGGTCCAGTATCCGCTGGTCTATTCTGATCCGAAAAACAAATTCGTGATCTGGCTTTCCGCCAATACCGGGGAAGAGTCCATCATGAAGGCGGCTGCCGGACCTCTGCTGAAACAGGGATATAAGCTGAGAAGATGCGCGACGATCCGGGAGTTCACGGAAAAGATCCAGATCTTCGAGGACGGTGTTTCGGATATCGCGGTGGAACTGGCCAAATATGACAGTTTCATTGAGTTCATTGACAATCGGCGGGGCAATCCGGCTGATGTGACGTCGGTGGAATACCAGCGGGTCAATGACGGTGTTATGAAGATCAACGTGCGCACTGATGACAAAGGACTCTCCTTCCTGATTCCGATGGATCTTCTCGAGGAAGAGATCCGGGCGGAAAGCGACCGCTTCGCAGTCAATGAAGAGGAATTCCCGCTGATCAACAGTGACTGGATCATCTCGCTGTTTATGGAATCATCCGGACAGGCCTGACGGTCTGTCTTTTTGTATCGGAAGATAAGCACAGATATAATACAATTGAGAAAAGAGACGGAAAGGAGACGGCGTATGGCCATCAAAAAACTGACGATCCTCCACAGCAACGACCTGCATGGTGACTTTCTGCCCAAGACAACCGAAGACGGTGAGACCGGCGGTCTGGTCCGGCTGAGCGGCTATGTGAACAAAGTGCGCAGCGAACAGGCGAACACGGTATATCTGATGGCCGGCGACATGTTCCGCGGGTCGATCATCGATTCTGAATACATGGGACTTTCGACGATCGATCTGATCAATGTTCTCAACCCCGATGCCGCGACCATCGGCAATCATGAAGTTGACTACGGTCTGGCGCATCTGCTGTTTCTGGAAAAATGCGCGATGTTTCCGATTATCAACGCCAATATGTTCGTGACAATGAATAACGCCCGTCTGTTCATGCCATATATGAATCTGGAAGTGGACGGGATCCGCATCCTGCTGATCGGTATCCTGACGGAAGAAGTGCTGTCAGTGACCAGGAATGAAAAGATCATCGGCACCTTTGTCGATGTCATGGAAGCTTCCCGGGAAGTCGGTATCATCTGCGACAACTACCGGACATCGAAGACTGACCTGACGATCCTGTTAACGCATATCGGTATTGAAGAAGACCGGAAGCTGGCGGAATACATGGATCCGCGATGGGGTGTGGATCTGATCATCGGCGGCCATTCCCATACGGAAATGGAAAAGCCGGAAATCATCAACGGCATACCGATCGTTCAGGCAGGCAGCGGCACTTCCCATATCGGCCGTTTCGATATTGACTATGACACCTGGCGGCACCGCATCCGCAGCTATGCCTGGCAGTTTGTGCCGATCAATGAGCAGACAGCGGAAAAAGATGAAGTCATGGAAGAACTGCTGCGCCGCTATCAGAGTGAGACGGATGTCAAATACCGCCGCATTCTGACCCGTCTGAAGCGGAAACTGACCCATCCTTCCCGTATCCAGGAAACTGAACTCGGCAATCTTTACGCGGACATGCTGCAGGATGAGAGTTCCTTTGACATCATGATGTTCGGCTCCGGTGCGATCCGCAAAAAGGAACTGGGACCGATCGTGGAATACCAGGACATGCTGGAGAATACGCCGTTCGATGATGAAGCATGGATGCTGGAAGTGACCGGTGAGCAGTTCCGCCGCATGGTTCTGCATATCCTGCGTGATGAAGCGTGGGAAGGCCATACTGAGTTCTATCAGTTCTCCAAGGGTGTGCGGATCCGCTACCGCAAGAGCACCCACAGTCTGGAGGAATTCGCCTTCAACGGAAAACCGATTACCGGCGATCAGCGTCTGCGCATCTGTATGCAGACATATCATTACAAGAACTTTGACGAATTCCTCGGCGTGCCGCTGGAAGAAGTCAAAAATAATATGACACCGCGGGTCGTGATGAGCTCTGTCAACAATATTGTCGAAGAATACTTCAGCCTGCATCCCGGTCTGGATGCGCACGTGGAAGGACGGCTGGTCATAGAAGAATGAATCAGGAAGAGAAAAAAGACCTGCATATGAAGCAGGCTGCCGAATACATCTATTATCTCGAAGAAGCGAAAGAAAAGATCTACGACAAGGAAGTCCGGGAAAAACTGGAAGTTCTCATCCGGCAGTTCCGCGATCTGCGTGATCTGCAGTATTGGTTTGACAGCGGTGAAAGTGAACTGGACCGTCTGTATGACAGATATCTGCCGTTCCTCAATACGATCATGGAAAACTACATGAAACTGGAAACCAGCTGGAACTTTAATGAACTGCCGAAAGTGAAGAAAAAGCTGATGAAGATCCTGCCGGAATTCACCGATACGATGCGGATCATCATGGAGATCCTGCCGGAAGATGAAATGGCGGATGCCAGGGCGGAAGCCAAAGCGAAACAGGCAAAGGAAGAACTGGACAGACAGTACCGATCCTTCCTCGTCATGGAAGAAGAAAACAGCAACCAGCCGTATTAGAAAAAGAAAAGAGATTGTACTCATATTGAATACAATCTCTGTTTTTATTAATATCCGAATACTGTTTCCGGACGGATACGGCAGGGAGCACCGTAACCGGCATCACACTTTCTATCCCATCCGACCCAGCCGCATCCGAACGAGAAGTCACCGTTCCAGTGCTGGGCATAATAGGAGAAGTCGGAGCCGTCTCCCAGGTACATGATTTCGACGTGGCAGTGCGGTCCGGTACTGTTGCCGGCTGAGCCGACCCGGCCGACATAGTCACCGGCGGAAACGACAGTTCCTGCCGCGATCGGTGAGTCAAGCATCATGTGGCAGTAGCAGACACCGTAGAGGGAGCCGTTGACGACGGTCAGTTCATAGACCTGGTTGCCGCCGCCGGCCGCGCCGCCTTGGGCAGTGCCGCACCAGTTGCCGAGGTAGCCGTATGTCGGACAGCCGTTGGCTGAAGCGAGGATGACACCGTTGCCGACTGCGACGATGGTTGTTCCGACAGTTGCCGCAAAGTCATAGCCAAGGTGCGGATATGCACCGTAGCCGTCATAGGACCATGTGCCGGCACTGCGGTAAGCGCCCGGTACCGGGTAGGTCCAGCCGTTGGTGGTAATGATCGCGTCGTCAAGCTGCCCGGCGCGGGCCAGTTCGATCATCATCGAGTTCAGTTCGGCAATATTGCTGGCGACCTGTTCCGACTGGCTTCTGATCTTGGCTTCTTCTTCCATGGCAGCGGCTCTGACGAGCTTGACCTCTTCCTGCATCAGGATGATGGAATTCTGCTGTTCTTCCAGCATCTGTTTGGTGTTTTCCATCTCTTCTTCTTCCGCCTGCAGTTCCGCCTTGGCGACTTCCATTTCCTCACGCTGGGAATTGAGCTTGGCGCGCAGTTCCTTCATGTCATCAAGGATCTTCTGGTCATACTGGGAAATGGCACTTAAGCCATTGGAAATACGCAGGAATTCTTCAAAACTGTCGGCACCCATCAGGATGTCCGTGAACTTGTTGAGACGCATGGAAGACTGGGAGATCTCCATACGGGTCTTGATCTTTTCGTTGGCGGCATCGATCTGCGCCTGGGTTTCGTCGATTTCCTTCTGCTTGGCTTCGATCTCCAGCTGTTTGGCTTCGATTTCCTTCTGCTTGGCTTCGATCTGGGCAACCATGTTGTTGATCTCGATCTGCTTGGAATCGATCTGTCCCTGATAATCCTGAATCTTCATGCCGTATTCGGCGATATTGTTTTTAATATCTTCCTGCTGGGCACGCAGTGCTTCCAGCTGGTCGTTCAGGGTACTGCTGGAATTCTTCAGGTATTCCGAATAGGCTTCACAGGCTTCCTGTTCCGCGTCACTGAGATCTCTGGATGTACAGAGATTGTTCCAGTAGTCGGTATCACTGAAGTCGGGGTCGTCGGCATAGACCTGCCTGACGGGGCACAGCAGCAGGGCCAGACATATACTTAATATGAAGACAGATACTTTTTTCATATTGATAACCTCAATCATGTAGTTTGAATTATATCACATGTAAGTGAAAAGACGGAGATATGTTCATCAGAAGGGGAAGAGTTGCAATATGAACGGCAGATTCTTGTTTTTTACAGCAGAAAATGAGAGCGTTTTCATGTATCACATAATTTTCCATAATTATTACATATTTGACCGACAGTCAACGTGTACATTAAAGATGCAGATAAAAAGGTCTGCCTGAGAGAATGCTCCCCCTTAGCAGTCAATCAGTGATTTCTATCCCCTTATAAATTAGAAAGAGAAAGACCCGACGGGGTCTTTTCTCATTGTCGGGGAAACATATGATATAACTGTTAAAAGAAGACGGAGAACGTTACAGATGGAAGAAGTGAATAAAAGGATCCGGCAGATCCTTAATGAAAAAGGCAGATGCATTGTTTCGATCGACGGACGCTGTGCTTCCGGCAAGTCCACCTTCGGAAAAAAACTGGCGGACGAGTGGCAGGGAGCACTGATCCACATGGATGATTTTTTCCTGCGCATGGAGCAGCGCACGCCGGAGCGTTATGCGACGCCCGGCGAGAACGTGGATCATGAACGGTTTCTGAGTGAAGTGCTGATACCGCTTGCCAAAGGCGTGCCGTTTTCCTATATCCCGTTTGACTGTAATGTGATGCGTCTGTCAGATACACCGATCGAGGTGCCACAGCGAGCCGTCACAGTAATTGAAGGCAGCTACAGCCAGCGGCCGGATCTTCGGACGTACTATGATCTGAACGTGGCAATCGATATTGATCCCCTCACACAGCTGGAAAGGCTGCGGAAACGGAATCCGGAAAAACTGGAAATGTTTAAAACGAAATGGATCCCGCTGGAGGAAATGTATTTCCAGGCATATCAGATCTATCAACAGGCGGATATCATACTACGGGCGGATAACAGCTGAAACAGCCTCTGAGCAGGCTGTTTTATTATAAGAAAAACTCTTCCGCAGATGCGGAAGAGAATCGGTTAAGCGACGATGGATCGGGCGAAAGCAGCCGCGGCTTTCAGGTCCTCGGCGTCCGGCTTGCCTTTATGGATGCCTTTGAATTCACCCTTGCAGTGGAATTCTCGATCATCCACCGGGATGCCGACTTTGCTTGCTTCAGCTTTGACCTTCTTCAAGGTCGAGTTGAGCATGGCGGCGGAACCGAAATTGACGATTTTGCCGACTTTGTTTTTGTCCAGTGTCTGGATAAAGGCGCGGACTTCCGGATCGATCGTGAAAGCGTAATAGGAATTTCCCAGGAAAAGCAGATCGACCGGTTCGCTGATCGGTTCGGAAAGAGGCAGAGCCTCGACTCCCAGGGCGGCAGCGACGGCTTCCGCGAGCCGTTTTGTATTGCCGGTTTTTGTATAATATCTGACTGCAACGCTCATGTTGATGAAAACCTCCTGATCAATAACGTAATAACTGTACCATGATATCCTTTTGGGAAGGGAAGAAACACATCATGGTGCTTTCTTTTGGTATCATGGGAATAAGGAGATACTGGAATTATGAAACTCGTGTTTTTTGATATTGACGGCACCCTGGCACACGGCAAGAATGTACCGGCCAGCGCCGAAGAAGGTTTGCGGCAGCTGCGGGCCAACGGCAATCTGGTATTTATCTGCACCGGCCGCAATCCCGTGTATGCCCAGAAGAACTTCGGCAGATACGCAGACGGTTTTATCTGCTGCAACGGCCGCCTGGCCGTCCGGGACAGTGAAATCCTCTATGCTCATCCGCTCGATCAGGATCAGATCCGTGATCTGATGGACCGTCTGGAAGCGGTGGATGGCGGGTATTGTTTCCTCGGTCTGGAAGAAGGCTGGTACGGCGGCAATCCCAAAGGTTTTGAGGTAATGGCTTCGGTGCAGGATCCGGGCTTTGTCAAAAACGGGATCCGCGACAATATGACAGCCTATTCCCTGGATATTTACATGGTCAGTGCTGACCGGGTGAATGTCATGCGCAAAGCCCTGGAAGGTGTCGCGCTTGTCAATCCGCACGGCCCGCATCCGAGTGCCGATATTACCGTGCTCGGAGTCGACAAGGGAACCGCGCTTGTTCATGTGGCGGAAAAACTCGGTGTCGCGATCGACGATACCTATGCGTTCGGTGACGGGGTCAATGACGTATGCATGCTGGAAGCGGCTGGCCATGGCGTCGCCATGGGCAATGCCGTACCGGAAACAAAGGCGGCGGCGGAATATGTCACCGACGACATTGACAAAGACGGCGTTTACAACGGACTGAAACATTACGGACTGATATAAAAGATGAAAGTTACTTTTTACTACGTCAGACATGGCGAAACACTGTTCAACGATTTGCGCATCATGCAGGGAAAATGCGACAGTCCGCTGACTGTCAAAGGCATTGAGCAGGCAGAGGAGACGGCATCGGTTCTCAGACATGTGCATTTTGATCATGTCTTCTGCTCATCGAGTGAAAGAGCCTGGGATACAGCCCAGATGATCTGCCGCTATCACGACAACGAGCCGGTCTGCCTGAAGGAACTGAAAGAATTTGACTTCGGCGAACTGGACGGCGAACCGATCGACCGTTATTATTCCCTGATCCAGCCGCACCGGATCGAAGACGACTGGACGGACATCGGCGGTGAGAACGTGCCGCTGTTCATAGAGCGGGCGGATCAAGGCTTTGCCAGAATGCTGTCGGCATGCGAAGACGGGGATACGGTGCTGATGGTCAGCCACGGTTCATTCTTCGCTCATCTGCTCAAGACACACTTTATCAACATTGACCAGCAGGAATACATTGCCCGCAAACACAGCGAGAAAAAGCCGTTTATTCCCAACTGCGGAATCGCGGTGTTCACGTATGAAGACGGCGTTTACCGACTGTTATCGGAACCGCAGACAGCACAGGAATTCCGCATCTGCGAAGATAAGACGGTTCATTTTGTCTATGTCCGCCATGGCGAAACGGTTTTCAACGTCCAGAAGCGTCTGCAGGGATACTGCGACAGTCCGCTGACGGAAAAAGGGATCCGGCAGGCGGAAGAGCGGGCGAAGAAATTGAAGGATATGCATTTTGACTGTGCCTATGTCTCCAGTACGGAACGGACCAGAGATACCGCTGAGATCCTGCTGAAAGGACATGGCCTTACGGCCATCCCGGACAAACGTCTGCGGGAAGTCTGCTTCGGCGATCTGGAGAGTCAGAAATATGAAGGCATCTGGGATACCATCTATCCGATGCATATGCTGAATGACTGGTCAAAGGTAAAGGGCGAAGACTATGAAGATCTGAAGAAGCGGCTTCATGCTTTTCTGCGTGACAGTATTGATGCCGCGAAAGACGGCGATACAATTCTGCTGGTGTCGCATGGTGATCTGTATATGGTACTGCTGCAGTATCTGTTCGGTATCCATAAAGAAGAACTGTATCAGAAGGCAAATGAAGCAGGAAAGAATCCGGCCGGCAACTGCGGCATGTTCCGCTTCAGCTGGCAGAACGGCACCTTTACCTATGAAAAGCTCATGCATGAGGAAGAAGAATGAAAGGCTATCTCTTTTTTGACATAGACGGCACCCTGGTGGATTCACCCCGTACCAATGAAATCGAAGAGGATGTCAGGGATTTGCTGAAGAAGGCAAGAGAGAACGGCTATGGCTGTTTTATCGCTTCCGGCCGCAACCGCAAAGGCATTGAAAAGTATATGGGCGACGACTTCGATGGTTACGTTTACGCGGATGGTGCCGGCATCGAACTGACCGGCCATGAACCGGTCTTCTTTCCAATCGAAGAAGAGCTGGTGCGAAAGCTGGAAGATATCGTCATGCGGCAGTATCATGGCAATTTCTGTCCCTGGTCAAAAGACTGGGGATATGCCAGTGACGTCACCTTCGATCTGTTCTGCGGTTATGCCGGGATTTCACCGGATGCGGACGATGTGGAAAACAGATGGCTGAAAAAGCCGGTCTGAAACGACTCTCAGAAAGAGAACCGGACGAGCCGATCCTCTCCTGTGATGTGGAATTCCCGTCCTATATCGAGGAAAACGACTTTATGGAACACCTCGATGAAAGACTGGAATACATTTCCACCAGCGCATCCTACGGCCGCGGCGGTATCTGTACCGGCGAAGTGACAGCCAGAGGCGTAACCAAAGGCAGCGGTGCCAGACAGCTGGTCACCATGCTGGGCGGGGACATGAAAGATACCTATGCCTTCGGGGATTCGATGAATGACGCGATGATCCTGAAAGAGGTACAGCACGGCATCTGCATGGGCAACGGTGCGGAAGAACTGAAGGCCATTGCCGACTTTGTCACAGACGATATCAGTCAGGGCGGCATTGAAAAAGCCATGAAACATTACAAAATCATCGAAAAGTATTGACAAAACAGTTAGCATATACTAACTTATTAATCAGATAAGGCTGAACGGCATACACTCTTTCCATCACACACTCCTTTATTTGCCGGATCAGACTTATGATGAACCCTGAGAAATCTGTTACTGGCGTAAAACGGTTCATCATTCCATTGCCTGACTGTGTCCTCCTCTATAACCGGTCAAGCAGTATAAAAAGAAACAGGTCTGGAACGGGCAATCCAAGACCTTTCTTTTTTTTCTTTTTTCAGTATCATTATTATATATAAGATTTATCAGTACGGAGGGTAAGACCATGGAATGGAAAAAAACAGGCATCGCGATCTTATCAATGTCCATGGCACTGCTGTTCGGGGGATGCAGTTCAGAGGGACATGTTACAGCATATACGGCAGAGCCATACTACCTGTATGCCGAAGCGATGAAAAGTGCCGGATTCAAAAAGAGAATCTCCACAGCCTACATCAACAATACTGATCAGGTTTACAAAACGGTCGAACAGCTGAAGGAAAACGTTCAGCCGTCGGAAGCGCCCAGTGTTCTGGAATGCGATTACAAGGAAAAAACATGTGACGCATATTATTTAGGGGAAGACGGAACCAAAGTCGGGGCGGTCCGCTACATTTACAGATACAACGATTCAAATATCCGTATTTCCAAGAGCGGCAACAACGTCTTTACGGAATACACTTATGACAAGGGCAGACTTACCAGCATCATTGATTACGAAGGAACGGAAAAGAGCGCTTCTTCGGTTGCGTTCCATACCGTGGAATTCGGATACAACAATGACAACAAGGCGACCTATGTCAAAGTAACGGATACGACGACGGAAACCAAGTCCAGTTTCGACTATACGCTGGAATATGACGACCAGGGCAGACTGATCAAAATCAACGCCATGTTAAACGGTGCGATTGGCAGCTACACTGTACTGACTTATCGGGAGGACGGATTGCTTGGATCAGCCGCGACCTATGGTGTCACCGAAACAGGAAACAACATCCTGACCTACTACGAATTCACATACGAATAAGCAGAGAACTTCCGGAAACGGAAGTTTTTTCATGTATGAAAGCATGTTATGGAACCAGATATCTGTCTGGGCTGAAAACCCTGTAATTAATTGATGTTAACGGTAATTGGAAGGTCAACAGTAGAACATATTTACCAAATAAATACATTTAGGTAAATATGCACAAAATATACGCTTTTTGCGATTGTGCGCGCAAAAAAATGCAGATATACTGCAACCTGAAAGGGTGATCCGCCTTTATCTTCATGTTTGTGCAATTTAACAAATTCATTCCCGTAAGATTGTGATTTAGGAAAAATGAAACTATACTTAAAACGCAGATATGGGGGATGATGCAAACAGACGGTAAATCGTTTTAATCTGATACATGATTTAATACAAAGCCCCCTGTATCCCTGTACTTCAAAACAGATCGGAAGAGACGGAATGTTCGAGGGGCTTTTCTGTTGGCATTTCCAGGAAGGAGGTCACATGTCAGTGAAGGATACAACTACATTACGCAATATGACAAGAGCCGAACTTTTGGAAATGCTTGTGGAACAAAGTAAATCAGTCGCTGCTATGCACCAGGATATGGAAAAAATGCAGGCGGAACTCGACAGTAAAGATGTATTGCTGAATGAATATAAGGAAAGACTGACCGAAAAAGAGAACATGGGAAATCCGGAAGCCTCCACTCTGAAAGAGGATTATCAGAAGCTGCAGGAAGCTGTCGCATCCAGAAACGCCATGATCCGTGAGCTGCAGAACAAACTGGATGCGGAAAGAAGACTGCGTATGGAATCACTTCTGAATTCCCGGACGATCACAGAAGCGACGCAGTATATGAATCAAATGCTGGAAGACACCAAAATCGCAGCTGCCCAGTATCAGAAGATCATTATCAGGCTGGCAAACAAACTGAAGGAGGGCGGCACGCAGTGAATAAGGAAACATTTACAGATTATTCCCTGGCTGAACTGGAAGAAGAGTTAAAACACGAGAAGTACAAAAAGAAGTTTGTCTTTTCGCTGAAAAATACGCTCTTTACCCTGATCACCGTCGCCGCCTGTGCGGTGCTGGTGGCAGTATTCATGATGCCGGTGCTGCAGATCTATGGTCACAGTATGACACCAACCCTGGATGAAGGGGATATCGTACTGTCACTGAAAGGCAGCGAATTCAAAACAGGTGACGTTGTCGCTTTCTATTACAACAACAAGATCCTGGTAAAAAGAGTCATCGCTCAGGCAGGAGAATGGGTAGATATTGACAATAAAGGAAACGTCTTCGTCAACGGTGAGCAGCTGGATGAGCCTTATGTCAGCGAGAAATCCATCGGTGACGACTGTGATATCATCTTTCCTTATCAGGTGCCGGAGGCACGGATCTTCGTGATGGGAGATCACCGCGATGTTTCGCTGGATTCCAGAAACAGTGCGATTGGATGCATCGCGGAAGAGGTGGTGGTCGGAAGAATTGTCTTTAAAGTATGGCCGCTGACCCGCCTCGGTATGGTAAAATAAAAAGATAATAGAAAACGCAACTGCCCGGAAAGGCAAGGCAGGCAATGAACAAATTCGACAGATTTCTCGAAAAAGCAGCGAACCGGAAACGATATTCCCTTCGCAGAATATTAGCCGGTGTTGTTGTGTTCGCAACAACATACGCTTTAATATTGCCTGCTATTACCATTGAGTCAGATGTTGCGGAAGATGATCCCGGCATTGTACTGAACAGCGGCGGTCAGACAGAAACACAGAATCCTGCCGTCATATTGGAAAAAATCATTGAAGATACATCCTATAAAATCACAGCCGAAGCAGAAGAGGAGACACTTCCAGTTGGCAGTGTTTTAAGTGCGGAAATCGTTAAAGAAGAAGAGAAACAGAAACTGCTCGACAGTATTCATGAACAGAATCCTGATATGGAAACGGATGAAGAAATCCTCTCCATAAAGATCATGGACGAATCGGAAAATGAAGTACAGCCGCAGGGCAGTCTGCACTTCCAGATAGAAAGAGAACTGAGAGAAGACGAAAGAACCCCGCAACTGCTCCTGATCAAAGAAACACCGACGGGAGAATATGAAACAGAACTGCTGGATACCGAAGAACATCAGGTTGTTGCTGTAAATACAGAAAAGAAACAAATCGTCAGTTTTGTGACAGACAGAACCGGATATTTCACGGCTGTATATAAAAAAGAAGAGCCAGTGACAGCAGAAACAGAAGTTCCTGAAGAAATCCTGACAGAAACAGAACCGGAAGAAACAGAAACAACTGTTTTAGAAGAAAGTGAAGAACCGGCTGAAACAGCAGAAGAAACTGAGCAGGTGACAGAAGAAGCGGAAGACTTTGTCTTCTTTGAACGGGTCAGCGGCCTGGATGTCAATGTCCGGGCGGATCATACAGCCTTCCCGGAAGGCACGACCATGACGGTATATGCCGTCAATGACGAGAATATTGAAGAGACTGTGGCTAATACCGTAGAAGGCAAGGTAAGAAAAGTTTCAGCAGTCGATATTACCTTCCTTGATGCCTATGACAATGAAGTGCAGCCATCCACACCGATCCAGGTCATGATCACACCGTCTGAAGCACCAAAACAGGCGGAAGCGGTCTCAGTCGTTCATGTGGATAATGAGGGCAACGGTGAGAAGATCGAAGATATCGAAACGACGGAGAATACCATTGCCTTTGAAGCGGAACAGTTCTCGGTCTATGCAGTCGTATATACAGTTGATTTCAGCTATGAAGTAGACGGAAAGACATTTACCTTCTCCATGGAAGGCGGCAGTACAATATCATTCAAAGAACTGGTCATTGCCCTTGGTATTGAAACAGAAGAAGACATTGACAGCTTCATGGATGAAGTGGACGATGTTGTTTTCAGTGATCCTTCTCTGATCAGAATCACAAAGAACGAGAAGTTCCTGTTCTTTGGTGAAAAAGACTGGATCATGGAGAGTCTGGAACCATTTAGTACAAAAGAAACACTGACCATCACAATGAAGGACGGTCAGGTATTTGCTGTGCAGGTAACCGATGAACAGCTGTATGTGAATGTCATTACCGCCGATGGCTCGGGTTATCTCATTACTGTGACATACAAGAGTGATGCGGACATTCCCGAAGACGCAGAACTGGAAGCAGCGGAGATCGTTGATCCGGAAGAGTATGAAACCTATCTGAGCAGAACGGCAGAAACATTAGGTCAGGAAACGGACGCGCTTTCCTATGCCCGGTTCTTCGATATAAAGATCATCAAAGACAATGAAACCATCCAGCCCAAAGAAGGCAGTGTGGTTGGTGTATCTATTGAACTGAATGATGCGGCAGGTGAAAACCTCAGTGTCGTCCACTTTGGTGAAGAGCCGGAAGTTCTTGACAGTACAACGGAAGAAAACAGTGTTGTTTTTGAAACAACAGGGTTCTCGGTCTATGCCATTGTCGATGCGCCGGAACCAGCCAAAGTAGAGATTCGAACTGTAATGGGAACAGATGAACTGGTTGATAATGAACCTGAACCATTCTATCTTTCCTATAACGGTTTAAAGAACTATACCACCAATGATTTGAATGGAAACAGTGCCTTTATTGAAACCAATAAATCTGAAGAAGCCGATGAATGGTATTTTGAGTCTGCTGGCGATGGTTCTTTCTATATTTACACGATGATAGATGGAACCAAGCAGTATATGTTTAACCAGAGCAACAATCTCGTCAGTCTTTCCAATACAAACAAAACCGCTTTTGAAATCTCTCAGGCTCAGGCAGCAGAAGGCAAATTCTATTTGAAAATAAAAGGTCAGGACAAATGGCTGCAGCATTCCGGCAGCGGTGGCGGTATGCGTTTCTGGACAGATAACAACAATGCTGCAAACAGCCAGATAACCATTTCTTATGCAGATTCTTACGAGGTTAAGGATGATCCATATAAACTGAATGGCAAGACATACGGCATCGCCTTCCACAACGACACTGCCACAGCGGCCGCCATGATGGCAGATACAGTTACAGTCGGCAGCACCAATGAGCTGAGCGCGGTGGATATGCTGATGCGGCCGGATGTTCTGGATAATGAAGGTATTCTGCTGGTGGCAGAAGGCAGTGACATTCAGGAATGGACGTTTGAATCGAGGGGAGAAGACTATTATTACCTGAAGACAACAGTAAACGGCGCAGCCAAGTATTTAACCGTGAATGGCAAGAATATTACTTTGTCAGATACACCAGATCCGGAGTATTCGGTTATCAAAGCCGTTCCCGGAACCGGAGCCAACAGCGGAAAATGGCATTTCACGGTGAATGGATATAATGTTTCAGCGGATCTGAGCGGCACGTCTGCCCGTGGCTTCGCCGGTGCGAATAACAGCAACGCATCCACATGGCTGAATCTGGTGGAGAAATCCGTGCTGGACGATGATGATTTCACGTTATATACAGCCCAGAAAGTCAGTGTTTCCGATACTGTCAATGTTCATGATGGGCAGCAGGTAGTTATTTATACCCGTATCTGGAACGAAGAGAAAAAGAAATATGAATTCTTCGCAGTCGATCACGACGGCTCTTTAGTACGCTGCTATGATACCGGCGATAATATCGAATGGATCGGCAGTAATGTCAATACTGCCCTCTGGACCTTCACGGAATATACCAATCCGGACGGGACACTAAGTTATTTCTATGATCTGCAGAATACCCAGTATCACAACTATATTGGCCCACAAGTATCAGACCAGGCTATTTTCTCTAATGATCCGGTCGGCATCAACATGGGCGGCAGACGATACGGCGAAAACTATACAAGCATCATTGCCTGGGACGACAATCAGTATGCGTATTCCGGTCTGAAAACAGAGAACGGAAAAGTTGTCGCATGCCCGCTCTCAGAAGCCGAAGATTTCTATTTTGCTGTTATCAATCCGGTAGATCCCCACGATCAGCTGACAACAGTTGATACGATCGACAATGACGAGTATGGCATCACCATGAAGATGATGGATTTTAACAATCCAAAGGTTGGGAACAGAGACATAGAACAGAAAGCTTTCCTGGGAGAAGACGGTAAAAAATCCGGTTTGCTTTCCACAAATCTGGGAGAGGATGGTTATCCAAAAGGTACCGACAAGGCAGGAGAATCAGGGCAGGGAAAATCACTTTCTGTCCTGTTCAATGAGAAATCGGCCGGATCACAAACGGTCAATCATCTGCTTATAGAAAGTATCTATAACGAAAGCGGTTATTTTGAATATGACAGCACCAAGAACTTCGCTCATCTGAATGAGGATGGCACTTTTACCGTCTATGATCAGCTTGGTGCGATAACCGGCAGCAACGAGCATGGAATCACCAGAGAACATGGCCAGTTCATGCCATATAACGAAATAAAAGAAAATGGGTATGCCAAAGACAGTAACGGCAATTTTATCACCAATCAGACAGATGTTTTGGGTAATCCGCTTTCGGATACTGATGCGCGTAAAGGTGAAAAGATGTATGACCTTGGCAAGAATACGGAAGTTGATTATTTCTTCGGTATGGAAATGGAAGCGAAGTTTACCCAGACAGCCAGCGGTCTTGATGCCTGGGGCCATGATATTATCTTTGAGTTCTCCGGTGACGATGACTTCTGGCTCTATGTAGATGGTGAACTCGTTCTGGATCTGGGCGGCGTCCATTCCGCTGAGGTCGGTTCAGTCAACTTCCGGACAGGTGTCATTACCAGTTCCCGCGGCAATTCCACATTGTATGAAACATTCAAAAAGAATTATCAGGACAGAGGAGAAATGTCCGAGCAGGAAATCGAAGATAAGCTGGCTGAGATCTTTAAGTTGAATGAAGAAGGAAACTACGTCTTTAAGGACTATACGAACCATTCGATGAAGATGTTCTATATGGAACGAGGAGCTGGTGCATCCAACCTGCACATGCGCTTTAATCTGTCTGCTGTCAAACCAGGCACGTTTGTTCTCAGCAAAAAACTGTCCGGCACAGACGATCCGGCCAACAGTATGATTGAATTCCCATATCAGATTTATTACAAAGCTAAGGACGGTACGGAACAATATCATCTGCTTGGCGAGAATGAAGGCGATCAGGACCTTGTGAAATACAAGGACACCAACAGATCTGTAACATATATGAGCAGTTTCACACCTGCCGGATGTTCACAGGCGTACGAGCACGTCTTCTTCCTGAAACCGGGTGAATCTGCTGTCGTTGATCTGCCTGACGGCGTTAAATATTACGTTAAGGAATGCAATGTGGATCCGAAAATCTATGACAAAGTGACCGCAAACAATACCAAATTGACTGGAGAATCTTCCGTGGTCAATCCGCCAAGAGAAGACTATTCTGTTGCTAAAGATACAATGGAAAGCCGGCCGCAGGTGGATTATGACAACCATGTCAGAGACGGAGCCATGCGGGAACTGGCCATTACCAAGAAGCTTTATAATGTGGATGGACTGACAGAACTGACATATCCTGATAATGATACGCTCTTCCGTTTCCGTCTCTATCTCGGCACAGAAAACGCGGATGAGGATAACCTGCCGCTGGCGAATCTGTATCCGTATTTTGTCAAAGATCCGGCTGGTCACTATTGCAAATGGGATGTGGCAACACAGAAATTCGAATCACTTAGCTACACGGAGTACGATGAACTGAAAGAATATCTGGATGCTCTGCCCAGCACGGAAAAGGAAGCTATTATCTTCCGGACATCCATGAACGGTACGATTTCCAAGATTCCAGCCGGTTATACCGTTGAAGTGCGCGATTTAATCGTCGGCACAAAGTATAAGGTTGAAGAAAGAGCGGAAGAAATCCCGCGGGGATACACCCTGCGTCTGCTGGACGGATATACCCGGACAGATACGGAATCGGAAGAAAAGCATGGCACGACACCGATTTCGGATGTTCTTGAGCCTGAGGAAAGTCCGAAAATCGATGTCCGCAATCAGAAAGGCTGGGGTCTGACAGTCGAGAAGATCTGGACAGATAAAGACTTTATGGCAAGTCATGATCCGATTTACTTTGCTGTATATGTCAAAGATGACAGCGGTAATCTGACATTGCTGAGGGACAGCGTCCGGCAGATGCTGTCATCCGAGACATCGCTGTATTACTTCTTCGGTAATCTGCAAAGCGGTATTCCGTTTGAAAACTACATTGTCCGGGAAGTGACGCTGGAAGGAAATATCGCGGTAGACATAGAAGGAAATATTATCGGCTATTCTGATGTTTATCCGATTGACGAAGGCGGCACTCTGACAGTTGGCGGCACACCAGTCGGAGGGACCCATCAGGACGGCTATCAGTATAAAGTTCATTATGAACAGGGCAAACAGACAACCCAGAATGAGAATGTCCGTACCGATAAAGTCACAAACTCCCGTCCGGGTATTGAACTCTATAAGACGGACTGGGAAGGAACCGATCTGCAAGGTGCTGTCTTTACACTGAAAGACAGTGATGGAAAAGATGTCGCCGCAAGCAAATACACATCCGATGAAACCGGCCTGATTACCATTGCCTATCTGAATGCGGGAACATACACACTGCAGGAAACAGAAGTGCCGAAGGGCTATACTGTTCTGGATGGTGCAATGACGATCACGATCGATGAAGATGAAAAAGTTACCGTCAGCGGTGTGGATGAATCCATGTACACACTTATGGAATATGAAAACGGGGATATGAAAGCCCGCATCACGATCAAAAACCGGATCGTTGACTTCAAAGCAGTGAAAGTTGATGCGATAACCGGTGAAAAGATGGCGGGTGTTCATTTCGCATTGTATAACCAGGTAACCGACCAACAGGGTCAGAAGAGAAAAGACTATCAGCCAATAACCGGTTATGAGGATCTTGTAACAGATGGAACCGGATTGTTGCCAAATATCAATATGGATAATCTTTCGGTTGGCACATACTATCTGACGGAAACACAGACGCTGGATGGTTATGAAAAGCTGAGTGAAGATATCTGCTTTACGATCGGTAAAGACGGAACGGTTGTCATTAACAGCGGCGCTCCTGCCGAATGGCTGAGCAAGACAGATTATGCAAACGGGCATGTGTCTTATACACTGACGGTCAAAAACAGCATGGGCAAATATGAACTGCCTTCTTCTGGCGGACCGGGAACCACGATCTTTACCGTGATCGGTCTGCTTCTGATACTGACAGCCGGGACTTTACTGGTCACCAGGAAAAAAATGACTTCCTAGTACATAACAGTGCTATAATAAAATCCGTGAACAGGGGTGCACTTCGTGCTGAGACATACCCTTATCACCTGATCCAGGTAATACTGGCGTAGGGAGTTCAGGATTTGATTCCTTACGCCTCTAGTGAAAACGGAGGTGTTTTATTATGAAAAACAAAAGTATCTCGGATTTGACATTCATGGCCATGTATCTGGCTCTGTTCTTTGTTTTTGACTGGCTGGGCAATACCCTGCATCTTCTGCAGATGCCGGAAGGCGGCTCGCTGGGCATCGGTATTATTCCGCTGCTGTTATGTTCCTACCATCTGGGCTGGAAGAAAGGTACGATGGTTGCCCTGGTGTCAGTATTGCTGATGTTCATGACCGGCCGGGTTTATATCATTCAGAACTCGGACGGCTATGCGCCGTGGCAGATCGTTATTCAGTTCCTGATGGAATATCCGGTCGCTTTCGGTATTTACGGCCTTGCCAGCCTCTTCCCGAATTACGGCAAATTTTACAGCGGCGTCGCCATTACGAATCTGATCCGTCTTATTCTGCACGTTTTGGCCGGCGTCTGGTTCTGGGCAACGCCATGGTGGGGAAGTTTTACCTACAACGCCTGGTATATGATCCCGACGATGCTGCTGTGTCTGGTCGTCATTCCGGTATTGATGGACAGACTGCAGTATTACCGCTTCTTCAATATTGAAGGATAAGCTGATGTATGGCCCGTCTTTGCGGCGGGCTCTTCTTTATCCTTTGTTTTCTGAAGGAAACGGGTGGATAATGGAATTGTAAAAACAGGAGCCGTGACGTATGAAACAGATAATCAATGAACAGATCGTAGTCCCAAAGATCACCGCATCCATCGTTCCTGACAGAAGCCTGTTCTGGAAAAAGGATGAAGAGGAAAAGCCGGACGATACAGGCATCCGTATTACCGCCAAAAACTGGAGTGAATATCTGAAGGTCATTCAGAAAGTCTATACAGATTCCAGCGTGGACGGAAAAGCATATACCAGAGGCATCAATTATCTTCTGAAGCTGAAGGACGAATATGTCGAGAAACTGGATTCCGCCAAAGAATCCACGCTGATGGTGAATACCAGATACAAACAGTCACTGGTCTATGCGGAGTATAAAGACGGCAAACTGAACGTTGGGGAAAAAGTCACGGCCAAGAATGCTGATGAAAGAGTGCTTGCGACCTTCCACTGCACAAACCAGTCGGACTTTGCGGAAATGCTGGCGGCCCAGGAAGCGGAAGAACAGAAAGAAGAACTGACCATACATAACCGGGATCTGCGCAATGGCGCGGCGATCGGCTGGTTCGGCCTGCAGAGATACAGTACATCCAAATGGACGGACGATGAGATTTTCGCCTACTGGTGCGCGGCTGATTTTGCCATTACCAGACTGGATGGCGTCATCTATCTGAAAAACTGACAGTGAATATGTAAAAGCCGGGAATCTGAATTGAATCCCGGCTTTTGTATTGCAATCATACGTACAAAGGAAAAGCGGTCATCTTCTTATAACTTAAACCGGTGTATTCTGCCGGATAAACGGATATACAGCCAATTCTCAGAAACCGGGAAGATCATGTTTTTTATCTGCCGGCGGAAGAACACTGTTTCGCTTTGATACAGAACACGGAGATAACGGTACAGAAGTGGTCTGAACGGACAGATAACATCGTATTTTAAGTTTTCCGGTAAGCGCTTACATGCTATAATTGTTTTACGAAAAGGAGAATACCTGAGATGTTAGTAAACATTAGTTCACCATTAAAGAGAGATGAAATCAAGGCGCTGTTAGAAGCAAGCGAAAACCCGACATTCAAGTTCGTTAAGATGAAGACACCGATCGAAATGCAGTTTGAAGTAAACTACGCTGACGGTACAGAAGGCGATCCTTGCTCCTATGCCAAGAAGCTCATCAAGGCTCAGCCATGGGGTTCCGTACTGATGGTACGTGCTCTGATCGAAGGTCAGGCTTTCACAGGCGGTAAAGTAGGCTAAGCATTATCGGCATCCGTTTTCGGATGCCATTTTTTATCTGCAGAAGAGGAGAATAATAATTATGGGATTTAGAAAAGACTTTCTTTGGGGCGGTGCGACCGCAGCCAACCAGTTTGAAGGCGGCTGGAACGAAGGCGGAAAAGGACCGGGTGTACCCGATCATATCCGCGGCGGCACAGTAGACACACCGCGTCTTTGGGATAAGGAAATTGATCCGAACGTTTATTATCCGTCCCACCAGGCAGTAGACTTCTATCATTTCTACAAGGAAGATATCGCCCTTTATGGCGAAATGGGTTTCAAGTGCTTCCGTCTGTCCGTCAACTGGTCAAGAATCTATCCGGACGGAACGGAACTGGAACCGAATCAAGAAGGCCTGCAGTTCTATCACAATGTTTTCGCGGAATGCAAAAAGTACGGCATTGAACCGCTGGTCACGATTTCCCACTATGAACTGCCATGGGGCCTGAGTGTCAAATACAACGGCTGGACCGGCCGAGAAGTCATTGACTGCTTCGTCAGATATGCGACGACACTGTTCAAAGAGTACAAGAACGAAGTCAGATACTGGCTGACTTTCAATGAAATCAATATCGGTGTCAACGCGTTCGGCCGCATTATGTCACTCGGTATGCAGGGAGATGACCACAAGCCGATGTTCAAGATGACAGAAACACCGGAAGAAGCGTCTGATCGTTTCACCGCTCTGCACAACCAGTTCGTGGCAAGCGCCAAGGCAGTTGTCATCGGTCATGAAATCAACCCGGACAACAAGATCGGTCTGATGATCGCCGGCTCCATGAACTATCCGTACACACCGAATCCGCTGGATGTCAAGGAAGCACAGACAAAGATGCAGATGTCCAACTGGTTCTGCGGCGACGTTCAGGTCAGAGGTCATTATCCGTACTATGCCAAGAGATACTTCAAGGACAACAACATCACCGTCCGTATGGAACCGGGTGACGAAGAGATCCTGGCCAAGGGCACAGTTGACTTCTACAGCTTCTCTTACTATATGAGCAGCTGCTCCAGTGTTGATCCGGAAGCGCTCAAAGGCGCCGGCAACATGTTCACCGGCATTGTCAATCCATATCTGAAGGCTTCCGACTGGGGCTGGCAGATCGATCCGGAAGGTCTGAGAATCTATCTGAACGAAGTATACGGCAGATATGAGATTCCGCTGATGATCGTCGAAAACGGCCTTGGTGCGGTTGATGAAAGAGCGGAAGACGGCAAGTTCCATGACGATTACAGAATCAACTACCTCAGAGACCATATCAAGGCCATGGCCCAGGCAGTTGAAGACGGTGTTGACCTGATGGGCTACACGATGTGGGGATGCACCGACCTGGTATCCGCCTCGACGGGCGAAATGAAGAAGAGATACGGCTTTGTCTATGTTGACAGAGACAACGACGGCAATGGCGATTTCCACCGTGAAAGAAAAGATTCCTTCTACTGGTACAAGAAGGTTATCGAAACCAACGGCGAAGATCTCGATTAATCACAATTAAACAGAAGAATACTGAGGGAGGCAGGCGATCCCTGCCTCTTTGAATGGAAAACAGAAAAGGAGAACACAATATGGCACATTTTCCGGAAGGATTTTTATGGGGCGGCGCAGTAGCGGCCAACCAGTGGGAAGGCGGCTGGAACCTGGGTGGCAGAGGCCCGGCGATGACCGACGTCACGACCGGCGGCACCGTCAACACACCGCGTCTGATCACCTACATTGACAAGGACGGCAACCATGGCACATTGACAAGAGGCCAGAAGCTGCCGGAAGGCGCCCGTTACGCAGTCCTCGATGAGTATCATTATCCGAACCATGACGCTGTCGACGGTTATCATCATTACAAGGAAGACATCGCCCTGTTTGGTGAAATGGGCTTCAAGCAGTTCCGTATGTCCATTTCCTGGTCACGCCTGTTCCCGACAGGTCTGGAAAAGACACCGCTCAAGGAAGGCGTGGAATTCTACCGTGACATGTTCAAGGAAATGCACAAGCACGGAATCGAACCATTGGTCACGATCTGGCATTTCGACACACCGCTGTATCTGGAAGAGCATTGCGGCGGCTGGCTGAACAGAGAAACGATCGAGCACTTTGTCCGCTTCGCGACAACCTGCTTCACCGAGTTCAAGGGCCTGGTTCACAACTGGCTGACTTTCAACGAAATCAACAATACCATTCAGTTCCTCGGCGTCAGCGGAGCCAACAGTGACGAAGCATATCAGAATGCCTACCAGCATCTGCATTATCAGTTTGTCGCCAGTGCCAAGGCGGTACAGATCGGCCACGCCATCGATCCGTCCAACATGATCGGCAACATGATCTGCGGCATTACCTGGTATCCGGCAACCTGCGACCCGAAGGACATTCTCGAATGCCGTCACATCTGGGAACAGAACATCTTCTACTGCTCTGACGTGCAGTGCCTCGGTGAATACGGCTCCTACTGCAAGAGACTGTGGGACGAGCACAATGTCGAACTTGACATCACCGAAGAAGACCTCGCGGATCTGGCAGCCGGAACCGTCGACATGTACACATTCAGCTACTACATGTCCAACCTGGTAACGACCCACAAGGTCACCGACATGGTCGGCGGCAACTTCTCGCTCGGTGCCAGAAACGAATATCTGAAGTACAGCGACTGGGGATGGGCAACCGATGCCGACGGTCTGCAGTACTATCTGGAAATGATCTATGACAGATATCATCTGCCTGTCATGGTCGTTGAAAATGGACTTGGCGCTTATGACACGGTCGAAGAAGACGGCTCCATTCATGACCCGTTCCGTATCGACTACTACAGACTGCACATCGAGGCGATGGACAAGGCAATCGCCAACGGTGTCGATCTGATTGGCTACACGACATGGGGATGCATTGACGTCGTCTCGGCCGGCACCGGTGAAATGAGAAAACGTTACGGCTTCATCTATGTCGACATGGACGACGAAGGCAAGGGCTCGATGGCCAGAAGCAGAAAGGATTCCTTCTTCTGGTACAAGAAAGTCATCGCCTCCAACGGCGAAGACCTCGCATAAAGGAGACATATGGACTACAAAACACTCAAACCGTTCCCGGAGGGATTCCTCTGGGGAGCTTCTTCCTCTGCTTACCAGTGTGAAGGTGCTTATCTTGACGAAGGCCGCACATTAAGTGTATCTGATACCGCACCGGTGCCGCCGGGAACCACCAATTTCAATGACGGTGTCGACCATTACTATCGTTTTAAGGAAGACATTGCCCTGATGGCAGAGATGGGCTTCAAAGAGTTCCGTTTCTCCATCGCCTGGCCGAGAATCATTCCCCAGGGAGCCGGCGAAGTCAATGAAGTCGCGGTAAAGCACTACCATGACGTCATTGACGAATGCCATAAATACGGTATCGAACCGGTCGTGACACTGTACCACTTTGATCTGCCGCAGGTTCTGCAGGACAAATATGGCGGCTGGGCAAGCCGTCAGTGCATCGACGATTTCGTCGAATACTGCCGTGTCTGCTACAAGGAATACGGCTCAAAGGTCAAGTATTTCCTGACCATCAACGAGCAGAATATGATGGCTTTGTTCCAGGGAGCGCAGTACGGTTCGGAAAAGGGACAGTGGCAGGCCAACCACCACATGCTGGTGGCGCAGGCGAAAGCCATGATCCTGTGCCATGAAATGTGTGACGCCAAAGTCGGACCGGCACCGAATATCACGGCGATCTATCCGGCATCCTCTTCTCCGCAGGACAACCTCGCGGCGATGGACTGGGATCAGCTGAGAAACAGACTGTTCCTGGATACGGCTGTCTTCGGCACCTATCCGGAAGCTCTGCTGAACTGGTGGAAAGACAGAGGTATTGCCCCGGACATCACCGAGCAGGATCTTGCTGATCTGAAAGGCGGCAATCCGGACTTCATCGCCTTTAACTACTATGGTGCCGGCACGGTAAGATATGTCAGTGAAGAAGAAGGCAAAGAGATGAAATCTGACACCGCCAACTTCATGAGCGGTCTGATGACCTATCCGGGCATGAGCACAGCGGTGCAGAATCCGCTGCAGGAACAGACAAGTTACGGTATGGGTATTGACCCGATCGGTCTGCGCGTTACGTTAAGACAGCTGTGGGAAAGATATCATCTGCCGCTGATCATTACCGAAAACGGCTGCGGTGTGCCGGACACACTGGAAGCAGACGGAACGATTCACGACGATTACCGTATTGATTACCTGCGCCGTCATATCAAAGCCTGCCAGGAAGCGATCACCGACGGTGTCGAACTGTTCGGCTACTCACCATGGTCAGCCTTCGATCTGATTTCCACCCACCAGGGTATTACCAAGAGATACGGCTTCATCTATGTCAACCGTGATGAATTCGATCTCAAGGACATGAAGCGTATCCGCAAGGATTCCTTCTACTGGTACAAGAAGGTCTGCGAAAGCAACGGCGCTGATCTGGACTGAACAGGAAATGATTCATGAGGGGGTATGGCACAACGCCATGCCCTTTTTTAGTACAATAAAGAAAACAGGAAAGGGTCAGTACGGATGCAGCAGATTACGAAACAGCAGGCAAGACAGTTCATACTCGCGAAGCAGGGCTTACTGGGGCCATACCGTTTTGTCGGCAAAGACGGTGCCTATGCGTATGTCCGGCAGGCCGGCTGTATTCAGTTTGATCCTGTCGATGTCTGCGGCAAAAATGCCGAACTCACCCTGCAGTCACGGGTCCGGTATTTCCGGAAAGAGATGCTGCAGGAACTGCTGTATACTGATCGGAAACTGGTGGACTATGTCGACAAGGAACTCTCCATCTGGCCGACGGAAGACTGGCCGTATTTCGCGCCGTACCGGCTCCGCAGTAAAAAAACGGGAGAACGTTTTGAAGACATGGCCACCCTGTGTGATGAAGCGATTGCTTATATCCGCGAAAATGGGCCGGTCAGCAGTGATACTCTGCCGCTTGAAGGTGAATTGTTCTGGCATTCTTCCATGCATTGGAGCGGCAGTCACAGCAGGAAATCCTATGCCAGCCGGGCTGTACTGGAACAGCTGTATACCGAAGGTGTTCTGATCATTCATCACAAAAGCGGCTCGAGGAAATACTATGATCTGGCCGAAAAGTATCTGGATCCTTCCCTGCTGAAAGCGGAAGACCCCTATACAGACAGCGAAGAAAGACAAGCCTGGCGTCTGAAGCGCAGAATCGGAGCAGTCGGTCTTCTCTGGAACCGGAATTCCCAGGCGCTTCTGGGTCTGCATATGAAAGCGGCGGAAAGAAACAGGATTTTTGAAACACTGACGGCGGCCGGTGAAATTGTTCCCGTTCGGATCGAAGGGATTCGGGCAGATTTCTATTATCTGAAAGAAGACGAACCGTTGATGGCAGATGTACTGGCTGAGCGGCTGAACCGCCGGGCTCGCATGGAATTTCTTGCCCCGCTGGATCCGCTGCTCTGGGACAAAGCATTGATCAGAGCACTCTGGGATTTCAGCTATACATGGGAAATCTATACACCGCAGGACAAACGGAAATATGGTTCCTATACACTGCCGATCCTGTACGGTGAACGTTTTGTCGGCCGTATCGATCTTTCTGCCGATTACCGGAACAGGGACCTGACAGTCAGAGGACTCTGGTGGGAAGACGGCATCAGAATAACAAAAACTCTGGAAACGGCTTTGGCGAATCATCTGAAACAATTTGCGAAATTCAGCGGCTGTGTCTGAAAACAGACACATCAGACAAAAAGATGTTCAACATAGGCAGAACATTTGGGGAATGCTATTGTTGACGCAATGCCATTTTGCCATAATATGGTCAGAATGAGAGAGGATACGGATATGCAGGTGAATATTCTGGAGGCGAAAACCAACTTATCACAGCTCGTCAAACTGATTGAAACCGGTCAGGAAGACAGCATTATTATTGCCAGATACGGAAAACCGGTAGCGAAACTGGTCCTTTACAATGATGTCCCGGCCGGCAGAAGAATCGGCATTGCGAAAGGGAAACTGAAATCACCCGCTGATCTGAATCAGTACAATGATGAAATCACAGCGATGCTTGGATAAGTGCAATGAATCTGCTGGTGGACACCTATATCCAGATCTAGGCATTATATGACTATTCCGGAGTATGAAGAAAAATGCATTATTCCGGTATAAATCACAGATCAGCAAGAAACATCTCAGGGAGCCGGGAAGGCTCCTTTTCAATGCACATTCTGTTATAATGCCCATGAAAGGACAGCAAAATGGAACTGAAAGATATCAGAAAAGAACATAACTTCCGGGAACTGGGAGGTTATGTGAATAAAGACGGACGGATCATCCGGTATGGCGAGTTTTTCCGCAGTGGCCCGCTGGGAAAGCTGAGCGAAGAAGAACTGGCATATGTCAGAAGTCTTCATATCAGACATGTCTTTGATTTCCGTTCCGATACAGAAATATCCGAACTGGAGGATCCGCTGCTGCCCGGGGCTGTCTATCATGCAATCAATGCCCTGACGGACAGTGAAGGCAAACCGGTGGATTTCTCTCCGAAGGCGATCGACCAGGCGGATTTTTCCGACAACAAGGGCAGTGATTTCCTGGAAATGATGTATGGGAACCTGCCGTTTACGAAAGCTTATATAGAGATGTTTGACGTCATCAAGAAGAAGGAGACACCGATCCTGTTCCACTGCACGGCTGGCAAGGACCGCACCGGCATCGCGGCGGTACTGATCCTGATCCTGCTGGGCGTGGACGAAGAGACGGCGCTGGATGATTACGAGCTGACCAACGACTACCGGACGGCCGCGATCGACCGTTTTCTGAAGAAGATGGACGCTCTGATCGGCAACAATGACGAACTGCGTCATGCCCTGCGCGGCGTGGAAGGCGTCAACCGCGAGAACGCCGAACTGTCGTTGCAGAGAATCAAAGACCGTTATGGAGATTACGAGACTTTCTTTAAGGCTCAGTATGGAATTGACGAGAAACTGCAGGCAGAACTGGTCAGTTACTATACGGCTGAGCAGGGCTGATATGTGTTGAAACTGTGAAAGTTAAAACGTACAATATTAAACACAGGAGGGCATAAGATGGCTAACAGACTCCCTGAAAAACTGACATCAATGCGCAAACAGCTGGGCCTGTCCCAGGGCGATGTTGCCGCAAAAATGAATATACCCGTGACGGAATACATGCACTGGGAAAACGGAACGTCCATTCCCAGCATTCACACGCTGAAACGGCTGGCTGACGTATTCGGCATCCATGTCGTCATGCTGGTGGACAATACGGTGGAAGTCGTACTGCCGCCGGTCTCCACGGAAAGCGTGGAAATTCCGTTCATCACACCGCCGGCCGAAGAGACAAAGACGGTGAACGTCAATACTCTTTCCGATCTTGGCAGCACCAAGGTCATGGATACGATGGGCTTTGAATCCACCGTCGCCAATCAGATCATCGAAGATGACGCGCCGATGGAAAAAACCCAGTCGAGACCGGTGATCCGGCCGGCCAAACCAACGAAGGAACAGAAGAAAAAGACGACAGCGATCATCGTCGCTGTGGCAGCCGGAGCTCTGGCTCTTGTGCTGGGACTGATCTTCCTTCTTCGGGGAGCGGGTGGCAGTTCCGTCGCACTGAGCGGCGTCAACCGTCTGGCTCTTGGCGACACCTATTCGCTCTATATAAAAAAGAGCGGTGAACTTCAGATGTACGGCCAGTTTAAAGACAAGAACCTGTTCGATGGAACCGTGCAGGTCAGTGCGTATGACAGTCACGCGGCCGGTCTGAAACCCGACGGCACGGTGGTGACAAACGGTGACGATACTGAGATTTCCGACTGGAAGAATATTGTCCAGATCGCGGCCGGAAGAACCCATACGGTAGCTCTGAACGATGACGGCGAGGTACTCTGCACCGGCAGTGACACCGGCTGTCAGGTCAGCGGCTGGGCGAATATCAATTCCCTGTATGCCGGTAACGCGGTCACGATCGGTCTGAGCACGGACGGCACTGTTCATGCCTCCGGCGCGGACGCGGTCAACGGCATCGGCGGCATCAAGAGTGTGGCGATCGGTGATTCACAGATCCTGCTGATCAGCACCAGCGGTACGGTCAAATCCTACAGTCTGACAGACGCAGCCGCATCGGACGTCTCGTCCTGGACAGACATTGACGAAGCTGCTGTCGGTTCGAACTTCGTAGCCGGCATGACCAGCAAAGGCAAGGTTCTGATCGTCACGGAAGACGAAGATATGAAAAAGGCTGTCGAGCAGTGGAGCGACATACGCTATATCGCCGCTCACGGCACGACACTGATCGCGGTAGACCGTTCCGGCAATATGTTCGGTGTCGGTGACAACAGCCACGGTCAGTATGTCAACAGTTCGTCCGGCAAGGATAAGGACGATACCGAAAAGAAGCAGCTGGATATGGTCAAGGATATCAACTTCTCGGAAACGACCGCCAATATCCAGATCAAGTGGAAGGCGGTAACGAACGCTGACTACTACGAAGTGAAATTCGAACCGGCTCTCGCCACCGAGATCCCGCAGACCTCTTCGACCAGCGTTTCCATTCCGGCATCCGAACTGAATGACGGCGATACCTACCAGGTAACGATTACCGCGCATTCCAACAAGACAGACAAATACGAAACAAGCGAACCGGCAACGGTCAGCTATACATTCAAATCCCGCACGATCACCCTGGACACACCGTCCAACGTGAGAGCGGAAAGCACGGCGGAAAACTGGATCGTCAGATGGGATCCGGTAGAGAACGCCAGTTACTATATGATTTCCCTGAACGGCGGCGAAGAATACCGTACGGAACAGAATGCCTTCTTCTATGAAAGAACCGGCTTCAACGACCAGAGTATTCACACCGTTTCGATCAAAGCCTGCTCGGAATCCTCCAGTTATTCGGAGAGTGTGCCGGCTCAGGTGGAACTGATGTATGAACTGCCGGCCTTCAGCGTAACCCTGAATTTCACAAGCAATGACGGTGCTTCTTTCGAAACACGGGTCATTGTTGTCAAACAGGGTATTCACACGATTCAGGAAATGGCGACAGCCGATCTGATCCCGGCTGGCTATACGTTGGCAAATCCGGACAGAACAGTTGAGATCAACAGTGACTACAGTGTTGAAGTAGTCCTGCAGAGCAGCGGCTCAGGCGAGCCGGAAGGCGGAGAATAAGATGGAAAAAGTCTGGTATTATATGAAACCTGACAGAAAGAAATACGGTCCTTATACGGATGCCGAGATCATTTCCCTGATCCGTCACGGTATTCTGGAAGAGAGGGACTATATCTGGATGTCATATCTCGACGCCTGGCTGAATGTCGGAAAGTCCATCTATTCCGTGTACCTGCCGCCAAAAGAAGCGTAATATTAAAAACACAGACCATGATCTGTGTTTTTAATGTTATTTTAATACTGCGTGCTGTCACTTTAATCCCTTTTTAACGACAGCACAGGCAGAATATAAACTAGGAAGGAGCGTTCTTATGACGAAAATGCGCATTAAGCTGCAGGATATCATGAATTCTTTCCGTACCATTCTGCTCGGCTTTTTTGCCCTGATTCTGGTAGGCGCGGGCCTTTTGTGTCTTCCCGCTGCCAGTGTCAATCATCAGAGTGTACCTTTTCTGAACGCACTGTTCACATCGACGTCGGCCGCCTGTGTGACCGGTCTTGTCGTATATGATACGGCGACACAGTGGTCGCTGTTTGGCAAAACGGTTATCCTGATCCTGATACAGATCGGCGGCCTGGGTGTCGTTACGGCTTTTATCGCCACGATGCTGCTGACCGGCAAAAGAATCGGACTGCTGCAGAGAATTGCCATGCAGGATGCCGTATCGGCACCGCAGCTGGGCGGGATTGTCCGCTTCACAGCGTTCTTTCTGAAGGCGACCGTAGTCTTTGAGGCAACCGGCGCATTATTGCTGTTACCAGTGTTCGTGAAAGACTTCGGCTTCCTCAAAGGACTGGGCTATGCCATCTTTCATTCGATATCGGCTTTCTGCAATGCCGGTTTTGACCTGATGGGTGTCAGAGGTCCGTTTTCTTCGCTGACCAGCTACGCTTCCCATCCATGGGTCAATTTCGTGATCTGTGCCCTGATTATCGTCGGCGGTGCCGGTTTTCTGACCTGGGGCGACCTGCTGGCCAACAAGTTCCGTTATAAAAGCCTGCGTCTGCAGACCAAACTGATTCTGGTTTCGACAGCGATCCTGCTGACGATTCCGTTTATCTATTTTTTCTTCCTGGAATTTGCCAATGCACCGCTGAAGGACAGGATCCTGATGTCCTGGTTCCAGACCGTAACGCCGCGTACTGCCGGTTTCAATACCGCGGACTACGGTTCGATGCACGAAGCGAGTCTGCTGCTGACGATCATGTTAATGATGATCGGCGGCGCGCCAGGCTCCACCGCCGGTGGTATGAAACTGACGACCGTCGCAGTCATTGTCCTTTCGGCAAGGACATATATGAAAGGCCGCGAGAATACCAATTTCGCGAGACGCCGTATTGAAACTGACGCGATCCACAATGCCTATACATTGTTCGTTCTCTATCTGGTACTGCTGCTGAGCGGTACGTTCATTCTGTCTTTCGCGGAGGATCTGCCGGTGCTGCCGGTCATGTTCGAATGTGCCTCCGCACTTGGCACCGTCGGACTGACGACCGGTATTACCCCGGGCCTTTCCGCTCTGAGCAGGATCGTTCTGATCTGCTTTATGTACATCGGCCGTGTCGGCGGTCTGACTCTGACGTATGCCATGGTATCCCTGACCAAAAAAGAAACGAGTAAAATGCCGGTTGAAAAACTGACTGTCGGATAAAAAGGAGAGTTTAAATGAAAAACATACTGGTAATCGGCGCCGGAAGATTCGGCCGCTATACAACGATCAAACTGCATGATATGGGTCATCAGACCATGGTCGTTGACAAGGACGAAGAGCGGATCAACAAGATCCTGCCCTATGCCTCCAACGCCCAGATCGGTGATTCCACTGATCCGGCGTTCATGGCTTCCATCGGTGTAACCGATTATGATCTCTGTATCGTCGCCATCGGCGATGACTTCCTGGCGTCGCTGGAAACGACGTTCCTGCTCGATGAGCTGGGAGCGAAAAAGATCATTGCCCGTGCCACGACCGCGTCCCAGGAAAAATTCCTTTTGCGTAACGGCGCTGCCGCTGTCGTCTTCCCGGAACGGCAGCTGGGCAGCTGGACGGCGATCCGCTACAGTTCGGACAACATTTCCAACTATATCGAACTGATGGACGGTTATTCCATTATCGAAGTTGCGGTACCGCAGCACTGGGACGGCAAACGGGTCGGTGAGCTGAACGTGCGTAAGAAATACAACATTAATATTCTCGGCATCAAGCGCCAGCGCATGGATTTCAACATCAGCATCGACACGGTCCTGCATTACGGCCAGAACATGCTGGTGCTCGGCAAACACGATGACATTCAGAAGATTTTCTATCTCTGAAGATAAGCGACAGCAATATTCAATATCTGAAACGCCAGGCCCGTACAATTGAGGTGTATGATAAAGACAGATTCCCCATTGTTCAGAAATGAATGAAAAAAAGGGGATCAGAACCCGAATCAGACCTTATGAAGAAAACGGCGCCGGAAAACAGAAACAACAAGCAGACCAGTATCCTGGTCTGCCTTTCTGCGTCGCCAAGCAACCAGCGAGTCATTCATGCCGCGTCCAGGCTGATCCGCGAAGATGTCAACGCCATCGCTCTCTATGTCAGCGAAACGATCGGCGAGATTCCGCCCGGCTCCAAACTGTTCGAGAACATGCAGTATGCCAGAGACCTCGGCTTTGAGATCCAGACCGCCCAGAGCAGCGACCTGGCTCTGACCATTTCCGAATATGCCAAGCGCGTCAACACGACCGATCTGTTTCTCGGCTATACCGCGCCGGCCCATATTCTGCAGTATCGGAAAAACATTTCTGAGCAGCTGATCAATTATCTGCCGGAAGTGGATATTCATATCATTCCCGACAGCCGTGCATCCTCCTATCCGCAGCTGGAGAAGAAAGGAAATCTGCCGCAATGGAACCTGCGGGACTTTTTGTGCGTGCTGATCATCATGGCGCTGGCCACGGGCGTTTCGTACTTGTTCTATGCTTCGCGTTTCAGCAATGCCAACATCATTACCATTTATATCCTCGGCGTACTGATTGCCTCGCTGCTGACATCACACCGGCTGTACGGTATTCTGGCCGCCATTCTGTATATCCTGCTGTTCAATTTCCTGTTCATCGAGCCCCGTTTCACGCTGCTGGTCTATGAAACCGAATATCTGCTCACCTATCTGCTGTCCGTCATGGCCGCGTTGATCACCAGTTCCCTGACCAGCCGCATGAAGGACATTGCCCGCACTTCAGCGGAGAATGCCTATCAGGCCAAAGTGCTTCTCGATACATCCAACCAGCTGGAGCGGGTGACCGGCACGGACGAAATCATCCGCATCACCTGCATGCAGCTGGTGCATCTGCTTAACCGTACGGTTCTTTTCTACCGCGGCACCAGCGCTGACAAAGCGGAAGACATCTACGCGTCGGAAGGAAAGGAAATCGACCAGAGTCTGCTGGACAGCGAAAAGGAAGCCGTGCTGTGGACGCTGGAAAACCGTCATCATTCCGGTGCCTTCACATCCCATTACGGTAATTTCCGGTATCGTTATCTCAGCATTCATACCGGTGAGAACCAGTACGGCGTCATCGGTATCGACATGAAAAAAGGACCGTTCACGGAATTTGAGAACACGATTCTGCTGTCGATCCTGCATGAATTCACCATGGCACTGGACAACAGCCGCATGGTTCAGGAAAGAAGAGCGGCGGAAATCGCCGCCGAAAACGAACGTCTGCGGGCAGGTCTGCTTCGCTCGCTTTCCCACGATCTGCGCACGCCGCTGACATCCATTTACGGCAACGCATCCACTCTGGCGGAAAACGAAGCGGTGCTGAGTGAAGAAGACCGGGCGAAGATCTATGCTGATTTGATGGACGATTCGGAATGGCTGCGGGAACAGATGGAAAACATTCTTGTCATGACCCGTCTGGAAAACAGTCATTATCTGAATCTGACCGTCGAGAACGTCGATGACGTCATTGCCGAAAGCGTGCGGCTGATCCGTTCCAAGGAACATCCGATCGAGTGTATCAATGACGATGAACCATGCTTCGCGGAAATGGATACCAAGATGATCCTGCAGGTACTGATCAATCTGCTTTCCAATGCCGTCAAATACACACCGGCCGGCACAAAGATTATCCTGCGGCGTGTCAAAGAGGGCGATAAGATCTGGATCAGTGTCGAAGATTTCGGCAAGGGCATAAGCGATCAGGACAAGGAGCACGTCTTCGAACTGTTCTATACCGGATCGCATCCGCTGGCTGACAGCTACCGCAGTATGGGCCTCGGCCTCGACCTCTGCCAGATGATCATCACCGCGCACGGCAATACCATTGAGGTACTGGACAACAAACCGCAGGGAGCCATCTTCCGATTCTCGCTGAACGCAAAGGAGGTCAATATCTATGAGTGATTTCAAGATCCTGGTCGTAGAGGATGACCGCTCGGTCATGAACCTGATCACGACCACTCTGAAGATTCATGAATATTCCTATATCACCGCATCGGGAGGCAATGAAGCGATCTCGTTGTGCGCTTCCCATCAGCCGGATATGATCCTGCTGGATCTCGGGCTGCCTGACATTGACGGCATCGAAATCATCAAGGCGGTCCGTTCCTGGTCTTCCGCAATGATCATTATCATCAGCGCGCGAGGCGAAGACAGTGACAAGATCATGGCTCTCGACAGCGGCGCTGACGACTACCTGACCAAGCCGTTCTCGATCGAGGAACTGCTGGCCAGGATCCGGGCAGCCCAGCGGCGGATGACCTATATCGCAAGCAAGGCAGACGAGAAGGCCGTCTTCCACAACGGACCGCTGACGATCGACTATGCCTCCAATGTCGTATCTCTCGACGGTGAGGAGATACGTCTGACAGCAATGGAATACAAACTGCTGAGTCTGCTGGCCCGCAATGTCGGCAAAGTCCTGACCCATTCCTATATCATTGACCACATCTGGGGCAACGGCATGGAATCGGATATCGTCTCACTGCGTGTCTATATGACAGCTCTGCGGCGCAAACTAAAAAAAGATCCGGAAGGGGAAGACCTCATCCGGACCCATATCGGTATCGGTTATCAGATGATCCGAAAAGACACAGCCCGCTGAGCAATCAGTGGGCTATATTTCTGTACAGCAGTTCAAACAGCAGGAATTCGGTAACGAAGAGACCGATGAAATACGGCGCATAGTAGTACTTGACCAATGCCGCGTATTCCCGGATCATGGCGCTCGGCCAGTAATAGAAAGCGGTGTGGGCACCGATGCCGGTGGCTTCGAAGTCAATGCGGCGCGAGTAGATCATGGCTCTTAAGACATGGTAGCCGGAAGTGACGATGGCGGTATAATGATTGCCTTTGCGGCTGTTGATGATTTCCTTGCAGTTGGTAAGATTCTCCATCGTGTCAGTGGAGCGGTCTTCTTTCAGAATGTCCTTTTCGTCAATGCCCTGGGACAGCAGGTAGCGCTTCATCGCTTCCGCTTCCGAGACTTTTTCGTCCGGTCCCTGGCCGCCGGAACAGATGATCTTGCAGTCGGACAGGGAACGCTCATATACCTTGATGCCTTTGTCCAGACGGTCGGAGAGCAGCTTGGAGACGGTTTCACCGTTGATCAGGCCGGCTCCGAGGACAATGACATAATTGAAATTGGAACGGCGCGGAATCAGTTTGATGGTCCAGGTGTAGAACAGGAAGGCCAGGAAGATCATCGAGGCATAGAATACCGCGTATCCCAGCATAATCAGGATGACATGGAGCAGGGTACTGTCCGATCCGGTCATCCGGATGCCCCACAGCAGAACCATCTCGCCGCCCAGTATGAAAATCCCAAACAGCAAAGACAGCAGATTGGCCAGACTTTTCCCTTCCCGCACGATCATCACAAAACCGTTGATGATGAGCAGGATCGGCACAATGACAACCAGAAAGACGACAAGCAGGGAATAGATCAGGGCGACAAAGGAGCCGTACTGGGTCGGGGCATAATAAATGAGAATATAGAAACTGAGCAGCAGTAAAAACAACAGAAGATAGAGTCCGTTGCGGAATCTTCTGATATCCCGGATCATGGAAATGACAAACACCAGGCCACTCAGAGCCATGAGGATGAAATAAACTCGTTCAAAAGTAACACTCATATCACTATTTTAACAAAGATAAAAAAAGAAACAGCACCGATGTGCCGTTTCTCATTTTTGTTATTCCTTGTTGAAGAAGTTCTTGACGGTATTGACGACATTCTCGGCAGCGTCCTTGGCGGAAGCTGTGAGGCGGTCAACGTCTTCCTTGTCGAACTTGCCGTCTTCACCGAGGACAGCTTTGCCGACAGAGGAATTCTTGACGGATTCAACTGCCTTGTCAGCTGTTTCCTTGGCGGAAGCTGCCAGACGGTCAACATCTTCTTTGTCGAATTTGCCGTCTTCACCGAGGAAGGTAGACTTCAGAGATGTTACAGCCTTGTCAGCCGCATCCTTAGCGGATTCGACGAGGTCCATTTCCTTGACCTTTTCGACTACGTTTTCGCCTGCATCTTCTACTTTTTTAACAGCTTCTTCAGCCTGCTGCAGCAGATCTTTGTTTTCGGACATTATTTTTTCCTCCATTACTCAAATGATTATTATCATTATAAACATAATAAAGATTCTTTTGTAAATCTTTAATGTAAAAAAGCCTGCGAAGTATCCGGGACATCGAGAATTACCGTGAAAGGTTATGTCAGAGAAGGCCGAATTAGGCTATTATAATAGAGAAATGCCATAAACCGGTATTTTCTGAGAGAGTATCATGCCGTATGATCGTTTTTGATCATACAGTTCGTTGGGGGAATGACGCATGAAACGATATATTAAAACAATACCCATGATATTGCTGTCGATGATCTTGTGTATCCTGCCGGTATTCGCGATGGCGGAGGTCGACGTGACAAAGACCGGCACGGTGACACTGACCGGTTATCCGCCGGAAGGTGCGGAACTCAGGTTCTACAAGGTCGCTGATGCGGATAAGACAATGGTCTTTACACTGACGCCGAAGTTCGCACCGTATGCCGATCAGATCACCGTGAATGTCGAAGACCGCGAACCGTATGACGGTTCAACTTCCCAGGCAGTCTGGGCCGAAACCGCCAAGACACTGGCCGGTATCGTTCCGGGTGACAGTATTGAACCGGATGTGACCTTCACGAACAGCGGTGAACAGTGTGTTGCCGCTGATCTGCCGGTCGGTCTGTATCTGGTCCTGTCGGATCCGATCGAAGTGGACAATGATCTGTATTACACACTGCCGATGCTGATCAGTGTGCCGACCAATATTTCCGACGGGAAGATTCCGTATATCGGTGATACGGAAGAATGGTTCTATGACTATGAAGTCAACATGAAATACAAAAAGGAACAGATCCCGCCGCGTGAGTACCGGGTTCTGAAAGTCTGGGTCAATGACGGTGAAGGAAAGAAGCGTCCGGCCAGTCTGGAAGTGCAGATCCTGAAAAACAATACTGTCGTTGAAACAGTTGTCCTGAACAGTTCCAATAACTGGTCATATACCTGGATGGGTGAAAAGAATGCCAGGTATTCAGTCCGGGAAGTCAAAGTTCCGGATGGCTATAAAGTATCCTATGAAGATCAGACGACTGTGTTCACGATCCGCAACCGGTTTACGGAACCGCCGGATACCAGTGATCATACCGATCTGAAATGGCCGATGATGGGTCTGTGCATCGGCGGACTGATTGCCCTGCTGGCGGGTATTGTCCTGCTAAGGGATAGAAAGCAGACAGAATGAAAGAAGCGATGGCTGTGGAAATAACCGCAGCCATTGTATTATGATGAACACGTTATGAAGAAAACACTGTCATATATACTCATGATCATCGGCGGTGCCGCGCTGCTGGTCGGTCTGTTTCTGATGTTCAGCAGTATCCGGGCAGAACAGGATGTCAGACACCGTGCCGAGGACGCATTGGAAACGATGATCGAAATCCTGCCGGAACGGACTGCCGGCATGCTGTATGAAGAAGATACCGAGCCGATGGGGAGTGTGGAGATCAACGGCCTGAATTTTGTCGGCTATGTTGAGATCGCTGATGTCTGTGCCTTTGCCGTGCAGAATGAAGCAGGCAATGAAGCAGCTTCGAAAATGAAGGATGGGCTGATCCGCAGCGGCACCGGTGTCATCGTTACCGATGCTGTGGATATAAAGAAAATCGCCCCGGGCATGCCGGTCGTCTTTACCGATGTTTCCGGTACACAGTACCGTTTTGTCATTGATTATATCGGTGACAGCCGGACCAGTCTGCAGAATGTGCAGCTGGTGATCCGGGCGGAAGGAATGACGAACGAAACCGTGATTGCCTGCCGGGCAGAATGAACCCTTTCAGTATGGACATGGATACAGCTATAAAAATCAACGGAATACAGCGGTTCTGTGTTAAGATAGTTGCGTAAACCGGTGATGGAGACAAGTAACTCTGAGCAGGCATGAAGAGAGGGATGGGCTGGTGAAACATCCTTGCCGTAACAGAAGTGAATGCCCTCCGGAGGGTCCTTTGAGAATGTAGAAGGAACGTTAGCTGTGCGTTAAGCAGATCGAGCAAACAAGAAAAGTGGAACCACGCGCAAGGCGTCTTTTTGGAGGCGCTTTTCTTTTGGAGGAATAAATCATGATCAGACTGTACAATTCAAAAACACTGCAGGTGGAAGAATTCAAACCAATTCATGAGGGACATGTGGATATGTATGTCTGCGGTCCGACGGTCTATAACTACGCCCATATCGGCAATGCCAGACCGATGATCGTCTTTGACGTGCTGAAGCGTCTGTTTGAAGCGGAGGGATATACGGTGAAGTACGTATCCAATTTTACCGATGTCGATGACAAGATCATCAAAAAGGCTGCGGAAGAGAATACCACAGAAGCAGTCATTGCCGAACGTTATATCGAAGCATATCAGGAAGTCAGATCCATGCTGAATACGGAACTGCCGGATATCACGCCGCGGGTTACGGAAACGATGGATCAGATCATCGCTTTTGTGGATGCGCTGGTAAAGAAGGGCAATGCCTATGAAGTGGACGGTGATGTCTATTTCAGTGTTGACAGTGTACCGAGCTATGGTGAGATTTCCCATCAGAGACTGGAACACCTGGAAGCCGGCGCCCGTATTGAAACAAACGACCAGAAGAAGAACCCGTATGACTTCGCCCTGTGGAAGAAAACCGACATGGGCATCAAATGGGATTCACCATGGGGTCCGGGAAGACCGGGCTGGCATACCGAATGCGTGGTCATGATCAATGACAACATGGGACCGATCATTGACATTCACGGCGGCGGCATGGACCTGAAGTTCCCGCACCATGAAAACGAAGCAGCACAGCAGGAAGCCATGAACGGCAATTCCCTGGCTAACTTCTGGATCCATAACGCCATGGTCAATATCGACGGCGAAAAGATGTCCAAGTCACTGGGCAATACGATGTGGGCCAAGGATGTCGTTCTGCGGCTCGGAACCAATCTGACCAGATGGCTGGTTTCTTCCGTTCATTACCGCAAGGAACTGAATTTCTCGGAAGAGACTATCGAGACAGCCCGCAAGGAACTGGACAAGGTCGTAAAACCGATGCGTCAGGCAGACATCAAGGCAGCGTTGGCCAACGCGGATATGGGAAGTGCTTATGACGAAGCGGAATTCAGAGCATTCCTGGATGCGATGGATGACGATATGAACACACCGAACGCCTATGCCGTGATCTTTGAAACCGTCAAGAAACTGAATCAGTCGCTGCGGCAGAGAGAAATCAACTTCGCCACGACCGGTTTGTACCGCAACGCTGTGGAAAAGATGCTTGGCATTCTCGGCATTGTTGTGGAAAAGCCGGTAATCACCGACGAAGACCGTGAGATGTTTGACAAGTGGAATGCCGCCAAGGCGGAAAAGAATTTCGCGGAAGCTGACATCTGGCGCGGCAAACTGGCGGAGAAAGGGCTTCTGTAATGAAGCCGAACGACTGTTCCGGCCGTACCCTCGCCTTTCTCGGTGATGCGGTGTGGTCGCTGGCTGTCCGTAATTATCTGGTGGAAGAAGGCAAAAACAAAGGAACCCAGCTGCAGAAGCTGTCGATTGCCTATGTCAATGCCAAAGCCCAGGCTTCTTTCTATGAAGCTCTGCATGAAGAAGGCTTCTTCACAGCCGAAGAAGAGGAAACCTATCATCGCGGCCGCAACGGCAATGCCGGCACAGTTCCCCACAATACCGATGTGGGAACCTACCGGATGTCCACCGGATTTGAAGCTATTTTAGGGGCATTGTACCTGGAAAAAAAGGAAGAAAGAATCAGAGAAATCTGGACGAAAGTCAGGAGTCTGCAGGGAGAATAACATGGCACAATTTGTATACGGGAAAAACGTCATCAAACAGATACTGACCGATACGAACCGGGCAAAGGTCGTCTGGCTGGCTGTCAATGATCCGGAAATTGAAAAACTTGCCAGACAGGCACATGTGCCTGTGAAGCACACGGACCGTAAGAACCTGACCAAAATGACCGGCAGTGACCGTCATCAGGGTGTGGCAGCGGAAACCGAACCGTACAAAACATATTCCGTCGAAGAACTCACCGCTTCCGTCAAGGACGGAGAGAAGGGTCTGTTGATCATGCTGGACGAGCTGGAAGACCCGCATAACCTGGGTGCCATTCTGCGTACCGCCGATGCGGCAGGCGCTACCGGTGTGATTTTCAAAAAGACACATGCGGTCGGCCTGACACCGACGGTTGCCAAAGTCAGTGCCGGAGCGATCGACACGGTGAAATGCGCGGCAGTCACCAATCTTGGCCGCACGCTGGAAGACCTGAAAAAAGCCGGCTGGTGGGCGGTCGGCACCGACATGGATGGCCAGGACTACCGCAGTCTGGACTATGATTTCCATACCGTGCTGATCATCGGCAACGAAGGAAAAGGTATCTCCCGGCTGCTGCGGGAGAAGTGTGACTATGTCATCTCACTGCCGATGCGCGGCCGGATCCAGTCGCTGAACGCTTCCGTATCAGCCGGTATTCTGATGTATGCGATTCAGGCGAGACGTTTTCCCCTCTGAGGAGGAGAAAAAGCATGGAATACAATCCGTATGAACTCTTATATATGAGCCATTTTGACGAGTACGCGCAAGTGGCTCTTTTTCGTCAGTACAAACCTTTGATCAATGCCATAGCCCACAGCTGCATCATGAAATATCTGCCGCTGCAGGACTACCGTGACGATCTGATCCAGGAGGGAAGGATTGCCGTGTACTATGCGGCAGAGACTTACCGTAATGATCAGAACGCATCATTTCTGACCTATGTGACGATCGTCGTCAAGCGGCGGCTCTGGGCGGAATGCCGGAAAATCTACAACCACATCACGGTCAACGGCAGTCAGCTGGTCCGGCTCGACAATATGGTCAATGAGGAAGAAGCCATGTATGGCTCGGTGCCGCAGCGGGATCCGTTCTGTGATCCGGAGTACTACACCCATTTTGTCAGCGCGGCGGAACGGCTGCGGGAAACCTACCGGAAGCTGAACCAGGAAGAAGTGCAGCTGGTGGAGTGCTGGCTCAGTAAAAACACCTACAAAGAGGGTGCGAAGAAAATGGATATGACGGTCAAGACATATGAAAGCAGACTGCAGAAGGTAAGACGCAAAGTCAAAAACGCGGTTTACGGATAAACCGGAAACGTACTATGATAGACAGAAAGCGGAAGGGGGCAAAGCATATGAAGCTGATATGGGACGATCAGAACAGTATCTTACAGCTCAGCGGATCTCTGTTTCATTATTACGGGCTGGAAAGAGGACACGGCACTGACCGTGACGTTGATGCCTGGCTGCAGAAGAGACAGCCGCGTTGTGTGATCTCACTGCTGATTGATGCCATGGGTATCAGTATCCTTGAGAAGCATCTTCCCAAAGACAGTTTTCTGCGTTCCCATCTGGTCAAAATAATATCCACCGTCTTTCCGCCGACTACAGCAGCTGCGACGACATCCTATATGAGCGGATACAGTCCGGCAGAAACCGGCTGGTTGGGCTGGAATCAGTATTTCCGGGAAAAGGATGACGAACTCGTTCTCTTCTTCAGCAAAGGCATGTACAGCGACGTCAGCTACGAACCGGACTTTGTCAGTTCCGTTCTGCCGGTGAAGCCGATCGACGAATGCCTGCAGGAAAAAGGAATCAATGCCGATTCTGTCTGGCCGGGCTGGGGCAGACATAACGGCTGTGAGACATTTGATCAGCTGCTTACGAAGACTCTGGAGCTGTCGCATGACAATGCTTTCCTGTATGTCTATTGGGATGTCCTGGATACGCTCATGCACGAACATGGGGTTGAAGAGGTGATTATCCGTGATACTCTGTGGGAATATGACCGGCAGATTGAAGCTTTTGCCGGCCGGCTCAGCAGTGATACCTGTCTTCTGATAACGGCCGACCACAGTCAGATCAACACCCGCATCTATGACCTTGGCAAAGATGAAGAATTATGCGCCTGTCTGAAAGGGGCGCCGTCTATTGAGCAGCGCACCGTTTCCTTCCGCATCAAGGACGGCATGCAGGAAACATTTGTCCGCCTGTTTGAAGAACGTTTCCATAACGATTTCGTTCTGCTGAGACCGAAAGAAGCACTGTCGCTTTTCGGCCCGGGTATACCCCATGCGAGAACCGAAGAATTCATCGGTGATTTCCTGGCCACTGCTGTCAGTGACCTGCAGCTGGACTATCATCGGACAAGAATCATGAAGGGCAATCATGCCGGTTTTGTCAGAGAAGAGCGGATGATACCGGTCATTCTGTATCAGAAGCAGTGATGATTGAGAAACAGAGCCTCCTGCAACAATGCGGGAGGTTTTTATTTCAGCGTGAACAAGCCTTGATTTAAGTGCATTCGTGCGTCTCTGACAGAGGGATATGCTATAATGATTTGGCTTATCAAGAGGCCGGTATGACAGAGAAATATTCACCGATGATCCAGCAGTATCTGAAAGTCAAAGAACAGTATCCCGATGTTCTTCTTTTTTACCGTGTCGGCGACTTCTACGAGATGTTTTTTGAAGATGCCAAGACGGCTTCCCGTGAACTGGATCTGATCCTGACCGGCAAGAATGCCGGTGTCAAGGACCGCATTCCGATGTGCGGCGTTCCCCACCATGCGGTGTCGTCCTATGTGCAGAGACTGGTGCAGCGCGGTTATAAGATCGCTATCTGTGAACAGCTGCAGGATCCCAAGGAAGCGCAGGGACTGGTCGAACGTGACGTCATCCGTGTGATCACGCCGGGTACGGTCATGGAAGAGATCAGCGATGAAAAGACCTCGGTCTTTCTGGCGGCCGTGCAGGATTACGGCTATGGCTATGCACTGGCCATCGCGGAAGTCAGCACCGGTGAAAACTATGTGGAAGATATTGAACACAAGGACAGTGCTTTACTGCAGACATTGTTAAGAACAAATGTCCGGGAAGTCGTACTGCCGAAGGATTTCCGTGAGCGGGTGATCAAAGCCCTGCGGGAACATCAGGTTGTCATTTCCTATTGTGACGATACACGTATCCGCAATGAATATCTGCCTTTGACGGAAGGTCTGCTCAAGGACTATGAACTGCAGGCCTACGGACGCATGCTTAACTATCTGGAAGCGACCCAGAAGCACGTGCTGTCACATCTGCAGACAGCCCGGGTGGAAAAGGAAGAGGAAGTGCTGCGCATGGATTATGCGACCAGACTGAACCTCGAACTTGTGACACCTTTGCATGACACCGGAAAAGCCATTACCTTATGGTCCTTCCTTGACGAATGCCGTTCGGCCATGGGTTCGCGTGAACTGCGCCGCCGCATTGAAAAACCGCTGGTGGATCAGGCGAAGATCGAACAGCGGCTGGATCAGGTCCAGTGGCTGATGAAGAACTTCATGAACCGCCGGAAACTGCGTGATGCGATGGGCCAGATCTATGACCTGCAGCGCCTCATCGCCAGATGTGCGATGAATACCGCCAACGCGGTTGACTGCCAGCGTCTTTCCCGGACGCTGGAACAGGTGCCGGAAATCCTCGCCAGCGTGAATGACGACGTGTTCGCATCATGCCGCAATGTGGATCCCCTGCAGGAACTCTATACTGTACTGAAGGATGCTTTTGTTGACGACCCGCCGCTGCAGATCAGTGACGGTGGTATGTTCCGGGACGGCTACAATGCCGAACTGGACGAGGCAAGGGAAATTCAGCGCAGCGGCAAGTCCTTTATCGCTTCCCTTGAGGCAAAGGAAAAGGAACGCACCGGTATCAAGACACTGAAGATCGGATACAACAAGGTATTCGGCTATTATATTGAAATCTCCAAGGCGGCAGCCGCCCAGGTCAAGGACGAATGGGGCTATGTGCGCAAGCAGACCCTGACCAACAACGAGCGCTTTATCTCGGCGGAACTGAAGGAAAAGGAAGATGCTATTCTCCATGCCGAAGAGAATGCCATCCGCATCGAGAAACAGCTGTTCCAGCAGATCCTCGATGAAATCAGAACATATCTGGTCCGGCTGCAGAAGCTTGCCTCGGTACTGGCTGATCTCGACTGTCTGGCAGCTCTGGCGGAGGTGTCTTCCACTCACGGCTATGTCCGTCCGCAGTTCAGTGAAGATGAATTCACCGTGAAAAACGGCAGACATCCGATCCTTGATGCGTTGATGAAGGATCCCCGCTATGTGGCAAATGACATTCACATGGACGAGGAAGAGCGGATCCTGCTGATCACCGGTCCGAACATGGGCGGTAAATCCACCTACATGAGACAGACAGCATTGATCGTCATCATGGCCCAGCTGGGCTGTTTTGTGCCGGCGAAATCCTGCCTGATGCCGCTGTTCGATCAGATCTTCACCCGCATTGGCGCCAGTGATGATATTCTTTCCGGCCAGTCCACCTTCATGGTGGAAATGACGGAAGCCAACCGGGCTCTGCAGGATGCCACGGAGAGATCCCTGATCCTGTTTGATGAGATCGGCCGCGGCACCAGTACATATGACGGCATGGCTCTGGCCCAGGCAATGATCGAATACATCGCGGCATGTGTCCATGCCAAGACAATGTTCTCCACCCACTATCATGAACTGACTTCACTGGCTGACAGTATCGGCTGTGTGCGCAATGTCCATGTCGTGGTCAGGGAAGACAACGACGAAGTGACCTTCCTGTATAAAGTCAAAAGCGGTCCGGCCGGTCATTCCTACGGTATCAACGTCGCAAGACTTGCCGGTCTGCCTGATTCCGTCCTGGCGCGGGCCGGCGACCTGCAGAAGGAGCTGGAATCCAAGAAACGGGTCGTCCAGCAGAGTTATCAGCTGGTGGAAATGAAAAAGGAAAACAAGGAAGCGGAAGAAATCGTCAGAGCACTGGACGCTGTTGATACCGACGAACTTTCTCCGCGGGAAGCGTGGGTCATGTTAAATGACCTGAAGGAACAGGCCAAAAAGGCCAAAGAATGAAAGGAGCCGGAATGGAACTGGATAAACTGATTATCCGCGGTGCCAAGGAGAACAACCTGAAGAACATCTCTTTGGAAATTCCGCGCAACAAAATGGTCGTCATGACCGGACTTTCCGGTAGCGGCAAGACTTCACTTGCCTTCGATACCATCTATGCCGAAGGACAGAGACGCTATGTTGAATCATTAAGCGCCTATGCGAGAATGTTTCTGGGCGGCGTGGAAAAGCCGAATGTGGAAGCAATCGAAGGTCTTTCACCGGCCATTTCCATCGACCAGAAAACAACTTCCAACAATCCCCGTTCCACGGTCGGAACGGTAACTGAGATCTACGACTATCTGCGTCTTTTATATGCCCGTACCGGCACGCCGTACTGCCCGAACCACCACATTCCAATCACCGGTCAGACGATCACAGAAATGGTGGATACGGCCATGGCTCTGCCGGACAAAAGCCGGCTGTCGATTATGGCGCCGATCGTTTCCAATAAGAAGGGAACCTTCAAGGAAACGTTCGCGAAGCTGCTCAAGGACGGCTATATCAGAGTCGAAGTGGATGGTGAGATCCGCATGCTGGAGGATGAGATCACCCTCGATAAAAACAAGCGCCACGATATTTCGGTCATTGTCGACCGTATCGTGAAAAACGAAGACAGCCGCTCCCGTATCCATGATTCACTGGAAACCGCGCTGGAACTGGCAGACGGCCGGGCTGTGCTGAAAACAGGCGAAGAAGAAATCCTCTTCTCCTCGCATTTCGCCTGCCGTATCTGCGGCTTTTCCGTGCCGGTCCTCGAACCGCGTCTGTTCTCGTTCAATGCCCCGCTGGGTGCCTGTGACACCTGCCACGGTCTGGGTATTACCGAAGAAGTGGATGTCGACAATCTGATTCCCGACCGCAGCAAATCGATCCGCGAGGGCGGTATCCGTTATTACAAGAACATCGTCGATACTGACAATATCGAATGGCAGACATTCCATACATTGTTAAAGCATTACAAGATTTCCCTGGACACGCCGATCAAGGACCTGACGAAGAAACAGCTGGACGTCATTCTGAACGGCAGTGACGTGCCGATCAAGTATTCCATTACTTCTTCCGGCGGCAACCAGTATACCCGTAACGACTACATCGAAGGCGTCAAGAAGCTGATTGAAAGAAGATATGTCGAAACGACTTCCTCGATGTCGAAGGACTGGTATCACTCCTTCATGATCGAATCACCCTGTCCGCAGTGCGGCGGCCGCCGTCTGAACGAACAGGCTCTGTCGGTCCAGGTCGGAGACAAGAACATCAACGAATTCACATCCATGTCAGTCATCAAGGCACTGGACTGGATGCATGACCTGAAGCTGGATGCTGAAAAGACCCGTATCGCGGATCTGGTTCTCAGGGAAATTGAAAGCCGTCTGCAGTTTCTGAAGGACGTTGGTCTGGAATACCTGACGCTGGACCGGCTGGCCGGAACGCTGTCCGGCGGTGAGGCGCAGCGTATCCGTCTGGCCACCCAGATCGGTTCCCGCCTTTCCGGCGTGCTGTATGTCCTTGACGAGCCGTCCATCGGTCTGCATCAGCGTGACAACAGCAAGCTTATCGCGACTCTGAAGAATATGCGCGATCTTGGCAATTCGCTGATCGTTGTCGAACATGACGAAGAGACGATGCTCAGTGCTGACTGGATCGTTGATATCGGTCCGGGTGCCGGCATCCATGGTGGTGAAGTCATCGCCAGCGGTCCGCCGGAAGAGATTATGCAGTGTGATGCGTCGATCACCGGTCAGTACCTGTCCGGCAAAAAGATCATTCCGGTTCCCGAAAAAAGACGTAAAGGCACCGGCAAGAGCGTCGAGATCAAGGGTGCTGCTGAACATAACCTGAAGAATATCAACGTGAAGTTCCCGCTTGGTAAGCTGATCGTTGTCACCGGTGTTTCCGGTTCCGGCAAGAGCACGCTGGTCAACGAAGTCTTCATGAAGAGCGTTCTGCAGAACCTCGGCCGTCAAAAGATCCGTCCCGGCAAACACAAGTCTGTCAAAGGTCTGGAAAACATTGACAAGATGGTACAGATCGACCAGGATCCGATCGGCCGCACACCGCGTTCCAATCCGGCTACCTACACCGGTGTCTTCGATGACATCCGTGATGTCTATGCCAAGACACCGGAGGCGAGACTGCGCGGTTATGACAAAGGCCGCTTCTCATTCAACGTCAAAGGCGGCCGCTGTGAAGCCTGTCAGGGTGACGGCGTCAAGGTCATCTCCATGAACTTCCTGCCGGACGTCTATGTGCCGTGCGAAGTCTGCCATGGCCGCCGCTACAACGAAGAAACCCTGCAGTGCACCTATAAAGGCAAGAATATCTACGATGTGCTGGAAATGCCGGCCGAAGAAGCCCTGCATTTCTTCACCAACCATCCAAAGATCCGCAACAAACTGCAGACGCTGAATGATGTCGGTCTTGGCTATATCAAGCTCGGCCAGGCCTCCACGACGCTTTCCGGCGGTGAGGCGCAGCGTGTCAAACTGGCTTCCGAACTGCAGAAGAAGGCAACCGGCAAGACCGTCTATATCCTTGACGAACCGACGACCGGTCTGCATACCGACGACGTCAAGCGGCTGATCGAAGTGCTGCAGCGGATCGTTGACAACGGTGATACGGTCATCGTCATCGAACACAATCTCGACGTTATCAAGAGTGCCGACTGGGTCATCGACCTTGGCCCGGAAGGCGGCGACAACGGCGGCACCATCGTTGCCCAGGGAACCCCTGAAGATGTTGCCAAAGTGAAGGAAAGCTTTACCGGTCAGTATCTCGTCAAAGCCCTGAACTGGACGAAAGAACACCAGGAAAAGCAGAAATAACGTTAGAGAAGTCTGATACACAAAAACGACATGCTGAGACGCTGTCGTTTTTAGGAGGGTTATGAAAATCGCAGTATCCGCCTGTCTGCTGGGTCACAATGTGAAATACAGCGGCGGCAATAACCGGAATGAGGAACTGATTGATCTGCTGAAGGATCATGAAGTGGTTTTCCTGTGCCCGGAAACAGCCGGCGGTCTCGGTGTGCCGCGCGATGCCAGTGAACGGCAGGCTGACAGGGTGGTCAGCTGCACAGGCAAAGACGTGACGGCGGAATACAACCGCGGCACGGAATTGTGCATGCAGGAAATCATCGCTGAGGATGTACAGCTGGTGATCCTGAAAGCCAGATCACCGGCCTGCGGGAAAGGTCGTATATATGACGGCACGTTCAGCCATACATTGATCGAAAGAGACGGAACCCTGGCGGAAGCGGTGCGGGCAGCCGGCCTTCCGTTTTTCAGCGAAGAAGAAATCGCCGATATCAAAGCGTATTTGTGCCATACAGTGTAACAAAGAGGCTTTATCAATGGTAAAATATAACAGTTAGGCAGGTGACATATGAAAGAGTATTGGGATCTGTTTGTGTCCTGGTTCAAAATGGGACTGTTCACCTTCGGAGGCGGCTATGCGATGCTGCCGATGATTCAAAAAGAAGTCATAGAAAAACATGGGTGGGCGACCGAAGACGAAGCCATGGACTACTATGCCATCGGCCAGTGCACACCTGGCATTATCGCCGTAAACGCGGCTACATTCATCGGATATAAAATCAAAGGCGTTGCCGGCGGGATCGTCGCCACGTTCGGCGTCGTCGCGCCTTCTTTGATCATTATTTCCCTGATTACCAAGCTGATTACCAATTTTTCGGAACTGGAGATCGTCCAGCACGCCCTGCGCGGTATTCAGGTCGCGGTCTGCGTGCTGATGTTCGTGGCGGTTGAAAAACTGTTTAAAAAGGGTGTCAAAGACGTGCCGTCCGGCCTGATCTTCGTGGCGGCTCTGCTGCTTTCTCTGTTCACGAACCTTTCCACAGTCATTCTTGTCATTCTGGCGGGACTGGCTGGTTACGTGATCTTTGCCGTTAGAAGCAGAAAGGAAGGTGAGCAGGCATGAGTACCTTTCTGTTAATGTGCTGGGAATTCTTCAAAGCCGGTCTGTTCGCGGTCGGCGGAGGTCTTGCCACACTGCCGTTTCTGAAGGCTATGAGCATCAACTACGGCTGGTTCACCATCCAGGATCTTTCGACGATGATTGCTGTCAGTGAAAGCACACCGGGTCCGATCGGTATCAACATGGCGACCTACGTCGGCAATCACATGTTCGGTTTTATCGGTGGTCTGGCCGCCACCGCTTCGCTGGTCGCGCCGTCGATCATCGTTGTCTGCATCATTGCCAGAATGCTGGAGAAATTCCGTGATTCAAAGGTCGTCAAAGGTATCTTTGAAGGTCTGCGTCCGGCTGTCGTCGGCTTCATTATCGCCGCCGCGCTGAGCATCTATATCTCGGCTCTGACCCAGGTTGATGTCTATCAGGCCAGCGGTTCGATTCTCGATCTGTTCCGCTGGAAAGCAGTCGCGCTCTTCGCGGTGCTGCTTGCCCTGTATAAATGGAAGAGCTCACTGCATCCGATCGTGATTATTTCCATTGCGGCTGTCTGCGGAATATTGTTCAGTTTCTGACGGCTGCCCACATCAGTCACACAAACACATGGTATAATGTGTAACTACGGAGGTTTCCATGTCCGAAACAAAATATACAAAAAAAGTTACGATTCGCGAAATCGTCCAGTTTTTTAAATTTGAACAGCTGACCGGCAACGATCATGCCCTGGACAGATGGACCGTCGTTCCCGATATCAACCGGCCCGGTTTTGAACTGTGCGGTTTTAACCGTATCACCGAGCCGCGCCGTATCGTCGTTATTGGCAATAAGGAAATCGAATTCATTGCCACAATGACGGAACAGCAGCAGCGGGAACGCTATCCGATGCTGACAGACGGACTGACACCGGCCATCATTATTACCAAAAACAACGAACTTCCGCCGATTCTGAAGGAGATCGCCGAGGCGACCAACTTCCCGATCCTGCGCACTTCCCTTGAGACCTACCGGCTGATTGCCGATATCATCACCTTCCTGGATGAGAACCTTGCCAAGGAAGACACCATGTCAGGTGTTCTGATGGATGTTTACGGCAAAGGTGTCCTGTTGGTCGGGGAAAGCGGCATGGGCAAGTCGGAAACGGCTCTGGAGCTGATCCGCCGCGGTCATATTCTGATCGCCGACGACAGGGTCGATGTCCAGCATATTCACAACAAGATCTTCGGCCATGCGCCGGAAATCATCAAAGGCATGCTGGAGATCCGCGGTATCGGTATCATTGACGTCGAAAAGATGTTCGGTGCGTCCGCTCTCGGTGAAAAGAAACAGATCGACCTTGTGATCCAGCTGGCCCAGTATGATCCCGAATCGGAATACAACCGGATCGGTGACGAGGCACAGCGGTTTACCAGAGTCATGGATGTTCTGGTTCCGACCGTTATCCTGCCGATCAGTGCCGGCCGCAACGTCGCTGTCCTGATCGAATCAGCGGTTACCAATTTCCGTCTGCAGGAAGTCGGATTCAACAGCGCCCTCGAAATCCGCGGCCGTTTCCACAGATTCGTGGCTGAAGGAGGTGAAGAATGACATTCTTTCCGGATGGTTCAACATTGATGACGATTGGCGGTCTCTCGATCCGCTGGTATGCGGTGACCCTGATTGCCGGTATTATAGCAGCTTATTTTCTGATCGCTGATCTGATGAAGGATCACGGTTACGGTATTGACACGACGGATGAGATCATGATTCTGTGCATGATCGCCGGTGTCCTGTTCGGCCGCGTTTTCTGGCTGATTGAAAACCTGTCGGAGTATCTCAAATACATTCCGTACATGTTCGCAATCGGAGACGGCGGTTTCGACATACTTGGTGTCATGACCGGCGCGGTCATCTTCATGTTCTTCTATACGCAGGTGCGGCACATGTCGATCCTGCGCACCCTGGACATTGTCCTGCCGGCTGTCCTGTTGTTTGGTATCATTACCCGTACCGGCCGGGCGTTCGAACAGCCGACCGTACTGATCCTCAACGGTCTGGACCTGATCGGCTTCGCATTGCTGAACTATATTCTGAGACCTTATAAAGAAGGCCGCCGACGCGGTGACCTGACAGCCCTGACCCTGATGTGGGCGGGTCTGACAAGAGTCGTATCACTGGTCTTCCACCTGGATACCCATGCCAACAACAGTCTGTTCCTGACGATCGGCGTGGAACTGGTGGGTCTGATCCTGTATTACATTGTTCATAACCGCCGGCCGACCCAGCCGATCATTCTGTTTGACCTGGACGGCACATTGATGGACAGCCATCAGATGGTCATTCAGTGCTTCAGTTATCTGTTCAAGAAATACGGTGACATCCGTGACTTCACCGCCGAGAAACAGCAGGAAGTCTTCGGACCGCCGCTGCGTGATGAGATGATCAAACTGTTCCCGGATCAGGATCCGGATCAGATGGTGAAGGAATACTCCGACTATCAGAGCACCTTCTCATGGAGTGATGAAGTATCCCTGTTCCCGCACGTCAAAGAGACACTGGACGTCTTATGGTCGGAAGGCTATAAGCTGGGTGTCGTTTCCAGCCGTATGACTTCGTCCTGCGAGCTGTGGCTCAGACAGCTTGGTCTGGCGCATTGCTTCGGCGTCGTTCTGGGCCGTGACATGTATCAGCTTTCCAAACCGGCACCGGACGGCATTCTCTATGCCGGCAAGAAACTGAAGCGTGGTCATGACTCCTGCATTTACATCGGTGACAACGTCTCCGACGTGCAGGCAGCCAAAGCAGCCGGTGTTTTCTCGATTGCCTTCCTTTCCGATCCGACCATCAAGACCGAGATCGAAGCGGAACAGCCCAACATGATCATGACGGACATGCGCGAGCTGCTGGACCTTCTGGATGAGAACCATGAATGGGCATATGAAAGGATCTGAAGATGGACAGAAGAGAATTTGAAGAAATTATCAGTTTTTTAAAGCAGGAACATCATATCAACGGCTGGAATATCCTGGACATGTGCTGTGCCGAACTGCTGGCCAGAGCCGGATCCGGCAAAGCCGAAGACGCGGCAGCTGCCATGTTAAGCCAGATGATGACCGGCGACCAGATCCTGCAGGATCCGGAAAACCGTTATTCGGCCGGACTGAAAATCAGATATTACTGCGATAATCTTGATGAAAGCAGAGGAAGGATGTTCTGAGACACCTTCCTTTCCTTTCGGAATCGATCAATTGTATATGTGTTAAAATATTTAGAAGGTGGTGAGTGAAATGCAGAAGAAAAAGGTCATTCTTGTCTCCGGCATGAGCGGTGCCGGTAAGAGTACAGCGACTCGTTTTCTCGAGGATATGGGCTATCATATCGTGGATAATTTTCCGGTTCAGCTGGTCAGCCTGCTGGTCGATATGATTGAAAACAGCACCGATCCCCGCTACAGCTACATCGCCCTTTCTACCACAGCCCAGGATTTCGCGGAGTTTCTGCGCAATCTGCGCGGCCAGGGCATCGACGTGCAGGTTCTGTTTCTGGACGCTTCCGATACGATCCTGCTCAGACGCTACAAAGCTACCCGGCGTATGCATCCGCTGCTATTTTTAAATAAAGCAAATACCCTGGAAGAAGCGATCGCGGTGGAAAGACAGATGTTCGCCCGCATCATCAACAATTCTTTTATTACGATTGATACATCCTACCTGGCTGAAAAGGAATTCCGCCGCAAGATCGAGTCATATTTCTCCAAATCGGCGATTCCGAATTTCTCGATCTCCTTTCTTTCCTTTGGCTATAAATACGGTGTTCCGATGGATGCCGACCTGATGGTCGACGTCCGTTTTCTGCCGAACCCGTTCTGGGTCGTCGCGCTGCGGCCCTATTCCGGCAATGACAAGGAAGTCTATGACTATGTCATCGACAAACCGGAAACCCAGGAATTCCTGGAAAAGTTTCTCAGCTTTACCGACTATGCCTTTGATCAGTATGCCAAAGAGGGCAAAAACCACTTCACTGTGGCAGTTGGCTGCACCGGCGGCCAGCACCGCAGTGTAGCCATCGCCAATTATCTGTACGACCACTACAAGGAAAGCTACAATTGCTATCTTGAGCATCGTGATGAAAAGGAATGGATCCATGAGTAGACCGAGAAGAAAAAAAGCGGTGATTATCGGCGGCGGCCACGGCCAGTCGGCGATCTGCCGCGGTATCAAGAATATTGACAACCTGGATATTACAGCCATTGTTACTGTCGCTGACGACGGCGGCAGCACCGGCCGTCTGCGCCGGAAGTTTCATATTCCCGCGATGGGTGACATCCGCAACGTCATGATCGCTCTGGCTGAGAGTGAATCACTGATGAGCACCCTGATGGACTATCGTTTTGTCGACGACAAAGGCGATGAGGAAGACGTGGCCGGACACAATCTCGGCAACCTGATCCTGACAGCCATGACCGACCAGTGCGGCTCCTTTCTGGAAGCTGTGCAGACCATCGGCAAAGTCCTCAACGTCAAAGGAAATATCATTCCGGCAACCACCCAGGTCATTTCCCTGTTCGCTTTGATGGAAGACGATGTCATCGTCAAAGGCGAGGCGAACATTCCCGACCGTTCCAATCATATCCGCAAGGTTTTCTATGACGTGCCGGTACACGCCACACCGGATGCCATCAAGGCCATTCGGGAAGCGGATCTGATCATCTACGGAATCGGATCGGTATATACCAGTATCCTGCCGAACGTGATCATTCCCGATATCCGCAAGGCACTGCAGAAAGCGAAGGGCCGCAAGGTCTATTTCTGCAACGCCATGACACAGCCCGGTGAAACGGACGGCTATATGGTGGAAGATCACGTACAGGCTCTGAAAGATCACGGTGCGCCGGTGGACGCGGTGATCGTTGCCAGTGACAGCCTGCCGGAAAAGGTAGTGCAGAAATATGCGAAGGAAGGCAGCACACCGGTTTCCCTTCGTCAGCAGGAACATGACTATCAGATTATCCCCGAGCAGCTGCTCGCCTTTGACAGGGAACTGATCCGTCATGATTCCCTGTGCATTGAGAAGGCGATCCGCCGGCTGCTGGAGGAACTCTGATGTCTTTTGCCTCGGAAATCAAACAGGAAGTTGCCCAGAAGGTCATGGAAGGCAGTGATGCCAGAGCTGAGCTTTCGGCGTTGGTGCAGATGTGCTCGTCCCTGTCACTTTCCGCCCGCGGCATGACGCTTCTGATCAGCGTGGAAAACGCGGCGGTTGCCAGGCGTGTCTTTTCACTGATCAAAGACCGCTATGACACGGATATCGAAATGTTCGTCAAACGCAAGATGAACCTGAAGAAAAACCGGGTATATGGCCTGCGGATCCTTTCGTCTGCCCAGGAAATCTTAAAGGATCTCGGGATTTACAGTTCCCGCGGACTGCTGGACAAACCCCTGGCCAGGATCGTGCAGACGGACAATAACGCCCGTGCCTATCTGGCCGGTGCTTTTCTGGCATCCGGCAGTATCAATCCGCCGGAAAAGACCCAGTACCACCTGGAAATCGTGACCAGCACGGACGAGCATGCCCAGTTTCTGATCCGTCTTCTGGAACGGTTTGATATCAGGGCGAAAAGCACAACGCGCCGCAGCAAATTCGTCGTTTATGTCAAAGCGGCGGAAAAAATCGGTGATTTCCTGCGTATTATCGAGGCTGACCAGGCGGTCATGAAATTTGAGAACATCCGTATTTCCCGCGATTTTTCCAATTCGATCACAAGACTGAACAACATGGATGTCGCCAACGAAATGAAATCGCAGGCGGCCGCAAAAAAACAGCTGGAGGATATCCGCATTCTGGAAGAAGCGGAACGGATCGAAAAACTGGATGACAAACTCAAGGACGTAATCGCGCTTCGGAAAGAATTTCCGGAAAGTTCACTCAACGAACTGGCGGCGATCTATGAACGCCGGACCGGGGCCGCCGTATCCAAATCCGGCATGAAGCACCGTTTTGTCAGAATTCATGAATTGGCAGAAAAAATCAGCGGCGGCAGCTGATTCTCGTGTATGATTACAGTGTTACAGAGGACTTCATTATGATTAAAAAAGCAACAGCGGATCAGACCGCTGAAATCAAGGATATATTCAGCATCTGTTTTCCGAATGAGGATACCCGTTATCTGGATTATTTCTTCAAAAACGTGTATCAGCCGGAAAACTGCTATGTAAATATCACCGACGGCAAGATCGTCTCCACTCTGATCCGCAATCCCCATGCGGTGATGTTCAACGACCGGGTGCTGCAGGCTTCCATGATCATGGGTGTCGCGACATTGCCGGAATATCAGCGCAAGGGACATATGCAGGAACTGATGGAAGTGGTGCTGGATGCCTGTGAGCATTCGGAACTGCTGACCCTGATCCAGTCGGAGTCACCGGTGATCTATGAACCGTTTGGCTTCCGGACGATCTATCAGCGCACCGATGTCCGGCTGGAACGCAAGGACGTCAAGCGCATTACCAATTTCGGCTGCGCGTATGAACCGACACCGATCGATCTTCTGAAAGTATATTCCGTCTTTATCCGCAGATTCAACGGCTTCTATGCCCGGGATCTCGAATACTTCGTGAATTATAAAAAAGAAATCATTGCCGAAGGCGGCAAGATCGTCGCCTACTACAACGGCAAGGATCAGATCCGCGGCTATGCCGTGATGATCCCGCAGGGCAATGAACTCTGCGTCGAGGAGATCGTTTATCTCGACTCGATGTCATTGATGAAACTGTGCAACGCGGCGCTGCAGGAAAGAAGAATCATCCACCTGCATGTTTCCGAGGCGGAGAACCTGCAGAAGCTCTTCCCGGAAGCGAAGACAAAGACATACGGTTCGACCATGGTGCGGCTCAATGACGCCCAGCTTTTCTCCCGGCTTTTCAATAAACGGGTGGCAACGGTCGAAGAGGCCTTCGCGATCAGCCAGCGGCCGCTGAATATGAACGAATTCGCATAAAAGACAGATAGTTCTGTCTTTTTTCGAAGGATATTACAGCAGAAAAGTATATATAACAATTGTAAATACAGCAAAAGGAGGAACTATGGCTTTATTTCAGGATGCGGCAGAATACTATCAGAACCGGCAGTATACGGAAGCGTATCAGATCTATTCTGCCATGAGTGACTGCCATGCCGTTTTCAATACGGCAATGATGGAGATCTTTGGACGCGGCATACCGCAGGATCTTAAAAAAGCGGAAGGAAGGCTGCAGGAACTGTACCAGGGCGGTATGGAGGAAGCGGCAGAACCGCTGGCGGCTTTGCAGGAATATTTCAAATACGCGGAAATTTATAACCAGTATAAAAGAGAATATATTACCAAAAAGGATACCGCTTCTGCCTATGGCCTGCAGCGGGCCAAGAATCATGCGGCGGAAGCAGTCGGCCGTCTGAAAGCGGTCGTTCTGTTCCATGAGCCATATGAAAAAGAAACAGCAGAAGAAGAAAAGGCAGCCGCGGTCGTCCTGAGTGATGAAGAGAAGAAGGAAATCTTCGACCTGCTGGCGGCGGTCTATGAAGACGGCCAGGAAGACGATCTGCCGAAAATGCTGGCGGTGATGCAGAAAGGCGGCTTTACCAAAGAACGCTTCGGTATCAAGAGCTTGACGAAGATCCTGCCGCAGCTGCCGTTTGTGAAGTATGCCAATAACAAAGCCGTCTTCGTCAAGGATGGAACCGGCACAGCCCCCGCAGCCGCCAGCAAGGAACAGGATGTTGTTGTCAGTGAAGCGGACAAACAGCAGATTCTGCAGCTGCTGAAAGAAGCCTATGGCGAAAGCGGCGATGATAAACTGCCGAAGATGCTGGCCGTGATGCAGAAGGGCGGTTTTACCAAGGAATACTTCGGTATCAAAAGCCTGACAAAGATTCTGCCGCAGCTGCCGTTTATCAAAACAGAACTGAATCACGGCTGGTTCACAGCATCTGCTGCAGACAGTGAGTATCAGGAACCTGAACAGCCGGCTGAAGAAGTGACGGAAACCGTCCAGCCTGTTGAAGAAGCGACGGAAAATGTAAAACCTGCCGAAGCGACAACAGTAACCGAGGAGTCTGTTGAAGAAACAGCTGAAGAACAGACAACGGAAGAAATGAAAGAAGCGGAACAGCCGGCTGTTGATGTGAATGAGGCTGAACAGTCCGCGGACGACAGCAAAGCAACTGTCGAACCATCTTCCGTCAAGATCTACCGTTATGCAAGACTTGGCAAAGACGCCGATGACAGAATGTTTTTGAATGCCACCGACGGCAATGTTTATACACTCGTCAAAAAGAATGTGAATCCCCAGTTCCTGGAGGCGCTTGCCCAGGGTGAATATCGCTGGATCAGAGCCAACGAAGGAGCTTTCTTCGTCAAGCCGGCCCGGGCGAACGTTGCTTTCCTCGCCTCAGAAGCAGAAGGCTTCATGCGCAGCTATAAAAAAGGCGATCAGATCAGCGTGCCGCTGAAGAAACGGCTGGGAGAATACTCACTGGTATCACTCGGACCGACACTGTACGGCAAACTGGGAAGAGATGATGTCAATGTTGACTACAACAGCCTGCAGGAAGGGGAAATCTATACCTTTGAAGTGAAGCACTGCCACATGGATGAGCAGAAACATTTCTATGCGACTCTGAAACTGATCGGCAAATATGATTCGCACGGCACCCTGCGGAGGATCGAGTCACTGCCGGATCCGGAAGAACTGCGGCAGACGATGCTGGTGCCGGGCAAGCTGGTGGATCATCTGAAGAAAGAAGATGACAAGCGAACTGCCCTGGAAACAGCCATGGGCGAAGAACTCTCGATCAATTCCCTGAAGGAGTTCATTCTGGAAAGATATTCCGAACAGAAGGAGAGCCACCAGATCTATACGACCCGCCGCGGCGAGAGGTATGAGATCGACGTGGAACTGAATGTCAAGGACGGCAAAGGCGTGCCGCTGAAAGCATGCCTGAACAAGACACCGGGTCATGACACATTCGTGCTGGCGCTGGTCGGAGCCAGCAGTCCGGACAAGGAAATGCTGAGGCAGGTTTTTGTGGGAGACTGGAACAAGGTGACCCAGGAGCTCAGTGAACTGGCACTGCCGGAAAACTGGGATTATAAGGACGACAAGTCCCGCAGTAAGAGAATTCTCATCAATTATCTGAAGTACAGTTTCTACAAAGCCCGGCTGGACGGGGATGTCTATGAAGAGGACGGCTACGGTGTCTTCAATACCGGTCTGGTGGACAGAGCCTATGACCCGATCTATTGCCTTCTGGAACCGAACCGGGATATCAATGACGTCTTTGAAAGAAAATGGACGATTGCTTACTTTGCCTGCCGCGGAAAAGGCGACAACGGCAAAGATCTCAACCGCCGTATCAGCAGATATCCGAATCCGCCGAAATACATCAAACCCGAGAAGGCAGCCGACCTGTTCTTCAATACCGAAAAGGAACTGTATTGTGATTATGAACACATCCTGCTCGACAACATGGCAAGACTGCCGCGGGAATTCATCGAGTATCAGCTTTCCTATGATACGGAACTGAAAAAGATGTACCGGGACGAGAAGCCGTTTGGTCAGATCCGCAAATATATCGTCAGCAGCGACAGGCTGATGCGCGATCTGGAAGACGGTCTGAAACGGGCGGTCGACACAGCTGTCAAATACGCATCCTGGAATTACAAGACAGCCGTGCCGATCTATTATCCCCGTAATAATTCCCTCAGTCTGCTGCTGCCGCTGAACCTTGTCGGTGACAAACCGGAAGCTGATGCGGCCCTCGTCATCGAACAGCTGGCCAACGGAAATTATCAGGGACAGACGATCTTAACGATGGCTATGGCCTACCAGGATGCCCGCCAGATCACCCGTCCGAATTCCGACTGGCTGCAGCTGGAACAGGTGCAGGAAGACAAAGAAAGCGAAGATGCATCAGAAGCTGCCGAGAGCTTCTGAAACAGCCGTATTTTTGTGGATTTCTTCACGAAATACCCGCAATGATAATTGACTATAAAAGTGCTAAATCTTATAATTTTAATAGCGACATAAGGAGGTCTTTAAAAGACAATATGACAGATGTAAGAGTTGCAATTAATGGTTTTGGCCGTATCGGCCGTCTGGCTTTCAGACAGATGTTCGGCGCTCCGGGCTATGAAGTAGTTGCTATCAACGACTTAACAAAGCCTTCCATGCTGGCTCACCTGCTGAAGTATGACACAGCACAGGGTGGCTACTGTGGCAAGATCGGTGAAAACCTTCACACAGTTACAGCTGATGATGAAGCTAACACCATCACAGTAGACGGCAAGACACTGCAGATCTATGCTAAGCCGAATGCAGAGGAACTCCCATGGGGTGAACTGAAGGTTGACGTAGTTCTCGAGTGCACAGGTTTCTACACAAGCAAGGCTAAGGCTGAAGCTCACATCAAGGCTGGCGCCCGTAAGGTTGTTATCTCTGCTCCTGCAGGAAACGATCTGCCGACAATCGTATTCAACACCAACCACACAACACTGAAGCCGACAGACACAGTTATCTCCGCAGCTAGCTGCACAACAAACTGCCTGGCTCCGATGACAAAGGCTCTGAACGACTATGCTCCGATTCAGTCCGGTATCATGACAACTGTTCATGCTTACACAGGCGACCAGATGATCCTCGACGGACCGCAGAGAAAAGGCGATGTCCAGAGAGCCAGAGCTGGTGCTGCCAACATCGTTCCGAACAGCACAGGTGCTGCAAAGGCTATCGGCCTTGTTATTCCTGAACTGAACGGCAAGCTCATCGGCGCTGCACAGAGAGTTCCGACTCCGACAGGCTCCACAACGATCCTGCACGCAGTTGTTAAGGGCGATGTTACTGTTGAAGGCATCAACGCTGCTATGAAAGCTGCTACAAACGAGTCCTTCGGCTACACAGAAGAAAAGCTCGTTTCTTCCGACATCATCGGTATGAAGTATGGTTCTCTGTTCGATGCTAACCAGACAATGGTTGCCAAGATGGATGATGGTTCCTTCCTGGTACAGGTTGTTGCCTGGTATGACAACGAGAACTCCTACACATCTCAGATGGTTCGTACAATCAAGTACTTCTCCGAACTGAAATAATTAGAGTTTCTTACATCAGAAAACAGAGGGTTCAGATGAACTCTCTGTTTTTTGGTGTGCCGGGCATGGCACATATCTCGGAGGTTGAAACGTACCTCCAACCAAGGGTGGTAACCCCTAAGGCTTAGCCAAACTCAAGGGTGTCC